>CAMCUM010000013.1 GCA_945878975.1 Legionella genomosp. 1
TTAGAAGGCGACACATCTCCAATTGGTGTGCCATCTATTGAGAAATTAGTGCAAACCATGGACTCTTATATTCCAGAGCCTGTGCGAAAGATTGACAAGCCATTCTTGTTGCCAATCGAAGACGTCTTCTCAATTTCTGGACGTGGTACAGTCGTAACAGGCCGTGTCGAGTCAGGTATTGTCAAAGTAGGCGAGGAAGTTGAAATTGTTGGCTTGCATGACACGGTTAAAACAATCTGCACAGGTGTGGAAATGTTCCGCAAACTGTTGGATGAAGGTCGTGCTGGGGACAATGTTGGTGTCTTGTTGCGTGGTACAAAACGTGAAGAAGTTGAACGCGGACAAGTCTTGGCAAAGCCGGGTTCCATCAAACCACATACTAAATTTGAAGCTGAAGTATATGTGTTGTCTAAAGAAGAGGGTGGTCGTCATACCCCATTTTTCAATGGTTACCGTCCACAATTCTATTTCAGAACGACAGACGTAACAGGTACTTGCGATTTACCAGAAGGTATAGAAATGGTAATGCCGGGAGATAATGTTAAATTGGTCATCAACCTGCATGCGCCGATTGCGATGGATGAAGGATTGCGCTTTGCCATTCGTGAAGGTGGGCGTACCGTTGGTGCGGGTGTTGTAGCTAAGATTATTGAGTGATGACTATGAGTAATCAAAATATAAAGATTCGGCTAAAATCGTTTGATCATCGTATGATAGATGCATCAACACGTGAAATAGTTGAAACGGCTAAACGTACAGGTGCGCAAATTCGCGGACCTATTCCTTTGCCGATGAGAAAAGAGAAATTTTCAGTATTAGTTTCTCCCCATGTTAACAAAGATGCACAAGATCAATATGAGCTTAGAACGCACAAACGCTTAGTGGTAATTGTTAATCCTACTGAGAAAACTGTTGATGCATTGATGAAACTTGATTTAGCAGCTGGTGTAGAAGTCCAGATTAGCTTGGATGATTAAAGAGGTGTTAGAATGAACATCGGTTTATTGGGTCGAAAGATCGGTATGACTCGCATATTTACTCAGGAGGGAGCTTCTGTTCCCGTTACTGTGGTGGAAGTACATCCTAACCGCATTTCTCAGTTAAAAACACTGGAAGTAGATGGGTATGTTGCGATTCAATTGACAAGTGGTTTCAAGAAGGCTAGTCGGGTGTCAAAACCCTTGGCTGGTCATTTTGCGAAAGCTGAAGTGGAAGCAGGCGATATGCTTATGGAATGTCGTGTTGACGATATTTCTGCATATAACAGTGGTCAAGTACTGACTGCACAAGAAGTTTTCGCAGAAGGACAATTTGTTGATGTCGCAGCAGTTTCCAAAGGAAAGGGGTTTGCTGGAACAGTTAAGCGTCATAATTTCCGTACGCAAGATGCTTCGCATGGTAATTCGAGGTCACATCGAGTCCCCGGTTCAATTGGACAAAATCAGTCACCTGGCCGTGTCTTCAAAGGCAAGAAAATGGCTGGACACATGGGTGCAAGAAGAGTGACGACACAAAGCCTTGAAGTGATTAAAATAGATTCTTCACGTAATCTAGTATTGATCAAAGGCGCCATTCCTGGAGCGCCAGGGGCAAGAGTAGAGATTACGCCCTCTGTGAAGAAAAAACAAGCAAGAGGCGTAAATCATGACAACTAAAAAAGAAAGTGCTGCCAAAGAAAAAATGGTTCTTAATCCTGCAGTTTTTGACTGTCCCTACAATGAAAGCTTAGTTCATCAAACAATTGTGATGTCGATGAACAACGCGCGTAGTGGTAATAGTGCGCAAAAAACACGTGCTGAAGTACGTGGCGGTGGAAGAAAGCCTTGGAATCAAAAAGGGACAGGCCGCGCAAGAGCAGGTACTATCCGAAGTCCTTTGTGGCGGTCAGGTGGTGTGACGTTTGCCTCCAAAAAACGTGATTACTCACAAAAGCTGAATAAAAAAATGTACAAAGGGGCGATTCGTAGTATACTTTCTGAACTTTACCGGACAGAGCGTCTTACTGTAGTCAGCGATTTCGAATGTTCTTCCCCAAAAACGAAAGACTTTTTAACAAAAGTTGAAGAATTAAAGTTAACAAATTCTTTGATTGTTATGCATGAACTAGGTGAAAACGAATATCTCGCTTCACGCAATCTGCTTGACTACTTTGTTTGTGAAGTAGAAGAATTGGATGCTGTCTTATTGTTAAGATTTGATCATGTGCTTATTACTGAAGAAGCCATTAAAATGCTAGAGGAGCGCTTACAATGAGCAGTGAAGAAAGATTAATGATGGTGTTGCGTGCTCCGCACACATCTGAGAAAACAACGTATATTGCAGACAAACAAAAACAATATACATTTGAAGTTTTGCGTGATGCTTGTAAAAACGAAATAAAGCAAGCTGTAGAGCATATTTTCAAAGTGAAAGTGAAACAAGTAAATGTCTTGAATGTAAAAGGTAAAACCAAACGATTCAAACAAACAAGTGGTAAGCGTAGTGACTGGAAGAAAGCTTTTGTATCTCTACATGCTGGTCACGACATCGATTTTACAGTGGCTGAATAAGGTAGATATAACATGGCACTTATGATATCAAAACCAACGTCTCCTGGTAAGCGTGGGGAAATACGGGTAGTACATAAACACCTTCACAAAGGAAAGCCACATGCACCTTTGGTTGAAGTTCTTAAGAAAACAGGTGGAAGAAACAATACAGGACGCATTACCGTTCGCCATATCGGCGGTGGTACACGCACACAATACCGTATTATTGATTTCAAAAGACTGAAAGATGGAATACCTGCAACTGTAGAACGTATTGAGTATGATCCAAATCGCACAGCATTGATCGCTTTACTAGTTTACAACGATGGAGAAAGAAGGTATATTATTGCCCCTTCAGGTCTTGAAAAAGGAAGTACGGTTGTAAGTGGTGATGATGCGCCTATTACTGCCGGAAATGCTTTGACATTGAAAAGAATTCCACTGGGTACTACGATTCATTGCGTAGAACTCAAACCAGGAAAGGGCGCTCAACTGTTGCGCTCCGCAGGTTGTAGTGGTCAGGTCGTTGCAAAAGAGGGTGTGTATGCAACTCTGAAATTGCGTTCAGGCGAAATGCGTAAAGTTTTGCTTACTTGCCGTGCAGTCATAGGCGAAGTCAGTAATGGCGAGCACAATTTGCGAGAGTTGGGAAAAGCAGGTGCGAAACGCTGGCGTGGTATACGTCCAACCGTTCGTGGTGTGGCAATGAACCCTGTCGACCATCCACATGGTGGTGGTGAAGGTAAAACTTCTGCAGGACGTCATCCTGTTTCTCCTTGGGGTCAATTGGCCAAAGGTTATAAAACTCGTTCCAATAAACGTACTGATCGTTTTATTGTAAGAGGACGAAAGAAGAAATAAGGATTTGATTGGTTAAGTATATGAACAAAATCAATCCATTTTTTAATTATTAATGAGGTATATATAGTGGCTCGCTCTATCAGAAAAGGTCCTTTTATAGATGCACATCTGTTGAGGAAAGTGGAAGAATCAGTTGCAACTAAGTCAAAAAAGCCAATTAAAACTTGGTCACGGCGTTCGACAGTTATTCCAAACATGATTGGGTTAACCATTGCAGTACATAATGGTAGAGACCATGTTCCTGTTTATATTACTGATAATATGGTTGGTCACAAATTAGGTGAGTTTTCTATGACTCGTACATTCAAAGGCCATTCTGGTGATAGAAAGGTTAAAGGTAAGTCTGATTCTAAGTAAGAGGCTCATAATGGAAGTCACAGCGAAATTAAGAAATGCATCATTATCAGCGCAAAAATGTAGATTAGTTGCTGATATGATAAGAAATATTCCAGTATCTACTGCGTTGAATGTGTTGAAATTTACCCCTAAAAAGGCTGCGCACTTGATGTTGAAAGTACTTGAGTCAGCAATTGCGAATGCTGAAAACAATAAAGGTATTAATATTGATGAATTAAAAGTCAGTACTATTTTTGTAGATGAAGCCGCAACTTTGAAGCGTATTTCTCCGCGTGCTAAAGGTAGAGCGAATCGCATATCTAAACGCAGCTGTCATATCACCATTGTTGTAAAGGATGAGGAATAATTATGGGTCAGAAAGTTAATCCGATTGGGATCCGTTTAGGTATTAATAAAGAGTGTAATTCAAATTGGTTTGCCACTCAAAATTATGCTGAATTGCTGAACCAAGATATCAATTTGCGCAAGGATCTCAAGCGGAAATTAGTTGGTGCTGCGATAAGTTCCATAAAAATAGCCCGGCCAGCCAATAATGCGGTGGTGACTATTCACAGCGCTCGTCCAGGTGTGCTAATTGGAAAAAAAGGAGGCGGCATAGAAGGTCTTCGCGCCCATATTGCAAAGCAGCTTGGTGTTCCTGTTCATCTGAATATTGAAGAGGTTAGAAAGCCTGACCTGGATGCAGTGCTAGTTGCGGAAGGAATTGCGCAGCAATTGGAACAGCGTGTTATGTTCCGGCGTGCAATGAAACGAGCTGTGACCTCTGCTTTAAAGTCTGGTGCCAAAGGTATTAAGATTTGTGTTTCTGGTCGCCTCGGTGGTGCAGAAATTGCTAGGAGTGAATGGTACCGAGAAGGTCGCGTTCCTTTGCACACGTTTCGTGCGGATATCGATTATGGTACTGCTGAGTCCAAAACCACATACGGCATCATTGGTGTGAAGGTTTGGATTTTTAAGGGCGAGACTGTTCCGCACAAAGCCCGACCAGCTGACACAAGCAAGTGATTGAGGAATAAGAATTATGATGCAACCAAAAAGAACAAAGTTTCGTAAGCAAATGAAAGGTCGAAATCGTGGCTTAGCATTTCGCGGTTCTTCGATAAGCTTTGGTGAGTTTGGCTTAAAAGCACTGGAACGCGGTCGTTTGACAGCACGTCAAATAGAAGCTGCACGACGTGCCATGACACGACACGTAAAGCGTGGTGGTAAGATTTGGATTCGTGTCTTCCCTGATAAACCTATTACCCAAAAGCCATTAGAAGTACGGCAAGGTAAAGGGAAAGGGAATGTTGAATATTGGGTGGCCCAAATTCAACCAGGAAAAGTTTTGTTTGAAATGGAAGGCGTAACCCGAGAATTGGCAATCGAAGCCTTTGATCTTGCAAAAGCAAAACTTCCTTTTAAAGTAATGTTTGAAGAGCGGAAGGTGATGTAATGAAAACGATCAAAGAATTACGAGACCTCAATGCAGAGCAACTGCAGGCGGAAGTTTTAGTCCTACGTAAACTGCAGTTTCAGCAACGTATGCGAAAAGCCTCGGGTGCTTTGGATAAAACACATGTTGTCCGTCAAGTTCGTCGAAATATTGCGCGTATTAAAACTGTTATGACAGAGAAGGTAGAGTAGCATGACGACAAATGATGAAAAACCCAAAGGAAAGATTTTGGTAGGTTTTGTTGTAAGCAACAAAATGCAAAAAACAATAGTAGTTTCAGTTGAAAGAACTGTTAAACACCCTAAGTATGGAAAGATTTTGCGGCGCAAATCTAAGTTACATGCACATGATGAAAATCAAGTTTGTAAAATTGGAGATGTGGTAAAAATACGTGAGACTAGACCACTTTCAAAATTGAAAAACTGGCGTTTGGTTGAAGTGATTTCAGAAAAGGTTTAATAGTCAAGCTTGTATAGGGCTTTTTCAAATCGGCAGTAGTTTTGCTGACCAATGCTTTAGTATACTTATTTGGTATAAATGCAACTAAGTGTTAGAAAGAGCTTTTAATAAGATAATTGGCCTGTTATAATTAACAGCCTTTTTCTGGTCGAAATGTGATCTGGAGAATAAAATGATACAAATGCAGACTGTCCTTGAAGTCGCAGATAACAGTGGCGCACGCAAAGTAATGTGTATCAAAGTGCTGGGTGGTTCGCATCGTCGATATGCTCGTGTTGGGGATGTTATAAAGGTGTCTATTAAAGATGCTATACCCCGAAGCAAGGTAAAAAAAGGTGCGGTCATGAATGCTGTGGTAGTGCGTACTGCACAGGGCGTACGTAGAGATGACGGATCTTTGATTCGATTTGATGGTAATGCTGCAGTTCTTTTGAATAACCAAAACGAACCTATTGGAACTCGTATTTTTGGACCAGTGACACGCGAACTTAGAGAGCGGTTTATGAAGATTATTTCATTGGCAGCTGAAGTGTTATAAGAGGAATTAACTATGAATCGAATAAAAGCCAAAGATAAAGTCATTGTAATTACCGGAAAATCTAAAGGGCACATTGGCGTCGTCATGACAGTCAAGGCAGAGAAAGTTTGGGTGGAAGGTGCAAACCTGATTAAGAAGCATGTAAAAGCAAACCCTCAGTTAGAACAAAAGGGTGGGATAGTTACAAAAGAAGCTGCAATTCATGTGTCGAATGTGGCTCTGTATAATGCAGCTACAGGAAAGGCAGATCGTGTAGGATTCAGATTTGAAGATGACAATGGCAAATCTCGAAAAGTTAGATATTTTAAGTCAAATAATGATTTGGTTGATGCGGGCTAGGTGAATGTAAATGAGCAGATTAAGAGATTTTTATAAAGAAACAGTTGCACCAGAATTGATGAAGAAATTCAATTATAAATCTGTGATGCAAGTGCCCAAAATTACCAAGATAACCATTAACATGGGTGTTGGTGAGGCTGTAAGTGATAAGAAAGTGATGAATTTCGCTGTGGAAGACATGACTCGTATTTCAGGCCAAAAACCAATTATTACTTTGGCGAAAAAATCAATTGCCGGTTTTAAAATTCGCGATGGTTGGCCTATAGGTTGTAAAGTAACTTTGCGGTCGGAAAAAATGTATGAATTTTTAGATCGTCTTGTCTCTATAACACTACCTCGAGTACGAGATTTTCGCGGTTTAAATCCCCGTTCATTTGATGGGCGAGGTAACTACAGTTTTGGTTTGCAAGAGCAAATCGTATTTTCTGAAATTGACTTTGATAAGATAGATACGATTCGTGGCCTTGACATCTGTATTACTACTACCGCCAAGACGAATGAAGAAGGTCGCGCTTTATTAGAAGCCTTTAAATTCCCTTTAAAAGATTGAACATAGAAAGGATATAATTGTGGCAAGAAAATCAATATTACAAAGAGAACTGAAAAAAGCAAAGCTTGTAAAAAAATACCAAGCTCGACGTCAGGAGTTGAAAGAGGTTATCAAGTCTGCGAGTGACATGGATGAAGTGATGAAAGCTCAGGCTTCTTTAGCCAAGCTTCCACTTAACTCTTGTCCTGCTAGACATAGTACACGATGCCAACAATGCGGACGATCACATGCAGTTTACAGTAAGTTTGGTTTGTGCCGTATTTGTTTACGTCAACAGTCGATGTTCGGTAATGTGGCAGGTATACGCAAGTCCAGCTGGTAATAAATTGATTTTTGGAGAACGAAAGTGACAATGCAAGATCCGATAGCAGATATGCTAACTAGAATTCGAAATGGTCAACAAGCCAAACATCAGCATGTGACAGTATCATCCTCTTCTGTGAAGCAAGATATATTGCGAGTTCTCAAAGAAGAAGGGTATATAAAAGATTTTCAAGTTGATGCTGATGAGAATAATATGCAGATCATTACGATTGATTTGAAGTATTTTCAAAACAAACCTGTTATTGAACGTATACGTAGAATAAGTCGACCAGGTTTGAGAATCTATAAATCTGTGAAGGATTTGAGTCCTATTCCAGGCTTTGGTATAGCAATCGTATCTACATCTAAAGGTGTTATGACGCATGCTGCTGCCAAAAAAGTGAATATTGGTGGCGAAATACTTTGCGAAGTCGCTTGATCAGGAAAGAGGATATATTATGTCTAGAGTAGCAAAAGCAGATATTAAATTACCTGATCGAGTACAACTCGAAATCGGTATTGGATCTATTACTATTACAGGACCGAAAGGAAACCTTACACAGCATTGCAACCATTTGGTAGCGGTTAACCTATCTGAATCGGATAAATCGATTGTTACATTTAAGCCTGCTAAAAATGATCCTAACGCTTGGGCTCAAGCTGGTACAATGAGAGCATTGGTCAGTAATATGATTCATGGTGTAACAAATGGTTTTGAAGTGACTTTGGAACTGGTTGGTGTAGGTTATCGTGCTCAGGCAAAGCCGGGAGCAATCACATTATCTTTAGGTTTTTCACATCCAGTTGAATATGAGCTGGCCCAGGGTGTTCATGCAGAGACCCCTAGTAATACCGTTATCAAATTGAGTGGTATAGATAAACAATTGTTGGGGCAGGTGGCTTCAGAAATCCGTGCTTTCAGACCTCCTGAACCTTACAAAGGAAAAGGGATTCGTTATGCAGGCGAGCTTATTATAATTAAAGAAGCCAAGAAGAAATAGGGTGACAAGATGAAAAAAGATATTGCGCGCAAAAGACGAGCTACCAAAACACGAGCTATTATTCGTAGTACCAAGTCGCAAAGAATGCGCTTGGTTGTATATCGTTCTAATCCAAATATATATGCACAGATTATTGAAACAAATGAGGGTGGCGACTTAGTAAAGGTTGCAGCTTCAACGTTAGACAAGGAGCTGAGAGCTCAATTGAAAGGTCCTAAGAAAGATCAGGCGTTTCAAGTGGGTGCGTTGCTTGCAAAGCGTGCTAAGGAACAGAATATTCTTGTTGTCGCATTTGATCGAGCTGGCTATAAGTTTCACGGTAGAGTGAAAGCATTAGCTGATGGTGCGCGTGAAGCTGGCTTGGATTTTTAAGGAACGATTATGGCATTTGAAGATACTAAAACTGACGGCTACCAAGAAAAACTTGTCTCTGTCACACGTACAGCAAAAGTAGTTAAAGGCGGACGAGTTTTCGGTTTTGCTGTGTTGGTGGTTATTGGTGACGGAAAGGGTAAAGTTGGTTATGGACGTGGAAAAGCACGAGAAGTGCCTATTGCGATTCAAAAAGCAATGGAACAAGCACGAAAAAATATGGTTCATATTCCATTGAATAACGGTTCTATTTTCCATGAAATCACTTGGAGTTATGGCGCTTCAAAAGTGTTTATGAAACCTGCAAGCTCGGGAACTGGTATTATTGCCGGTGGTGCGATGCGTGCAGTACTTGAAGTGTTAGGAGTGCACGATATTTTGGCAAAAAATATTGGTTCAACGAATCCAAGTAATATTGTACGAGCTACACTGGGAGCGTTGACACATATTGGGACGCCTGACTATGTTGCAGCAAAACGTGGCAAAACAGTAGATCAATTACTTTTGGCAGAATCAGCATGAATAAAACTGTAAATATCAAATTAGTAAAAAGTTTGATTGGAAGAGTGCCCAAACATAAAGAAATCGCAAAGCTTTTAGGCCTTACCAAAATGAATACTGTGGTAGTCAAGCCTAATAATCCAGCGATAATGGGAATGATAAACACGATAAATTATTTGGTTGAATGGAGAGAAGCAGAATGATGAAGCTAAATACACTTTCTCCTGCACCGGGATCAAAACCAAGCAAGAAGAGAGTAGGTAGAGGCATTGGATCTGGCCTAGGTAAAACTTGTGGACGTGGTCATAAAGGGCAAAAAGCTCGAGCTGGTGGCTTTCATAAGATAAATTTTGAAGGCGGTCAGATGCCGATTCAACGAAGATTGCCAAAAATGGGTTTTACTTCGAGAGTATGCAAGACCATAGATCAAGTTACTTTGCATGAAATAGCATCTTTGAATACTGAACTTGTTGATCTAAGTGTTTTAAAGGCAGCTGGTTTGATTAGAAAAGACATCCTTGAAGTCAAGGTTATCCTGTCAGGTGAATTAAAAACTGCAGTAAAGATAAAAGGATTGAGAGTAACAAAGGGTGCTTTAAAAGTAATTGAGGATCTTGGTGGAAGTGTAGAAGCGTGAAATCAAACAAACAAAACAAACCAATGGATGGTGCTCGAAGCGGATTAGCTGAGTTAAAGTCACGTTTACTTTTTGTTTTGATAGCCATTCTTGTTTACCGCCTGGGTGCGCATATACCAGTACCTGGGTTAGATCCTGAAAAACTGTTGAATTTCTTTAATCAACAGCAAAACACGATTTTTGGTTTGTTTAATATGTTTTCAGGTGGAGCACTATCTCGAGTAACTGTATTTGCAATTGGAATAATGCCATATATTACAGCCTCGATTATTATACAGCTGTTTTCAGTTGTTGTGCCTTCACTAGAGCAATTAAAGAAAGAAGGAGAGTCTGGTAAAAGAAAATTAAATCAGTATACTCGCTACCTTACTTTGGGTTTCTCTACTTTACAATCCTTTGGAATGGCTAGATGGTTAGCAAATCAACATATTGCTATGAATGCTGATTTCTTATTTTATGTTACAGCAGTTGTTACTTTGGTTACAGGAACAATGTTTCTGATGTGGCTCGGAGAACAGATGACTGAGAAGGGAGTCGGTAACGGAATATCTTTGATTATCTTTTCCGGTATTGTTTCCAGTATGCCAAATGCGATGGCTACTGTGTTTCAGCAAGTTAAAGAAGGACAGATGCAGATTCTTTCTCTATTTGTTATTGCAGGTATTATGGTTGTTGTGACTGGTTTTGTAGTATTTATGGAGCGAGGTCAAAGACGTATTAGGGTTAATTATGCCCAGAGAACGCAAGGGCGAAAGGTGTATGCAGCGCAGAGTAGTCATTTGCCATTAAAAATTAATATGGCGGGAGTGATACCACCTATTTTTGCTTCGAGCATTATAATGTTGCCTGCAACTTTAGCACAGTTTTTCTCTAAGTCACCTGGTTTCGCTTGGTTAGCAGATATTGGAATGGCGCTTGCTCCTGGACAACCTCTGTATTTGATGGTTGATGCCATAGCAATTTTGTTTTTTGCATTCTTTTATACGGCATTGGTTTTTAACCCAAAAGACACAGCTGATAATTTGAAAAAATCGGGTGCTTTCATTCCAGGAATACGGCCTGGTGATCAAACTATGCGGTATGTGGATACCGTAATGACGCGTCTCACTTTGGTTGGTGCTTTGTATTTAGTTTTGGTTTGTTTGGTGCCGCAGATTTTGATGTTTACTTGGCATGTTTCGTTTTATTTTGGTGGCACATCGCTGTTGATCATAGTTGTCGTGGTAATGGATTTTGTTGCGCAAGTACAGGCACATTTGATGACCCAGCAATATGATTCGTTGATGAAGAAAGCGAATTTTAAAGGTGGAAAGCTACCTGGTTTATTATGAAATCGTTGGAGTAGGGAATGAAAGTAAGAGCGTCAGTAAAGAAGATATGTCGAAATTGCAAAATAATTAAACGCAATGGTACGATTAGAGTAATCTGTAAGGAAGCACGACATAAGCAAAGACAAGGATAATAGTTTATCCATTCTAATGAATCTGTAGTGTTTGGAATAAGTATTTTATTGTTGGTAGATAGGAATTTTTTCAATAGCGTAAAAATGAAAGTTTATAGCTGAGTGAAGTCCCAATTTACTTGATTTTAGTGAATTAACCTTGTATTATTGTTTGCCCTTTATGAGGTGCAGCAATCTTAAAGTTCGGAGAAACAAATGGCTCGTATTGCAGGCGTGAATATTGCAGATCATAAACATGTCGTGATTGCTTTGACTTCTATTTACGGAATTGGTTTGCCAACATCAAAAAAACTGTGCAAAACATATGATATTGATCCTGCGTCAAAAATGTCACAATTGACTGATGCGCAATTGGATTTGCTACGTAATGAGATTGCGAAGATGACCGTTGAAGGTGATCTACGCAGAGTCGTAACAATGAATATCAAGAGATTGATGGATTTGGGTTGCTATCGCGGATTACGTCACCGCCGTGGCTTGCCAGTGCGTGGTCAACGAACTAAGACCAATGCGAGAACAAGAAAAGGGCGACGCAAAAGCACTAATGGTTGATTTTATCTAGGATATCTAAATGTCAAAAGCTAAATTACAGAAGACTGCTCGAAAGAAGATAAAACGTGTTGTGTCAGATGGAATCGTTCATGTGCACGCATCTTTTAATAATACTATCGTTACTTTTACAGACAGACAAGGAAATGCGTTGACTTGGGCGACATCAGGTGGCTCTGGTTTTCGTGGCTCGCGTAAGAGTACACCTTATGCTGCGCAAATTGCTACCGAGAAAGCATCTTTGATTGCGAAAGAGTATGGTATGAAATCTGTGGCAGTTCTTATTTATGGTCCTGGGCCAGGTCGAGAGTCGACTATACGCGAGTTAATAGCTCAGGATTTTAAAATTGTTGAAATTTCTGATGTTACAGGTATCCCTCATAATGGTTGTAAACCGGCCAAGAAGCGTCGAGTATAAGGTTTTAGGAGTAAGCAATGGCAAGATATATGGGTCCAAAGTGTAAATTATCTCGACGTGAGGGTACTGATTTATTACTCAAAAGCGGCGTACGTGATTACAAGTCAAAGTGCAAATCTGAAAAGCTACCTGGGGCGCATGGCGATAAGCGTACGCGACTCAGTGGTTATGGTATTCAGTTGCGTGAAAAACAAAAAATCAAACGCTTTTATGGTGTTTTGGAAAAACAATTTAGTTTGTATTATAAATTGGCTGCTAAGCAAAAAGGTGCAACGGGTCAAAACTTAATGATGTTGTTGGAGAGACGACTTGATAACGTTGTCTACCGAATGGGTTTTGCTAGTACGCGTGCCGAAGCACGTCAATTGGTAGCGCATAAAGCGATATTGGTGAATGATAAAGCAGTAAATATCCCTTCTTATTTAGTTGAGGTAGGTGACGTTGTGTCAATCCGCCCTAAGGCTAAAGCGCAAGGAAGAATTAAAGCGGCTTTGGCATTGTCTGAACAGAGACCTGCAAGTGATTGGTTAACGCTTGAGATTGCAAATTTTAAAGGTACGTTGAGCAGATATCCTATTTTGGAAGATTTGTCTTCAGATCTTAATGTGAACTTAGTAGTTGAACTTTACTCTAAGTAAAATCGGAGAATTATATCTATGAACAATGATATTAGCGACATGCTCGCCCCAAGAGTTTTGAAAGTTCAATCGGATTCTTTGTGTCATTCTAGAATCGTTTTGGAACCTTTGGAAGCCGGCTACGGCTACACATTGGGAAATGCATTGCGTAGAATTCTGATGTCTTCAATGCCTGGTTGTGCTGTCACAGAGGTTACGATAGATGGTGTTTTACATGAATACAGCACTATTGAAGGCGTTGAGGAAGATGTGATTGGTATCCTTTTAAATATAAAAGATCTAGCTTTGATGATGACAGTTGGTTCAGAAGCAACACTTAGTATTGATAAAATTGGCCCTTGCGTGGTTACTGCTGGTGACATTCAACTGACACATGGTGTCGAAGTTGTGAATCCAGAATTGGTGCTTGCGCATTTGAATGACAACGGAAAATTAAAGATGACGTTGCATGTCAAAAAAGGCATTGGATATCATTCTGCCGAAACGAACCTTGCAGAATTTGAGGAAGAAGTACGAGCTAAATCTATTGGTAAACTGAAAATTGATAACAGTTTTTCACCAGTAAAAAAAGTGGCGTATCATGTCGATAAAACGCGTGTCGAGAATCGTACTGATTTGGATAAGCTAACAATCGAATTGCAAACAAATGGCACTATTAATCCTGAAGATGCAATACGAATTTCCGCTAGTATTTTGCAGCGTCAATTACATGCTTTTGTGGATATGAGTTTTGAAGAGTCTAGTGCAGATAGCAAAGTTCGTAATGATCATGATCCTATTTTGTTACGACCTGTTGATGATCTTGAATTAACTGTACGCTCTGCGAATTGTTTGAAAGCTGAAAACATTTATTATATTGGTGACTTAGTACAAAAAACTGAAAATGAACTTTTAAAGACACCTAATTTAGGTAAAAAGTCTTTGACGGAAATCAAAGACGTATTGGCGGCACGCTCATTGTCTTTGGGTATGAAAATAGAAAACTGGCCACCATTTAGAGATTAGCTCTGGGTTATTGAGTGACAGCTAGATTGGCTTGAAATTGCTCTGTTACAGAGTATAGACGAAATATAGAATTAGGAGTTAGTATCATGCGTCATCGTTGTTCAGGTAGAGGACTGAGTCGAACGTCAAGTCATCGCAAGGCTATGTTTTCTAATATGTGCTGTTCGTTGATTGAGCATGAATTAATTAAAACAACAGTTGCTAAAGCGAAAGAATTGCGTAGACATTTCGAACCACTTATTACAGTTAGTAAAGAAGATTCAGTTGCTGCAAGACGTAGAGTTTTTGCAAAATTGCGGTCTAAATCAGCTGTAGGTAAATTGTTTACAACATTAGGCCCACGTTATGAACAGCGTCCAGGTGGGTATATTCGCATTTTGAAATGTGGAAATCGTGTTGGTGATAATGCACCCATGGCATATGTAGAATTGGTTGATAGAAATACCGGAACAGAAACTGCAGAAGAAGCAGTGACAGAATAACCATTAATGGCTATAGTTGCTAAGAAATGGTTATTGTGGATATCAGAAATGCAAGCTCTTTGTCGTAGTGGTTTGACCTACACAAAGAGTGAGTTTGACAGAGAAAGGTTTATACGCATTACAGAGATAGCTGCTGAAATTACAGCGGAAATAACTATATCCCCGCCTGAACCAATAAAAAACATGTTTAAGCTTGTGCAAGACGCTTATGCAACACCAATTTTAGATATTCGATCTTTTGTGCTCCGAGATGATAAGGTGCTTCTTGTCAAAGAGCGCAGTGACGGCTTGTGGACTTTGCCTGGTGGCTTTGCGGACGTTAATGAATCTCCTTCCGAAGCGGTCGTGAGGGAAACACTAGAAGAATCTGGTTTTTTAGTCAAGCCAATATAATTATTAACAATGTGGGATCGATTAAAACATGATCAGCCACTTGTATGGCCACACATCTATAAATGTGTCTTTCTTTGTGATGTGATATCCGGAGAAGCGCGACCAAACATTGAAATTTCCGATATTGATTTTTTCGATATGAACAAACTACCTCCACTCTCAACACCAAGAATTACATTGCTGCAGATGAATACACTCTATGATTTGGTTCAAAACCCACAACCAACTTTGTTTGATTAGATTATAGCACGTTCCTTAATTACGACTTGTAATTTGTAGCCCAGATGCCGAGCAGCGAAATAAGTCCGGGTTGTGGTACTGATTCTTGTTTGCGCAGCGCTGTATGCGGGCTACGGTCCTTAGTGTTGACTGCCATTAAGTTAAGAAATAGTTCTTCAAATTTTAGATCGTTCCCTTCATGCTGAGATATCCCCTTATGGTTTTTATTAGAAAATATGAACAAGTAGGGTGGGCAAAGCTCAGCGTGCCCACCAGTTCGAAGACAAAATATACAGCGTGACAAGTTTGGCTATTTATTGCTCCGAACTGGTGGGAAGTCGCTCTGATTCTTTGTCCACCTGCCTGATTTATTAGCACTTCTTCATGCCTAAAATTATGAGGGGTATCAATCAGTGCTTAGGACGAGATTACCTCGTCTCGAAGCATATGTATCAATGCTTCGAGACGTGGCT
Organism: Legionella genomosp. 1; assembly: GCA_945878975.1. Taxonomy (GTDB): domain Bacteria; phylum Pseudomonadota; class Gammaproteobacteria; order Legionellales; family Legionellaceae. The sequence goes on from CAMCUM010000013.1 coordinate 15,521, forward strand.
ATTGCCTCCCTCAGCCTGAACGATGGGTCAGTGTTTATTCCTTGACTTAATGGAAGTGTATCTTAGACCGGGTGAAACGTAGTGAGCCCGGGAATTTGATCACCCACCACTTTTTATTCTATATGTTTTATTGCTTTCAAGAAGAATCCTACTGTGTGACAAAATGAGGCGTCTTCTGAGCAAAAGACATCTAACATGAAACTGGATGCATTTTCTGGTGGTGTCAATGGTTTTTTCTGCCAAGTTTGACCGCCATCAGTGGTTGTATGAATGATAGGTAAATAACTGTCTTCTTCCTTATCATTAGACTTGATACCGACTGCAGCACAAAATCGATTGCTTACATCGCAGTCAAGTGCCGTGAAGGATTGCGTATAGTCTTTGTCGGCTGATATTTCACTGGCGTCTTGCCAACTTAGGCCGCCATTTTTTGTGAGATATGAGTGAGCCGGATTATCGAGTATTTCTATGCTATCTTCTGTGTGTTGCACCGTGTAACTGGTTCCCAAAGCAATACAACTTAAACCCGATTGGTCACAAGTCAAAATATTAATCACATCATTGGGAGCGGCGACTGCATCTTGGTTGCCACGTGATATCATCAGAGGTTTGGCATCTGACCAAGTGTTTCCACCGTCATGCGTGGAATAAATAAGACCCATGTGCGGAGGCTGGCTGGTTTGCTTTCCATCAAACGAGTCTTGGGTGCTGGTCACAGCGGTACAGATTAACCCAGAGCTGTCACAGCCTAGATCGAGAACATCCAATCCATAAGGAACATTGGATGGTACGCTGAGATACGTAGCAGAAGACCAAGATTCTCCGAGATTTTGCGTCGTGAAGAACACGGGGGTATGTTGTTGTTGGGAAACGGTATTACCGGCCAATATGCACCAACTGGCGTTGGCATTACATTTTAAGCGTAAAAAAGGATAGTCATCGACAAAAGCGCGGGCAGGGGTTTGGTCAGCAACATTGATAAGAAATGGTTTGCTCCAATTGTGACCGGCATCATGCGAGGTATAAGTCAGCAATGTAGGTTGTCCGGAGATACTGGCAGTGGCAGCGATGAGACAATCGGTGCCTGTCATGTCGCACCGAACCGTTGTGAAAACTTGACCGCTTGATAATGGTTCAACGGTATCTATTAGCTTATCTTCTTGGTCTGGATGGCTCAATGTTGTGTCATGGTTCCAAGTGATACCGCCATCGCGTGTTGTATAAACGATATGCTCCACTCTATTATTCACAGCAGTGCCCACTGCGACACAGTATTGAGCTGTATTGTCACAAGCAATGCCCGTTAAATCATTAAAATGTGTTGTAATTTGCATGGCATCTGATTCATTCTGTGTATTACTTGCTGGGCAAGTGCTTGAGAATGTTAATAGTGCCAAGATTGGAAGGAATCGTATCATGTTCATAAGGTATCCTGTTTATTTTTCAATAGAGAGCACTGTTCCAAGCTTTATTATTGTATAATAAAGTTTAATATATGTAAATCTTTTAACCATTGCTACACGTCTGATCCGTGTTTACTATTGATATTTTTGGTGTCAGCGGTTAGGCTAAGCTCCAATAGTTTTATCCTATTTCAATTAGAGTTTCACATGAATGATAGCAAAGTTTGGCCCGTGTTGCGCGAATTGAACGGAGCCAAAATCGTATTAGGCATTTGTGGTAGTATTGCTGCATATAAAGCCGCTTATTTGGTGCGTGAATTGTGTGCCTTGGGTGCCTGTGTGCGGGTGGTGATGACACAGAGCGCTTTGGCTTTTATTCAACCACTGACCTTTCAAGCGCTATCTGGAGAAGAGGTTCGCTGTGAGATCTTAGATACCCAAGCAGAGCGTGCCATGGGTCATATTGAATTAGCACGTTGGGCTGATTATCTTGTTATTGCGCCAGCCTCTGCAGATTTCATTGCCAAAATGGCGCAGGGTAGAGGCGATGATTTACTCTCTACGTTGTATTTAGCGAGCCGAGCACCGGTTATTCTTTGTCCTGCTATGAACCAAAATATGTGGGCGCATCCTGCTACTTTGGCTAATTGTGAAGTTCTGCGAGAGCGTGGCGTCGTTTTTTGTGGTCCTGAAGCAGGTATACAGGCGTGTGGCGATACTGGATTGGGGCGTATGGTTGAACCAGAAGCAATTGTTGCTACTTTGCGCCTTTATCCTGTCCATCAATTGTTAAAAGGACGTGAATTGCTGATCACAGCCGGTGCAACGCGCGAAGCCATTGATCCTGTGCGTTATGTCAGTAATCATAGCTCCGGGAAAATGGGATATGCCTTGGCCCAAGCTGCGCAGGTCGCCGGCGCGCGCGTCACATTGATCACGGGGCCGTGTTCGTTACCTGTGCCTTGGGGGGTACAGAGTATTTCGGTTAATTCGGCGCAAGATATGTTGACAGCAGTGATGACTCATCTCAAACCAGGTATCCTATTTATCGGCGCAGCAGCCGTTGCTGATTATCGTGTGGTATTACCGCAGACTGAAAAATTGAAACGCCATAATCAAGAATCCATGACCTTAATATTGCAAAAAAATCCCGATATTTTAGAAGCAGTCGTTACGAGTCAACAAGCAGCACTGGTTGTTGGTTTTGCTGCAGAAACACACAATGTATTGAATAATGCCGCAGAAAAATTACACGCTAAGCAAGTGGATATGATAATTGCGAATCAGGTGGGTGGTGGCTTAGGGTTTGATAGTGATGAAAATCAAGTCACTGTTTTAACGGCCAAACAGCAAATTCCATTGGCTTTAGCGCCTAAAATTACGTTGGCTGGGCAAATCATAGTAGTGATTGCTCAGACTTTGCAAAACTTTGTCAGGAGTTGTGATGAACCCGTCTATTCAAATTAAAATTTTAGATCCACGCGTTGGAGATAGTATTGAATTGCCCCAATATGCAACGACAGGATCAGCTGGTCTTGATTTGCGAGTGTGCATTGATGCACCCCTAGAAATTCGACCACAAGAAACGGTTTTGTTACCGACCGGTTTGGCCATTTATATTGAGGACCCAATGTTGGCAGCGGTGATTTTGCCACGTTCAGGCCTTGGGCATAAACATGGCATTGTATTGGGTAATTTAGTAGGGTTGATTGATTCTGATTATCAGGGGGAATTGAAAATCTCCTGTTGGAATCGTAACGCAGATTGTTTTACTATTCAGCCTGGTGATCGAATTGCGCAATTGGTATTTTTACCAGTCGTACGTGCTGGCTTTCAGGTGGTAGAGAACTTTGCCCAAACGAGTCGCGGGGAAGGGGGCTTTGGGAGCTCAGGGAGAGCATGATGACCAAATCTAGCTATCAAATCTGCCCTGTGGATCAGTCGATATTTCGAGCTTATGATATTCGAGGTATTGTGGGAGCGCAAATTAATGAGCATGTTTTCTACACGATTGCGAAAGCCATTGCTTACCGTTTATATGATTTGGGACGTACCAAAATGGTACTTGCGAAAGATGGCAGGCTAACGAGTCCTGAATTGGCGCAGGCATTCTGTGCAGGGCTATTAGACAGTGGTATTGATGTGGTTGATCTAGGATCGGTACCAACACCTGTGATGTATTATGCGACGCATGAGACCGGGATTGATAGTGGTGTGATGATCACAGGTAGTCACAATCCATCTGATTATAATGGAATCAAAATCGTTTTAGCCGGTACGACGTTGGCGCAGAATGATATCCAAATTTTATATGAACTGATTCAAAGCAAATCCTGGCGCGATGGTCAGGGTACCTACCAAACATTAGCTAATTTAGCAGAGTATAGTCAACGTATTGTGAGCGATGTGGTCTTGCAAAGACCCTTACGAGTAGTGGTTGATTGTGGGAATGGCATTGGCGGTGTGATTGTCCCGATGTTGTTACGTCAATTAGGTTGTGAAGTGATTGAATTATACTGTGATGTTGATGGTCGTTTTCCCAATCATCATCCCGATCCCAGTGTTGAAGAGAATTTACTAGATCTGAAGGTGGCTGTTGCAACGCATCAAGCAGATCTTGGTTTGGCTTTTGATGGAGATGCGGATCGTTTAGGAGTGATCACGAATCAGGGTACATTGATTTGGCCAGATCGCTTATTAATGTTCTACGCCCCTCATATTTTGCGTACCAATCATGCCGCCACGATTGTTTACGATGTCAAATGCTCTCGGCATTTAACACAAGTGATACAAGATGCGGGCGGCACAGCAAAGATGTGTCCCACAGGACATTCTTTGGTTAAAAAAGTGATGAAAGATGAGTCTGCGGCTTTGGCTGGAGAAATGAGTGGACACATTTTTTTCAAAGACAGATGGTATGGGTTTGATGATGCTGTGTACTCAGCATGTAGATTATTGGAACTTTTATCTCAATCGCAGCAATCGGTAGAGGACCAATTTCTGGATGTACCAGATAGCCTAACGACTCCAGAAATAAAAATCCCCATTCAAGAAGATAAAAAATTTTCATTCATGCAGTCATTTACTCAGAATGCACAATTTCCAGATTCTGAATTGATCTATATAGATGGGTTGCGTGTTGAGTTTACGCATGGTTGGGGATTGTTGCGCGCGTCCAATACAACGCCGTGTTTGGTCGCACGCTTTGAGGCTCAAAATGAGCAAGGGCTTCAAGAAATTCAAGCGTTGTTCCGAGTTCAGTTGCAGGCATTGGATGCGACTTTAGAAATCCCCTTTTGATAGATAAAAAATACTGGTATACTTCGCAAATTTTGCTGTTCGTACTTTCAACAGTATAGATTTGGGATCTCAGGATAAATTTGCGAGAATGCAAAATAATTGCTAAGCTATAAAAAAGCTTCTGAGTTCGATGGGAGAAGACACAAGGTGAGTATTGCATGACAAAACAAAGAACTCCGAATAAGATTATTCAGGCGACAGGCGTAGGTTTACACTCAGGAGAAAAAGTATTATTAACTTTACATCCTGCTCCCGATAATACCGGAATTGTGTTTCGCCGCATTGATTTGGATCCTGTCGTAGAAATTCCTGCCTTGTTTGAGAATGTTTGTGATACCACATTGTGCACAACATTGCAGAAAAATGGTATCAAGGTTGCTACTGTGGAGCATTTGTTGTCAGCTTTGGCTGGTTTAGGTATTGATAATGCTTACGTTGATGTCAATGCTGCAGAAGTACCTATTATGGATGGTAGTGCTGCGCCGTTTGTATTTTTAGTTCAATCAGCTGGTATTCGTGAGCAAATTGCAAAAAAACGTTACATTCGTATTTTAAAGCCGATCCGAGTGGAAGAGGATGGTAAATATGTGCAATTTTTGCCGCATGATGGGTATCGAATTTCGTTTACGATCGATTTTGATCACCCTGTTTTCACGCACCGACCACAAAGCTCTGTATTTGACTTCTCTACGACATCATATATCAAGCAAGTGTGCCGAGCGCGCACATTTGGATTTTTATCAGATTATGAGCATTTACGTGTGAATGATTTGGCCAAAGGCGGTAGTTTAGATAATGCGATTGTAGTAGATGACTATCGCATTGTGAATGAAGATGGCTTGCGCTTTGAAGATGAATTTGTCAAACATAAAGTCTTAGATACCATTGGCGATTTGTATTTGCTGGGTTCAAGTTTAATCGGTGCGTTTGAAGGGTACCGTTCTGGACACGAATTAAATAATAAATTAATCCGCAAGCTGATGGCGCATCAAGATGCGTGGGAATACACGTATTTTGAAGAAGAGGAATATACGCCTTTACGCAGTCCAAAATTAGTCATTGCTAACGCGAAGGCGTAGTTAGGGCTTGTTCCCGGGTTACAAAACTGGGCGTAACGACTCACTCCGTAGCGAAGAATGACCATATTTGGAGTATGTATCTTGAATGAAAACGGTTTCGAAAAATGCTCTCATACTTTTGTATCCTGCGTTTTTTCGAAATCGTTTTAGTTTAACCTGCACTCAAATATTGTTCTTCGAGCGTCGACATCTCCCTCCGAGCAGTAACACCTGGGCTATGCTTATCTCGTCATCTCAGGATGACTCATAGTCCCTTGTTGTAATGTAATTGCCGCTTTTGTTTGATCTTCATTGAGATATAGTTCATCTGGTTGTTTGTTGTTGGGCTCTTTACTAGTATTCAATTTATATTTGTTATCAATTTGCTTGTCCTTGTTGGCCAGTGCATAGTTGACAGAAATCGCTAAAACTAAGATCACGATGGTTGCAACAATAATTGGAACAGTCGTTGACAATAGCGTTGAAAATAAGATAGTCGGAACGGCAGTTTTAGAGATGGATAGTAAGGCAATCAGTGCCCCAATAGCAATCAAGGGTGCACCGATGTAGCCGGCTAAATTTCGGCTACCATTCGCCAACCAAGTCGCTTTATCTTTTATGCTTGGGGAGATTAGAGCATGTCCATCAAGTTGATACTTGTCCATTAGACCAACAGTGTTTACAAAAATGCGTAATTCTTGTCCATCAAAATTTATCTTATCTAAGGTAATAGAGTTGGTATCTTCCGGTACTCCACAAGCCATTCTTGCCCGAGCTCGCTGATTTTCTGGTACTGTAGATAAAGAAAAGCCATCTTTCATATATTTTTGGACCTGATATCTTGCATATAAATCAGCTGTTAACACGGCTAGAGGTATTGTCAACGCTAATAGAGCTAATACAAAAGTAGCAATGGGTGTTGTGGAGAGTGTGGCTGTCATGAATACGGTTATCCCAAATACGAGTGCTGCAATTTGTGCCAATCCCTCTGTTGCAATCACACCCCAACCAATCGCTTGAACTAAAAGATCATTGCTGACAAAAAAACTACGTTGTGCATATTGATGTCCTAGAATGAAATACGCCAAATTAGAGCGAGTTGCTAAGATATCATTGAGAATGCCATAAAGCAGGCCAGAAATATACGCCATGGAAGCGGCGAACAAGGCTGTTGCCAAAGGGAGTAAAATAATAGCTCCTAGAAAAGAGACTGTTGCAAAAATTGCGACGGATACAGCGGACAAAGCTAATTTTAGCTGAGTTTTTTTGAGTTTGTCCGTCCCCATTTCTGTGTAGGCTATAGACCTATAGGTTCTGGAATGATGATAAAGCATACTGTAGATGCCATTTTGTTGTAGAGATTGTTTTAATGAGCTGGACATGCCTTGATCTTCTATATTTTCAATAAATGTTTTGCATAGACGCGAAACTTGGTCTTCTAGTACAGTGGTTTTTTTGGGGCGAGGGCTTGTATGGAACCGATATTGATTTACATCACCACGATTATATTTTGGTATGATGTCAGGGCATGTACCAGCTTCTACCTCCTTTAATTGATCGACTAAGGCATCAAATTCGTGATGAAATGCATTCAATGATTCTGTGCTGTTTTGATCGAAAGAGTCCAGAAGCATTTATTTTAAATACAGGGTTTTCTGTAGGGAAGTAAGCGTAGGCATAATATGTGCTCATTATCATTAATTTACGCGCATTGTATCAATTATTTAAAAAAGCCTCAATGTGTTTTTTATTTTATCATATAAAGGAGTGAATTATTACGGTTGAACGTAATGGCTCACTTCATACGTCATTCCGAGCATAGCGAGGTATCTGGGTAGCCTGGCACAGTACCACAATTTAGTAGATACCTAATTATGCTTGGGATGGTGTATGAGTTGTTACGGTTGAACTTTGATTTCTACCGATATTAATTGATGTAATTTGGCCTGTGAGCGTAAAGTGTCTCTGAGTTCAGGCGCCAAATAACGTAATGACATGGCCCAGGTGGGTTGGCTTGTGATCAGCACTAATTTTCCGGCGCGAAAGCTACCTACTTGGCAATGGGGTTGTAATTCAGGAGGAAGAAAGTGTAAAACATGTAGCGACAACTCTTCTAGTTTGATAGCATCCATGCAGATTTGGCTTAATTTATCATTTAAACACTTGCTAATATGGCGTATTTGCATTTATTGTTAGCTCTTAGATAATATCCTTAAGCATATAAGAACAAGTGTTTGTATACAAGAGAGGATTTAGAATGGCAAAGAAAGAAACAGAACAAGTGATTGTGTATCAAGCACGTCTGCATTGGATTTTATTTTTAGCGCCAGTGGTTTTGGTGGCGGTGGTTTGGGTTATGAATCATTATTTGCGTGCGCCATATCAATTGGGATGGGCTATAGGTGGGCTGGCAGTTATTTGGGAAGGTATGATATGGTTAACTTATCATTTTTCTTTTTTGAATATTAAAAAGAACCGTGTCGTGATGTGTAGTGGGATTTTGGTGCGGCAAACGGTGGATATCCCTATGGATAAAATTGAGAGTATTGATATCAGGCAATCCATATTAGGCAGTATTTTTCAGTATGGGTCACTCGTGATTACTGGAACTGGTGGTACGCGGCAGTTTATACATTTCTTAAACAAGCCCTTAACCTGTCGACGTTATATAGAAAGTTTAATGTATGATGCATAATTCAGATAAAAAAGATTATTATGCCGTGATGGGGGTTAAACCCGATGCATCCGCGCACGATATTAAAATGGCGTATCGCCGTCTTGCCCGTAAATATCACCCAGATTTAAATAAAGCAGACGATGCTGAAAAAAACTTTAAAGAGCTGGGTGAAGCTTATGAAGTGTTAAGAGAGCCTGAAAAGCGCAAATTGTATGATCAAATGCGAGTACAGCCGCAACCTAGTCAAGGGCATTCGCATGCCGGATCGGAGCATGCTTCTGCTTGGTATGATTGGGGTTCTGAGGCGCCGTCTAGCGGTGAGTTTGATGCAGATTTGTTTGCAAGCATATTTGGTGGGCGTCATCATCATCAGCACCCACCACGTGGCGGTGCTGATCTGCACGGTAATATTACGATTAGTTTACAAGAGGCTTATTCCGGAGCAGATAAAGATATGGTGCTCCCGGCGGCAGATAAGCCAAATGGATCCCAAAAATTAAGAGTGAAGATCCCGGCAGGAGTGAAACCCGAGCAGCAAATTCGATTAGCAGGCTTGGGTGAACCTGGTCGGCAGGGTGCGTCGAATGGTGATCTGTATCTCACTGTTGTGATCAAACGTGATCCTGTTTTTGATTTAAAAGGCAATGATGTGTATATGACCTTACCGATTGCCCCATGGGAAGCGGCACTCGGTGCTACGGTCAAAGTGCCGACATTGGCTGGCACAGTTGATTTGAAAATCCCACCTCACTCGCAAGCCGGACAAACATTACGTTTAAAGAAGCGTGGATTTTCAGCGCCAGAGCCTGGGGATCAATTGGTGCTACTCAAAATTGTTATCCCGCAACCTACCACGCAAGCTGCGACGGATTTGTATAAAACGATGGAAAAGGAATTGGCATTTAATCCAAGACAGCATTTGGAGGCGTATCATGGATAAGCATACGGTGATCAAGGCTGTTATAGTAGACAGTAACACCACCCAAATCAGCTTTTTGGAAGTATGTGAACACTATGCTATCTCAGAAGACATGTTGCTTGAGTTGCTGGAATATGGCTTGATTTCTGATATCTCAAATCCTAATAGAGAGCTGAGGTTTAATCAAAAGCATTTACAGCGGATTCTTTCCGCTCATCGATTGCATCAAGATTTAAACGTCAATACGCACGGTGCGATTTTGGCCTTGGAATTGATGGATGAACTCACCGAGCTGCGGCGCCAAATGGATATTATACGGCGGCATTTGGGTTAAGTATGGCGGTCGCGCTTAATCGAAGGGCGACCCGCTGTTTACAAATTGATATTCTCCAGAATCTGACCAAAATTCCAAATGGCCCATTGGATTTCGGGGATGCCATTTGGAAATAAATCTGGATGGAGTTTTTGTAGATAAAGAAAATTGATCCCGACATTGTAGTTAAACTGATAGATATTTGCTAATGACCAACCTGCCGCGCCAAAAAAATTAGGTTCCCCTGACAAAGTGAGAAACACTTCAGAACCATTGGTGTTCACCGTTTGCTGAATAGGCGGGTATTGCGTTGCAATCCAGGCGAAATAGTTGGCTGCCAGCGTGACATTGGGGGCAGATGCACTGGGGTTGGTATAGATGTTGGCGGCGTCAACTTGTCCCGTGACGTGGCAAGGAATTTCAGGTGAGTAGGCGCCGGGTGTATCCACATCAACCACATACAAATGCTGCGGGTAGGGTGCTGGTTGGCAAGTCGTGCTACTACTTGGGAAATAGCCACCTGAAATCAAATCATCGTATTCAGGTATGATTTGTTTGCCTAGATTGTAATATTGGGGGTAGCCAAAATCGAGCTTGGTGCGACCGTAAATATCTGATCCACCATAACTTCCAAGTACATCTCCATACGTGACACTGGGCGAGGCTAAGGTGACGCCCGCGAGACAATTTTCTGGGTTGCTGCTTGGACATGTTGTACCATTTTGTGTTTGGGTGCCTTGAGGACAAAGACAAGCTTTGATTTGTTGTAAGCAAGCAGGTGGGTGTGGCGTTGGAGGAAGTGGGCAAGTTGCAATGGGTTCAACATACCCTTGTTCTATCGAGTAGGTATCAAATCCTTGTCCTGCTGGTATCAGTGCCGTGATCCGATTCATGGTTTGAATGCTTGCGTTCAATATGCATGTTAATTGTGTGGCAGTCCAATCAATTGTAGGCACATTACAATCACTGGCGTTGCAGCCCCAGCCTATGCAACTTTCTGCTGAGGTATTATTATCTGGGTGAAATCCCATGATTAATGCTGTATTAGGATAAGCTGCTCGAATAGCTGTGATGGTGTCAGCATATTGTTGATAAACCGAGGGACTAGAGGTAAGTGGGGTAGGCGTGACACGCATATGAAATTGCTTTAATTGAGGCGCAAGTACTTTTATTTTGGCAATATACGTGGCCAGATCATTCGGAGGTGTGCCTGAAGCACTTGGAGCCGGGTCTTGTTCAATGAGTGCGCTGATCCAGGTATTGTTGACTTGAGTGCTGGCTGGTTCTGTGGTCGTGTGTAAAGTTTGACCAGAACTAGGGCGCGTAAGATTTGAGCCGGTGCCAATGATGGGACCATCGTTAATGAGGTTCATAGTCTGGTCTCCATGGAAGACCAAATAGAGCAGGCAGGAGGTAGGTGAATCTGTGTTACATGCGCCTGTTGTGTCGGTTATTTGTTCTACGCCAGGGATGTTAGACATAGCAAATTGCGTGAGAGAAGTATTTTGAGTATTGTTGCTGACATTATAAATTACAGTGATTGTAGTGCCATTATTGGGTATGGTCGTGGGGATTGGCGTGATGGGAAGCATGCTCATGAGCGGCTGTGCTGTAAACCCCGCGGTACTGAGAAACGCTAAGTAACCCAAACACATCCAACGACAAGTAAAAATAAGCATGGGTACCTCTAAATGGTATAATTGATGGTGAATTGCAATTGCTGAGTTTCAAGATGGTTGAGACTTAAGCCACTGCTATTTGTTTGACCAGGGGCTGGACCCAGAGAGGAACGGCCCCAATCTTCGAACTCATACCCTATCCCTAACTGCCAATGGGCATCAAATATTTTATGTACGCCGACGCCTAAGGTGTAAGTCAATGCCGTTTCTTGATGGTTTTGAAAGCCTGCCACGGGTAGTGCTTCAAAAATCAAAGGGGTCATGGCAAAACGACTCGCTTGGTTGACCGCGACACCGAGACTGGCACTGACATAAGGAAATAAAAGGGTACGCCAGTGGTCAAATAACCATTTGGTTTTGATGCCGACATGTGCATGTGTGATTCTGTATTGGTAGGTGAAATTATCAAATGCCGGATCAGCCGTTTCCCAAATGTCGCCTTGTGCTTGTGCGGCTGTGCTGCCAGCTAGCGCTAGACCCAGTTGTGCCATGCCGATCTGGGAAAGCGAACGCTGCAATCCTAAGAACAATTCTCCAGTAGCTAGGACATGGCGTGGTGTGATGGCTGAATAAGTATTGGCAAAATTAGGTTGCAATGCAATCGTTTGCGTCTGTCCAGCATGATACCAAGCAGGTCCTCCACTGATTGCGATGATTTTACTGGTAGGGGGTGTTGCCCAGGATAAGGTGGTTGTTAATAAACCCGAAAACAGCAGTAATAAATAAACGTATTTCCTTATCAATAAACCTACCTCCGTGTCGTCAACTTAACGCGTCATGAATGATCCATTCGCGATTTTCTTTGTGTTGGGGATCAGGGATCCAAAGTAATTTTGGCACGCTGGTGTGATCCGGGGCTGTTGCACTTTTTAATGCCACAGCAATTTTATATTTTGCGTTGAGTTTTTCTAGGCTAGGCCATACGGTGTTGGAGCTATTGCTATGGTCGATAATGACCAATTGATTATTCCGATAGACAATTGTAACAGGTCGATCTTTGAGAGATTGTTGGAGTATATAATCCATTTGTCGCCATTTGGCTGATTGTTGCTTTGATTTATCTGCATCTGAAGGAAATTGTTGGTAGGCGACGTGTGCTTGTGGATTTTTTGTGAAAGTGAAAAAACTGCTATAGCTGGGTTTTTGTCTCAATAGAAAATCACACAAACTCTCAATCATAGAACGGTAGCGTCCTGAGACATTGGGAGACGTTCCTGGTCGCGTATTGATGAACATGGCGAAGGCCAAGGTATGACCATTTGCCGTGTAAAGATAACCAGAGAGGCTCATGATACCAGTCATCGAACCGGTCTTGGCGCGTACCAAACCTTTTTGAGCGGGTTTGCGGAATCGGCGTTTGAGTGTGCCATCCTGCCCAGCAATGGGTAATGCAGAGATGTACTCATAAGTGAGAGGAAATCTTTCATATAAGTAGCGCAAGAGAGAAACGGTTTGCTCTGCGGTCAATAGATCTTGTCTTGACAAGCCCGATCCATCTATGAGCACAGCAGATTGCATATCAATGCCGGTTTGTTTTTGTAGAAATTGTTTGACAACCTGTTCCGCCTGTTGCCAGTCAACCGGGGTGCCTTTGATTTTACGAGCTGCATGTAAAAATAAGCTATTTGCATAGAGATTATCGGAAGGTTTTAATGTTTCCGCCATCAACTGTGTAATGGGTTGCGACGTATGCGAAGTCAAAAGCATAGAGGGTTTGCTTTCACCGATGATGACCGTGCCATCTAAGAGAATACCTTGGTTTTTCAATACGGTTTTGACTAATGCTTGTGCGTGACTTAAAGGGTTTTTGACAGCAATACGTTCTTGTACAGCGCCTTGGCGTTGACCTATTTTACCACGTATGATCAAATGATTGTCATCCGTTGTTGTAAAGCTGATCCCACCTGCTTGAGCTGTAGTGGTGACTTGATTGTCTAAAACAAAGCTGCCTACTGGTCCGGAATATTCCACCAAAGCAGGGCGACCGACTTGGCAAGAGGGATTGACTGTGATGGTGACGCGATTTTCGTCAATAATCAACGGCGCTAACGATGCGCCATAACTGTAATACAAGTCTTTTGGAACGATACCAGGTGGATGTGCTTGGGTGTGTGAGAAATCACTGACCAAGACCACTGATCCTGCAATGCGTTCAACACCTAATGTTTTGAGACTAGAAAATAATTCCTCCAGATTGGTACTGGAAAAAGTGGGATCGCCTGGGAGATGTAAGTAAAGTGAGCCATTGAGTGTCCCGGCTTGAATAGAACTGGCATCGGTGCTTAATTGGGTATGGAAATGATAATCAGGTCCTAAGGCAAGAAGGGCTGTGGCATCCGAAAATAGTTTCATATTGCTTGCAGGAACAAAAGTTTGTTTGATGGCGCGTTGATATAAGGTTTCACCTGTATTCAAATCAACCACCATCATGCCGAAATTAATGTGCGGGTCTATTTTGTGGATGATATTGTCGATGGGTTTTTGGAGGCTGCTAGCGAAAACAGATGTGCACAACATCCAAGCGCACAAGGCAAAAGGGGTCTTGATCATTAAAAGTCCTTCAAAATTAGGGTATTCACGCAATGTTCGACTTTTTTCTCTAAGGGGCGACGTGTCGTGGCTTGCCCGCATGACGTCGGTCTATTAAAAATCAAACGTCGTATGACATTCTATAACATGTTCTGACCATCATAACGTAAGCTTTTCCATACTAGAAGACTTGACAGCTGACATTTTTAAATTTTTTATAATAAGGATAGGATTGAGAGCGGAATAACCTCATGGTGGCAGGATCTGAACAGGGGCAAAATAGCCGTATTTTAAGGGATAATCTGTTTTTGCTCACAGGATTATCCACAGATATTGTGGATAATTACCTTTAATCCCAAGTGAATGTCATTGGAATATTTGTATGTTTTTCAATTAGTTACGGCATTGTGTTGGGTTGTTGGTCAATTTGAGCAAATAGCCCAATAAAAACTTATCCACAGTTTTGTAAATTTCCATGTTGTCAACGTAAAATTAAGAAAATAGTCCTTGTTTATTCTGGTTTCCCTTGTTAGAATATCGACCTAAATTAGGTGAGAATGACTCACACTCACATGAAAAAAAATCCTATTTGAGGATAGTCTAGGAGTACAAGATGGCGCTAACGTGCGTACAAAAAACAGCGATTGTCACAGAATACAAACGTGCTGAAGGTGATACAGGTTCTCCTGAAGTCCAAGTCTCATTGATGACTGGTAGAATTAAGTATTTGACAGAACATTTTAAAACGCATAAGAAAGACTTTCATTCGCGTTTAGGCCTACAGAAATTAGTAAACAAGCGCCGCAAACTTTTGAAATATTTAAAGAAATCTGATTTAAGTCGCTATGCTGATTTGATTCGAAAATTAGGGTTGAGAGATTCTTATTAAGATAATTGATAAGTTGATGACATCTATTCACTACGATTTTGCAATGAATGAACCGGTGTATGTCCAAAATCACTGCTTAGTGATATCAATAAACAAAAAGGCGCAAACCATTGCGCCTTTTTTATTATTCCACATAGTCTGAGGAACAGAACAATGGCAAAAATTACAAAAGAAATCCAGTTTGGTGAGCATCAACTGGTATTAGAAACAGGTGAAATTGCACGACAAGCGGATGGTGCAGTGTTTGTATCGATGGCAGGTACACAAGTTTTGGTGACTGTGGTCGGTAAAAAAGACGGTGCGGAAAAAAACAATTTTTTCCCGTTGATGGTTGTATACCAAGAGAAATTTTATGCTGCGGGTAAAATTCCTGGTGGCTTCAACAAACGCGAAGGTCGTTTAAGTGAAGAAGAAACACTACGCTCGCGTTTGATTGATCGACCTTTACGGCCTTTATTCCCAGAAGGCTTTATGAATGAAGTGCAAATCATTGCCACTGTCATGTCATTAAACCCAGAAGTCCCAGCGGATATCGTTGCTTTGATTGGTGCTTCCGCTGCATTGGCAATTTCGGGTATCCCATTTGATGGTCCAGTTGGTGCGGCACGTGTGGGTTACCGAGATGGTATCTACTTATTGAATCCAGGACCAGAAGCACTCGTGCAGTCAGAGTTGGATTTGGTTGTGGCTGGTACAGAAGATGCTATTTTGATGGTCGAGTCTGAAGCGCGGGAATTAAGCGAAGAAGTGATGTTGGGTGCCGTCTTATTCGGTCATGAAATGATGAAGCCTGTTATTCGCATGATCCGAGAACTTGCCGAGGAAGGTGGTAAGTCTGCTTGGACGATTGCTGAACAGACTAACGATGATGCATTCCTTGAACATGTGAAAGAGGTGGTGCATGCCGATGTCGTGAAAGCTTATGCTATCAAAGACAAACAAAATCGTTATCAAAAACTTGCCGAAATTCGGCAAACAGTGGTGTCTGCTGTGCATGCAGAGCATCCAGATTATTTGCAGGATCGCATTTTTGCGATGGTTGATCTTTTGGAAAGAAATCATGTACGTCAATTGATTCTGGATGGAGAACCACGGATTGACGGGCGTGACCGTCAAACAGTGAGGCCTATCGCGATTCGTACGCATGTCTTAGAGCGTGCACATGGTTCTGCATTATTTACGCGCGGTGAAACCCAAGCGATTGTAGCGGCAACCTTAGGTAACGATCGAAATGCGCAGATTTTAGATAAATTAGAAGGGGAAGTCAGAGATTCCTTTATGCTGCATTATAACTTCCCTCCTTATTGTGTTGGAGAAACTGGGATGATAGGCAGTCCAAAACGCCGTGAAATCGGTCACGGTCGTTTGGCCAGACGTGGGTTGATGGCGGTATTGCCGACCAAGCAAGAATTCCCATATGTTGTGCGTCTTGTTTCTGAGATCACCGAATCGAATGGTTCCAGCTCGATGGCGACTGTCTGTGGCGCTAGTTTGGCTTTGATGGATGCTGGCGTACCTTTGAAAGCACCTGTAGCAGGTGTGGCAATGGGTCTTATTAAAGAAGGCGAACGCTTCGCAGTATTGACCGATATTTTAGGTGATGAAGATCATTTAGGTGATATGGATTTCAAAGTGGCTGGTACCTGGAAAGGGGTAACGGCACTGCAAATGGATATTAAAATCAAAGGGATTACGCAAGAAATCATGGAACAAGCACTTGATCAAGCACTCCATGGTCGACGTCATATCCTAGAGATCATGAGTCATGCCTTGCCTGAGCATCGTGAAGAATTATCTGCACATGCGCCACGTATTGTGACGATGAAAGTTGCGGAAGATAAAATTCGCACTATCATTGGGAAAGGGGGTGCTACGATCAAAGGCTTGATTGAGAGTACTGGGGTAGCCATTGATATTGATGATACAGGTCTGGTGCAATTGTTCTCTCCTAATATGGATGCGTTGGACGAAGCACAACGTCAAATCAAAGCATTGATTGCTGAGGTTGAAGTGGGTCACACCTACCATGGTAAAGTCTCTAAAATTGTTGATTTTGGTGCGTTTATTAATTTGTTGCCAGGGAAAGATGGCTTATTACATATCTCACAAATTTGCACAGATCGCGCGCAAAAAGTGGAAGATGTTCTGAAAGAGGGCCAAGAGATTTCTGTTTTTGTGGCTGGGATCGATAAACAAGGTCGTGTGAAATTAGAATGGAAAGACAAACCTGGTACGTCTGCGGTAGATAAGGATAGTGAGCCAGAAGCGTAGGATAACGACTTACCTCGTACGTCATATTGAGCGTAGCGAGGGATCTCCGGGGGGTATCCCCCACAATTTTGGTGATCTCTTGTTGCGCTCTGGATGACGTGTTTTGCATCAATTCTTAGTGCAGGCGGTACGAAACGATGAAGAAAAAGAAATCCACTCGATTTGGTATTTATTTACTACCAAATATTTTTACGACTGCTGCATTATTTTCGGCCTTCTATTCATTGGTTGCGTCGATGAAAATGCAGTATGAGACAGCTGTTATTGCTATATTTATTGGCATGGTTGCGGATGGCTTAGACGGTCGTATCGCGCGACTCACCAATACGGAAACAGAGTTTGGTGCGGAGTACGATAGTTTATCGGATATGGTCACATTTGGTATTGCGCCAGCTTTGCTGTTGTATGGCTGGATTTTGCAAAGGCTGGGTAAGATAGGGTGGTTAATTGTCTTTGTCTATACCGCAGCAGTCGCATTGCGACTGGCGCGTTTTAATATGCAATTAGAAACGGCGGATAAGCGGTATTTTCAAGGGTTGAGTTCAACACTTGCTGCTGCAGCTATCACTTCGTCAGTTTGGGTATGTTTACAGAACGCGTGGGACAATAATTTTGTTTTGTTTTCCATAGCCGGTTTCACCTTGATCCTAGCTGTTTTGATGGTTTCTAATATTCGCTATCATAGTTTTAAGGAATTGGATTTTAAAGGTAAAGTACCCTTTTTATATGTGCTGGTGTTGGTTGCAGTCTTTGCAGCAGTGGCGTTAGACCCTTCTTCCGTTATTTGGTTGGCTTCTATGCTGTATGCGGGCTCGGGTCCTTTTCAAACTTTAATCAGTCTTCATCGAGTGCGGAAACATCGGCGTTTGTTGAAGCAGCGTCACGGGGCTGGGAAGAAAACGTTATCCTAGCGAAGCGAAGGATCTCCTGAATGTCATAATTTGGGAGATCTCTCGGGTATGATGGCGCTTCTATTCTGCTTCATGAAATCTATCTTGAATTAATGCTATCAAACCCTCTTCCATTTTTTCTTCATCTGGTCCATTCATGCGTAAGGTTAAGACTGTACCGAGTTTCGCAGCGAGCATCATGACGCTCATGATACTTTTGCCGTTAATGATTTGTTGATCTTTTATCACCTCTATTTGGCTTTGAAAGCGTGCCGCAGTCGAAACGAATTTTGCGGATGCCCGGGCATGGAGACCGAGTTTATTGATCAGGGTGATTTGAATTTCTCGCATGGGGTGGGTACTCGGTAAGTAGATTACATTATAAATATAGGTTGGGCCTTGGCCCAACCTATATTGCCATCTTATTTTTCTTTATGTTTTGCCAATTGTTTTTCTAATTTTGCTAACATCAGATCAATCGATTGATACATATCTGGCGATTTTGCGCTGGCATGTGCCTCAAAATGAGTGATGCTGATGGTTGCTTCTGCGATTTGATCTTCTCTCTCAACAGCTAGTACCACAGACATCCCAATAATAGGTGAAAAATGATGACTTAATTTGTCTGCTTTCTTATGAATATAGGCTTTTAAAGCATCTGTTAGATCAATATTACGTCCACTGATTTGAATGTTCATCATCTTTCTCCTTTAGATTACCATTGTCGAATATTCTAAGGTATCCAAGCATAAAAGGATAGGGTGTAAATGATTATGCGAAAAAAACTATCCCCGCTGATGCGGGGATGAGTCTCTAAAAGATGGGGTTTTCAGTTTACTTAACTTTCTTCTCTTTAAATAGAACGTGTTTACGTACCACTGGATCAAACATCATCAACTCCATTTTTTCTGGGTGATTACGTGGATTTTTGGTTGTGGTTTTATAATATCCGGTACCCGCTGTGGATTCCATTTTAACTTTTACAGTAACTGCAGCCACTTATATACCCCTTTGATTAGATTTTTTCGCCTTTGGCACGTATCCGTTGTAAAACTAGGTCTATCCCTAATTTATCAATGGTACGCATACCACGCGCAGTGAGTTTAAGAGAAACATAGCGATTTTCACTTTCTACCCAATACGTGTGAGTTTGAATATTAGGTAAGAAACGTCGTCTTGTTTTGTTGTTAGCATGTGACACACGGTTGCCCGTAATAGGACGTTTTCCGGTGACCTGACATACTCTTGACATAATTTTACTCCACATTGGATATTTTTTTGCAATAGTAGTCTAAAAATATTCAGCTATTACGCAAATTTAATTGAAAGGGGTTATTTATAACAAATTCTTAAGATTGATGCAAGGAAAATTCGCGGGAAACAATAAACCCTCGCCGGCTAGCGGCGATAGGAAGTTTCCTACGTCATTTATAATAATACGGTAGGGATTTTATATGCAATTGATTATTTGTTCATCTCGAAAATATTTTTTGAGATGTGCCAACATAAATTACAACAAATCCGCCAAATCATTCGCATGATCTTCTTCATCTTTTAGGATTTCTTCTAACATGCGACGTGTTGTGCTGTCATAGAGACCAAACCATTGGATCAAATTACGATACACCATGATGGCAATGCGTTCTGCGACCAAATCTTCTTCTATGAGTTTTAGTAAGTCTGTGCCGGAGCCATATTCGGTTGCGGTGCGTGCTGCTACGGTGCTGGGGTTGAAATCTGGGTCGCCGCCTAATTGATTGATGCGTTCTGCTAACATCAGCATGTGCCGCTCTTCATCTTGCGCATGTTCCAAGAATTCAGCAGCTACTTGAGGCTTATCGATGCCTTTCGCAATGATTTGATGATGTCTATAACGCAATACGCACATGATTTCAGTGGCCAAGGCAGCGTTTAAATGACGAATGGCCTCTTTGAGATCCAATTCATAATCTTCGGTCACTGCGCCATTTGCGAGTGATTGATTCGCTTGTTGTTTCACTGTGTCTAGATCATAAATTTTATGTTTGTGCATGATATATCCTTTATAAGATTAGAGAGATATATTTTGAGTATAGACTAGACTGAGTAAAATCATACCTTTATAGTTAAAATTTATTTATAATGGATTTTTTAAAGGCTTTTTTCTTATAAATCGCCATACAAATTTTGCAAGATACTGATTGCGGCGAGTGCAGCCGTTTCTGTTCTTAAGATCCTGGGTCCCAGGCGAATACTTTTTACTTGGTGTTGTTGGGCATAATCGCGTTCTTCTGGGCTGAAACCGCCTTCAGGTCCGATGAGAATTGCTAATTCAGCGCTGGGTTCGGTAATCTTGGGCCAGGATGTTTGTGCTTCGGGAGAGAGAAGCCATTGGTAGGTTGCTGTGCTTTGGCTGAGATAGTGTGCCAATGAGCAAGCGGGGTGGATGGTGGGAATTTGATTTCGACCAGATTGCTCGCAGGCCGAGAGGGCGATGGCTTGCCATTGCTGGTGTTTTTTTTCTAAGCGTTGTGCATCCAGCCGTACAACACTGCGTTCGGTAAGCAATGGGGTCACAGAAGTTACACCTAATTCCACTGCTTTTTGAATGATCCATTCCATTTTATCGCCTTTGGCTAAGCTTTGTGCGAGATGGATTTGGCGTGGAGATTCGCGATTTGCTAAGGTCATCGTTTGGATGGTGGCTTGAATCTTCTTTTTTTGCACGGCACTCAAAACCGCCTGATATTCATAATTATTACCGCAAAATAAAGTGATCTGAGCTCCCACCGTTAAGCGTAAAACCAAGCCGACGTGTTGGACTGCGGTGTCTGAAAGGGTGATGGTTTGGCCTATTGCGTAATGGCCTGGTTGATAGATACGAATTGTTCTCATTTTGCGGTTACTCAAGACAACCAAAAAGTCGTACATGCTATAAGTTTATGTTAAAATGCGCCTTTTTTATAGGTGTGATGAGGAAATAACCATGGCTGTGCGTTCTGAAACTGATAGCATGGGCGCGATTGATGTGCCTGCGGATAAATACTGGGGCGCTCAAACCGAGCGTTCTTTACATCATTTTCATATTGGACATGATCGTATGCCAATTGAATTGGTTCATGCATTTGGGATTTTAAAAAAAGCGGCGGCTTTGACCAATCAAGCATTAGGTAAACTCCCTGCAGATAAAACAGCGTTGATTGTCAAAGCTGCTGATGAAGTCTGTGCTGGAAAATTAGATGCGCATTTCCCTTTGCATGTCTGGCAAACAGGCAGTGGTACGCAGACCAATATGAATGCCAATGAAGTCATTTCCAACCGGGCGATTGAATTATCCGGTGGGGCGATGGGTTCCAAAAAGCCCATTCATCCTAATGATGATGTGAATATGTCGCAATCCTCAAATGACACGTTTCCAACAGTGATGCACATTGCTTGTGCGCTAGGCATCCGGCAGAAGTTGATCCCAGCGGTGCAGAAATTGCGCGATGGTTTGGCTCAGAAAATGCGTGATTATCACGATATAATAAAAATCGGACGTACGCATTTACAAGATGCTGTGCCGATGACTTTGGGTCAAGAGTTTTCAGGTTATGTGGCGCAATTAGATGCTTGCATACGCCGGTTTGAGCATGTTTTACCTGAAATATATGAATTAGCTTTAGGTGGGACGGCTGTGGGAACAGGTTTGAATGCACCGCCCGAGTTTGCAGTGCGTGCTGCAGAGCAAATTGCTGCGTTGACAGGGTTGCCATTTTGTTCCGCACCGAATAAGTTTATGGCTTTGGCCGCGCATGAACCACTGGTTATGGGCCATGCTGTGATGAAGACATTGGCTTGTGCTTTGATGAAAATTGCCAATGATTTGCGCTGGTTGGGATCTGGCCCACGTTGTGGTTTGGGGGAATTGTCCTTGCCAGAAAATGAGCCAGGCTCTTCCATAATGCCCGGCAAAGTCAATCCTACTCAAGCAGAAGCGATGACAATGGTGTGTACGCAAGTGATGGGGTCGGATGTGACGGTGACCATTGCAGCCAGTCAGGGCAATTTTGAATTGAATGTCTTCAAACCCGTGATCATTTTCAATGTAATGAATTCTATTAATTTATTGGCAGATACCTGTACGTCATTCTTAACTTTTTGTGTAGAAGGTTTGCACCCTAATAAAAAAGTACTCGCGCATAATGTTCAAAATTCTCTGATGCTGGTGACGGCTTTGAGTGAACATATTGGGTATGATAAAGCTGCGACCATCGCTAAGACGGCACATCATGAAGATCTTTCACTGCGTGAAGCAGCAGTGAAACTGGGATTTTTAAGTGCCGAGCAGTTTGATCTGCTGGTGAGACCAGAAAATATGATTGGAAATTAGTCTTGGGTGCCATTAAAAGTTTTGTTATCCGTGCTGGGCGCTTGAGTCCTAGACAAAAACGCGGTTTGGATCAGTATCTACCTGATTATCAATTGGCTTTGACTGATACTCCTTGGGATTGGAGCGAATGTTTTGGTCGAACTGCGGAGGTGGTCGTCGAGCTAGGTTTTGGCATGGGACACACCTTAGTGACACTGGCGCAAGAAAATCCGCAGCTCAATTTCCTAGGAATTGAAGTGCACAAAGCTGGGATTGGTAATCTGGCAATGACTTTGCATGAGCAAAAAATTGAAAATGTGCGGATTGCTCCCTACGATGCCTTAGAGGTTTTGCAGCGTGCGGTTGCTGCAGAATCGTTGGCTGGTATTAATATTTTCTTCCCAGATCCTTGGCCAAAAGCGCGACATAAAAAGCGGCGCTTGATTCAACCTGAATTTGTGCATTTGGTGGTAAGTCGGTTACGGTCAGGGGGTTGGATACATTTGGCAACTGATTGGGAAGATTATGCATGGCAAATGTTGGATGTCTTAGCGCAAGATCCTGATTTGGTGAATCTTGATGAGAAAGGGGGCTTCACACCCAGGCCAGCATCGCGTCCTCTGACTAAGTTTGAACAGAGAGGATTGAATTTGGGTCACGCAGTTTGGGATCTGATTTTTCGGCGCAGATGAAAAAACCATCAAAAAATGTCGTGTTTTTTGAATCGTAGCCTTGATGCAGCGCAGCGTAATCAAGGATGATTTGGCTGAAACCTTGATGAGGCTTGGCTGGCGCTGTATTAATGCTAAGTTGCTTAGGGTCTGTTGACAATTCAGAGGCCTACGTCCCGCGGCTAGTTCTCGGGATCTAGTTCGATATTTATCGGAGCAATAAGGCTTTGTATTGTTCAATAGCCCTGGATCCCGCCGACAAGCAGCGGGACGTAGGGTTTCTAGAGAGGAATTGTCAACAGACCTTAGTATTTTCGCTTTTATTTCATACAAAGTATAAAAATATGGGAAAAAAGGCAGATGGTGGTTGCACAAATAGGGAAGACCCCATAAAATTCCCTTTACTAAATGTTATTATTATTGGAGCAGGCATGGCTTGGAATGAGGATAAGGATCCTTGGGGTGGCAAATCGCAGCAACCGCCTGATTTGGACGAAGCGTTAAAACAACTGAAAGTAAAATTACAGAAGTTTTTTAACAAAAAAAAACAGGGTGGTTTTAATCCTGCTACGCCTGGAGGGGCTTCTTTTAAGCCTTCACCAAAAGGCGAGAAACTATTTGCTACCTCTGTGGCAGGTATCATTGTGTTGCTCTGGGCACTGTCGGGTATTTTTATTGTTGATCCTGCTGAACAAGCGGTGGTCATGCGTTTTGGAAAATATATACGCACAGTAGAAGCAGGACCTCATTGGATTCCAAGATTGATTGAATCCAAACATGTTTTGAATGTGGAACGTGTTTCTGATTACTCCTATTCCGCACAGATGCTGACAAAAGATGAAAATTTGGTTTCCGTTGCGGTAGCAGTGCAATATCGGATTGGAGATTTGCAGGAGTATTTGTTTAATGTTGCCGATGTGGAAGAGAGCTTACAACAAGCAACTTCCAGCGCATTACGCCAAGTAGTGGGTACGACAACATTAGATCAGTTGATTACCGAAGGTCGCGATGCATGGGGATCGAATGTACATGATTCGTTGGTGAAGATCCTTGCGCGTTATAAGACAGGGTTTGTGATAGTGAACGTATCGCCACAACCGGCGCGTGCGCCTGAACCTGTGCAAGATGCTTTTGATGATGCTATCAAAGCTCAGGAAGATGAAAAGCGCTTTAAAGAACAAGCGGGCGCTTACGCTGCTCGAGTGGTTCCTATCGCAGAGGGGGGCGCTACACGGATACTCGAAGAGGCCAAAGCATTTGAGCAGCAAGTCGTGTTGAATGCGACGGGTGAGACAGCGGAATTTTTGCAATTATTACCAGAGTATTTACATAACCCCTATGTTTTGCAAGAAAGAATGTACCTAGATACTATGGAGCGTATTTTGCAAAAAAGTACCAAAGTGGTTGTCGATGGGAAATCTAATCCTATATTGTACCTCCCCATTGATAAAATGATGCCAAATCGTGAAGCAGACGCAAATGTTTCTAAATCGGATATGGCGATGCAAACAGCCAATGCGCCCAGCGATACGAATACAACGTTTTTGGATGGACGATCTGTGGATAGGCCTACGGTACATGAAGGGGGAACCAATTGATGAAAACAAGTAAGATGTTGATGAGTGCTCTGTTGGTTTTCATCGTGTTGCTCGGTGCAAGTGCTTTGTTTACTGTTAAGCAAGGTCAGCACGGTATCGTGCTCCGTTTAGGACGTTTGGTGATGGATCCTAAGACCAATGTTTGCATGATATTGGCGCCTGGATTACATGTGAAATGGCCTTTGGTGGAAAGTGTGAGAATTTTTGATACACGGATTCAAACATTAGATATCAAATCATCACGGATTGTGACCAAAGAAAAGAAAGATGTGATGGTAGATTATTATGTGAAGTGGAACATTGAAGATTTATCCCGTTACTTCAAAGCGACCGGTGGTAGTGCATTCAAAGCAGAAACTTTATTAGAACAGCAATTGAATACATCATTGCGTGCGCAGTTCGGTAAAAGAACCATTTCTGATGTAGTGTCTGGAGGTCGCGATGATGTCATGGATGTATTGCGTGAGCGGGCTGAGCTTCAAGCAGGGGAATTGGGTATTCACGTTGTAGATGTGCGCATCAAGGGGATTGAATTACCTGCAAACACAAGTAATGCTATTTACCAAAGAATGCGAGCGGATATGCAAAAAATTGCCAACCATCATCGAGCAGATGGGCATGCGCAGGCAGAAGCGATTTCAGCTGAAGCGGATGCAAAAGTTACTGTTCTTTTGGCAACAGCGCGTAGTGAAGGGCAAATTATACGTGCTCGCGGTCAAGCGCAAGCTGCGTCGATTTATGCGGATGCGTTTGGTAAAAACAAAGAGTTCTTTGCTTTTTACCGAAGCTTACATGCTTATGAAGGCAGTTTTACCTCTAAGCAAGATATATTGGTTTTAGACCCCAACAGTAGCTTTTTTAATTATTTCCGTAATATACATGGTGGGGAGAAGTCTGTGGCGGCGCCTTAAGGCCTGTTCTTGAGTGCGCTCTGCTGCATATTTGATTGAAACATGAATGAATTAGGAATCGAGTGAATGATGATTAAAAATTTGGTTGTGCTTGGTACGCAATGGGGCGATGAAGGAAAAGGGAAAATTGTTGATTTGTTAACGCAGAATGCCCAGGCCGTCGTGCGTTATCAAGGTGGACATAATGCTGGGCATACGCTCAAAATTAATGGGCAAAAAACCATACTCCATTTGGTGCCTTCGGGAATTTTACGCCGCCATGTGCATTGTTACATTGGGAATGGTGTGGTGGTTTCTCCGCAAGCATTGATCAATGAAATTGACACTTTAGAGCAAGCTGGTTTGGATGTGCGTAGTCGTTTGCGTATTGCAGCGTCTTGCCCCCTTATTTTGCCATGTCACGTTGAATTGGATAAAGCACGCGAACAAAAACATACACAAATTGGCACGACCGGACGTGGTATCGGTCCTGCCTATGAAGATAAAATTGCGCGTCGTGCGTTAAAAATGAGTGATTTATTGCATAGAGATCGGTTCGAGAAAAAATTAATAGCCTTGCTCGAGTATCATAATTTCATGTTGACGAATTATTACCAACAACCTGCAATCGAAGCGCAACCAATCTTAGCGGATGCATTGGAGTGGGCTAAAACACTAGGCCCTATGATTACAGATGTGACTACGGCTATTCACGCACATGTGCAACGTGGTGATGTGATTTTGTTTGAAGGTGCACAGGGTGTCTATTTAGATGTTGATCATGGCACTTATCCATTTGTCACATCATCTAATACCTGTGTGGGCAGTGTTACGAATGGCTCTGGGCTTGGTCCACGCGATTTGGATTATATTTTGGGTATTACCAAAGCTTATACAACAAGGGTTGGTTCGGGGCCTTTTCCCACAGAATTGCATAATGATATAGGCAAACACTTATCAGAGCGTGGTGTGGAAGTGGGTGCTACGACGGGGCGTCAACGGCGTTGCGGTTGGTTTGATGCGGTTTTGGTGAAGCGCGCGATAGAATTGAACAGCATTACTGGATTGTGTCTGACAAAGTTAGATGTTTTAGATGGTTTAGAAGAGATAAAAATAGCAGTTGCGTATCAAGATAAAAATGGAAAGCAACACCACGCACCGCCCTGCGCATCTGAAGATTTTGCAGATCTTTCGCCAGTTTATGAGACGTTACCTGGTTGGCAGGTTTCCACAGCGGATATCACCACTATGGCTGAGTTACCAGTTAATGCACGTAATTATATTGCTCATTTAGAAAAGTTGCTGGGGATACCTGTTGCAATTGTTTCTACTGGTCCTGAACGGGATTCAACCATTATGAAACATGATATTTGGGATAGCTCTAAATGCAAAAAAGATGAAGTGACCGTTTGAGGTAGAAGATGTTGAGACGTATCGGTTTGGTTGTTTGTTTATGTTTTAGCATGGTTGCTGTTGTAAATGCGCAGGACACGATGGCAGAGGATATTTTAGTTTATATTAATCAATTTCGGGTACGCCAAGGATTGTCCAAATTACAGATGAATCCTATTTTGAATGCAGAAGCTGCGCGTCATAGTGCAGATATGGCTACGCATCGGGTGGCTTTTGGACACGATGGTTTCGAGCACCGCATGCAGGATTTACACACAAAAATTGAGAATGCACAAGGTGGGGCTGAAAATGTGGCTTATAACTATCAGAGCGCTAAAATAGTAGCAGAAGGTTGGATTAAGAGCCCTGGTCATCGTCGTAATATTCTGGGGCAATACAATCAGACCGGGATTGGCATTGTGCGCGACAAATTAGGCAGGCCGTATTATACCCAGCTGTTTTTAAAATCATTGGGTTGATGTTTTGTGTATTTTTTGACGCTCGGTGAAGCGTCAGATTTGAGCACAGGTTGAACGAACAGCCTCCTGAAAAAGCCCAGCATACATAGGTATGTGAGCATTTTTCAGGAGGCTGTTTGTTCAAAACTC
Source organism: Legionella genomosp. 1 (assembly GCA_945878975.1). Taxonomy (GTDB): domain Bacteria; phylum Pseudomonadota; class Gammaproteobacteria; order Legionellales; family Legionellaceae. The sequence goes on from CAMCUM010000013.1 coordinate 42,938, forward strand.
GCTAAATATGCCGTTTCCTTGAAAGGTGCGGATAGTTAAGATGTTTTTTGCGTGATGACTTTTTCTAATGCTTGTTGTGTTTCATGCATCGTGTGGATGATTTGTTGATACAATGACTCTAATAAGAGTGTCTGTCCACTGAGGTGATACGTTTCGAAGTGTTGGCATGCATGCTGCAATCTGATTAGTCCAGTATAAATTGAGCCACCTTTCATTTTATGCGCTAATTTTTCAATGGTTTCCCAATCAGTTTGAGCGTACGCTCGGATATAAGCACTGTGTTCATTTGGAAACTCTTGCTCAAGGAGCGTGTGCAGGATTGTGATGAACAATGTTTCATCAGCATTCATATTTCTTAAACCGGATTCAATATCTATCAGTGGGAAAGGGTGGAGCGCAAAGAGATACTTCTCATTTTCTGATAGCTTTGTGGGTGGCGTATAATGACGGGTGGTGTGGTTATTTGTCTGCATAGCGACCCTCCCAAATACGATAAACATGTTCGTTCATTGTGACGCGATGTATGGCCGTCGTCAATCTGTTTACGAAAACAGGTGCAATTTGTCTCAAATCTTGGTATTATACTGACCAGTTTTTACATTGATTTATCAGGATATCGTATGACTCTTTTTTCGGAATTACAATTATCTCCCCGGTTGTTGCAAGCAGTAAGTGATTTGGGGTTTCAAACACCTTCTCCAATTCAACAACAGACTATTCCCGGAATGTTACAAAAACGCGATATGATCGCGTTGGCCCAAACAGGAACTGGCAAGACCGCGGCATTTGCTCTCCCTATTTTAGAAAATCTGGTGCTTGAGACGACAGCACCGCAAGCCTTGGTTCTGGCCCCAACGCGAGAATTAGCGATTCAAGTTGGATCACATTTTGAAGCACTGGGTACACATCTGCCTGGCTTGCAAGTCACCGTTATTTGTGGTGGACAAGATTATCGCCCGCAATTAAAAAAATTGCGAGACGGCGCTCATGTTGTAGTGGGTACCCCAGGCCGAATTTTGGACCATTTAGAACGTGGTACTTTAAAATTGGACCAATTACGTACTTTGATTTTAGACGAAGCAGATGAAATGTTACGGATGGGATTTATCGAAGACGTTGAAACTGTTTTGAAACAATTACCGACAGAAAGGCAAATTGCATTGTTTTCTGCAACCATGCCACCTAGGATTCGACAAATTGCTAAGCAATATTTGCGAGATCCCTTATCAGTAGAGATTCGTGAAGCGACTGCGACTGTAAAAAGCATTGAGCAGCGATTCGTGATGACAGGACAAGGACAAAAACAGAATACGTTGCTGCGGTTTTTGGCTGTCGAAGACTATCAAGGTGTGATTGTGTTTGTACGTACTAAAACCAGCGCAGAAGAAGTTGCAGAAGGGTTGATTGCGCAAGGATATCGCGCTGTGGCTATTCATGGCGATATTTCACAGGCTTTGCGTGAACGAATTATTGCGCAATTTAAACAAGGCGTGATTGATATTTTAGTGGCCACAGATGTCGCAGCGCGTGGATTAGATGTGGAGCGAGTCACTCATGTGATCAATTATGATATGGCGCATGATTGCGAAACGTATGTCCATCGTATCGGGCGTACTGGGCGTGCTGGTCGTTCTGGCGTGACAATATTATTTGTGACACCACGTGAAAGCCGCATGTTGGCTATGATCGAACGTCATACGCGACAAAAGATTGAAAAGGTGTCTGCACCGTATGACGGTATGATTCAAAAAGCGCGTGAACAGCGGGTTAAACAGAAAATAACCGATCGCTTGGCGCATGAGCATATTGCTGCGTATCAACAGATTATTGATACTTATTTACAAGAAAATCCTGATGTCACAGCGCGTGACGTTGCAGCCGCACTGCTTTTAGAAGTGCATCAAGATAAGCCTTGGGCTCAGACGTTACCTTCTATGAAAACAGAGTCTCACGAAGCGCCATCCCGTGTACGAGCAGAGCGTGGTTCATTTTCACGAACTCGCACAACGGAACGACCTGTTGCGCGCGCGCAGCGTGCGGCGCCGAGTGGTGATTTTCATCAGCAAGAATTATTTCGGATTGATATAGGTAGGGTGCATGGTGTCAGACCTGGCAATATTGTTGGAGCGATTGCAAATGAAGCAGGTCTGCAAAGTCGTGATATCACTGCTTTGAAAATTCATGATGATCATTCTACTGTGCGGTTACCAAAAGGTATGGCGCAAGAAATCATTCATAAATTAAACAGAGCTTGGATTTGTGGACGTCAATTAAATTTGACGGTTGTGGGTTCAAATTAGGGTTTGAAGTTCATGGAACGACGGATGGATAGTAGTATTTTGACTATTGTTATAAAACTGCTTAATCATCCGTCTTTGCGATCACTAGAGAAGCAATCTAGTGGCCTTCTCAATGGCAGGCCATTGGATTGCTGCACTTCGTTTGCAAAGACGGTATTTACCGGTATTTTTTTAAAAATGACTAAAGTCCGGCATGTAACATGCTTTCTTTTGTGGTTTTCAGTCGCTGTTGGGGCTCATCCCATCTCCCAACTTGTTATTTTTGGGGATAGTTTGTCCGACAGTGGCAATAGCTATGAATATACTCATCACCAAAAACCACCTTCACCCATATATTATCAAGGGCGTTATAGTAATGGCCCGATTTGGGTTGATTATGTGCGAGATCAGCTGACATCACATCCGGTGCTGTTGAATTATGCTTTTGGTGGAGCGGGTGTGTTACAAAGCCAACCCAATGCATTTACTTTAAGTCAGGAAGTGGATAGTTACTTACTGGCACATCAGACGCCTCCTGAATCAAACAGTTGGTTTGTGATGTGGATAGGTGCAAATGATTATTTGTTGCATCCTGATGCTACGCCGGCTACGGCGAATAAGGTGGTGACAGAGATCGAACGCAATGCATTGCGTTTGGCGCAACATGGTGCGCAGCATATCATTATCTTAGCGTTACCAGCTTTAGGCCGCTCTCCTTTCGCCCAAGATTTGGATTTACAGATTCAGCTGTCTGCTATATCTGAGAAGCATAATTACTTGCTTAAGGACCGTGTGGCACAATTACAAACAAAATTTCCAAAAATAGATTGGCAGTATAGGGATGTTAATCAAGTATTGGTTCATCTCGTGTCACATCCCAAGCAATATGGCATGACTCATATTGCAAAGCGTTGTCTTGAACCTGGAACAGGTCATCACAAAGTGGATTGTTCTGGGTATGTATTTTTCGACCAATTTCATCCCACTACTCAGGTACATAAGTTGTTCGCTCAACGCTTTATTTTAGATACTAATCGCTAATGGGTTTTAATATTTGAGGCAATTCGGTTTTTTATAGGTAGAAACTTTATTTTTTAAAGTGCTTTGTGTACAATATAGGCCCACTGTGTTTTTTTGAGATATTTGTATGCATGATCCACAAGACCCACAAAACACAACACTTGCTGCACTACCTGCAAAATTGGGAGCTGAGCACATTTTATCTTTGTTGCCTAGTTTGGGATACCAAGCAGTTAGGGGTGCTGATGCGGTAGCATCTACGGGCAATATGCAGATACCACTCTATTTTACTCATGCACAGATGGTAGTATTGCCGCCGAGCACAGACAATCCTAATAGTAGTCGGAGTGGGCTCAATGGCATTGAAACCAATATGACTAGAGCTATTAGTGGTGACAAGTCGCCATTGCTTGATAAGGATTTGATACTGTTTCCGGTGTTTGAAGAGTGGCAACCTAGTGGGCTTTCTTGGGAGCCTCGCCAGCATTGGGTGCTCTTGGTTTATGTGAAAGCTACTAAGACCGTTTATTTGCTTGATGCCATGGGGCCTAGGCGAGGTGAACTTTGTTACGGTTCAAAAAAACTTGCGCATATGGTAGCAGCAGTAAAAAAAGCATTAGGTACAGTAGACTGTGCCATTGAGCATCCTTTAGAAAAAATGTATTTCGATCGGCAACCGGTTAGTGATACTGTATCCGGGGGGCATTGGGTGGCTTATTGGATACATCGCTTTAACCAGGCCATTGATTTGGCTGCTTTACAGGTTGAGATTGCAAAGAAAACACTACTAGACGTCAAAGCTGATTTAGAGTTTGCCCGGCAATCAGTCATCTCTGTTGTTCAGTCAGACAGAGTGGAAGCGGGTACTGATAATTCAGATCATGATGGTCGTATGTCGCCAAGTATTTTAGAGATAGTTAGTCCTGAGAGTATTGAAAGACAAAAATATGGGCAGTTAGGTGCGCCACCCGTTCAGAGTGATGTGCAAGCACCTTCTGCAGCGCGGTCGATTTTATTTTCTCCCTCTACTGTGGATCAAAAGAAAGCCATGGCGCCACCGCCCGTATCTGCACAACCTGTTAGCGCTAATACGCGTCCTTGGTATCGATTTAACTTAGACTTATATTCTATGCTTATCTATGCAGGTGCTGCGATAGCGCTCTTAGCCATGTTCTGTATGGCTTCTGCGACACCGCTACTTTCTGCAACAGTCTCTGCTGGTGCTTTGGGAGTTGGTGTTGTGTTGTTTGTAGGCGGGGTATTGGGGAAATGTGGTTTGTTTTCTCGTCATGAGGCACGACATGACACAGCATTGCCTTCCAATCAACAAAGCGCAGTGCTAGTTTAAAAATACCGTTACGTAGCTTGAGCGGTTTGTAACCTGGCTACAAATCACTCTGGCTAAGTATGGTTTGTAATGACTACCATCCTCTTTGAAGACAAATATCATCGTATGCCTTGCGGATTTTTTGTGTTTTTTCTGTAGCAGCTTTGATGACGCTGGCGGAGGCACCCTTGGCAATGAGTTTATCAGGATGATGATGGCTGATTTGGCGACGGTAAGCTCGTTTGACTTCGGCATGGATAGCGCCGGGCTTCACATTCAATATGGCATAGGGATCATCTAGGCCCGAATGATGTCGTGGTGGTGGTTGTTGTTGATACCTGGATTGATGCTGGTTTTGATAGGTTTGATGCTGATGCTGATGCTGTTGCTGTTGCCAGCTGAAATACCAAGGAAAATCGCGCGCAAAAGCGCCATGTTGATAGAGTGGTGCGAGGTTTAATTGAGAAAACACGATATTGAGGATAGCGATCTTTTTTTCTGTTAATTGCCCCTCTTTGACAAATCGATACTGCGTATCAATAAATAGACGTAGTAGAAATGGCTTTTTATGAATCACTTTATACATAGAATGGAGTTTGAGCTCGAGGTTGAATTGCAGGGATTTTCCTTGAGAAAACCAGTGCTGCGCCAAATTTATCTGTGTAGCATTGAGTTTCATTTGCGCCATGATATCGTTAGCATATTCAATATCTTGAGTTGAAACATGCCCGTCAGCTTTAGCAAGACGGCCTAAAGTAGCAAACATGGTTTCTAAAAAGATACGACGTATTTCCGAGTTTTTTTCGCTATGGTAATGCCAATAGGGGTGAGAAAAGTGTAATTTCAGGCCCCGATCAAAAAAGTTTCCAATCATGACCCCAAACAATGCGCCCGCAGGTCCTGCTATGAGAAAACCAAAAAATGCGCCAATCAATTTCCCCCACCATGAGCTGCGGGTGAACAATTGATATAAACTCATTCCGACTCCTAGTTTAAACGCCTTGAGATCAATGCTGAAGATTATAACCCGAGAATGAGGTATAATCCTACCCTGTTTTATATAGGTAGGATTATGAGAAAACTCTATACTTTGGTGATGTATTTGTTGGTGCCGGTAGTGATTGTGCGTTTGTTTTGGAAAAGTCGGCGTTTACCGGCTTATCGGCATAGAATTGCTGAGCGGTTTGCTTTGAGCAAACTCGCGCCAGTCGATGTGTGGGTCCATGCGGTGTCTTTGGGAGAAGTGGTTGCGGTGACACCTTTGGTGGAGCGTATGTTAGCGAAAAATTTACGAATTTTGATCACGACTATGACACCAACTGGCTCACAGCAAGTTTTGACTCGTTTTCAATCAAAAGTGACCCATCAGTACGTCCCTTATGATTTACCTATGTGTTTGCGGCATTTTTTCAAACAAGCGCAACCCAAAGTTGGCATCATTATGGAGACGGAGTTGTGGCCTAATATGGTGTATCAAGCAAATTTGGCTCATATTCCGTTGGTTTTAGCCAATGCCCGACTGTCGGACAAAGCTTTTGCACATTATCATTCTTGGCGCCGATTTTTCGAGCCATTGTTATGTCGATTTGCTTGGATAGGGACACAATCAGAGTTGGATTCTGAGCGTTACCAAGCGTTGGGGGCGCCGCAATCGAAAGTGATGATGTTGGGAAACATGAAATTTGATTTGTCTTTGCCGCAGATCAATCAAAGTGAACTGATGCAATTAAAAGAGACTTGGGGGAAAAATCGACCGGTTTGGGTGGCTGCTAGTACGCATGCAGACGAAGAGGCGCAATTGCTTGCGCAATTACCTCGCATCAAACAAGCCATTCCAGATATCTTGTTGGTCTTAGTACCTAGGCGCCCAGAGCGCTTCCAAGAGGTCTATGCTTTGGTGACGCAACAACGCTGGAGCACAGGCTTGCGTAGTCAACCTCAGAGCATACAAGCTGACAATGATGTCATCGTCATTGATAGTATTGGAGAACTGATGCAATGTTACCGCTTGAGTGATTATGCGTTTGTGGGAGGCAGTTTGGTGCCAATCGGTGGACATAATGTTTTGGAGCCGATCGCCATGCAAATACCGGTTTTTTGTGGTCCTTATATGCAAAACTCCAAATCGATTTGTGACGATTTGGTCAAACATCAAGCCTTACAACGATGTGTTTCAGCAGAGGATTTGGCCGATAAACTCATCGCAATGCATAACCATGTTGCACATCGCGCGCAACAAATTGCGAACGCGACAGCTGTATTACAAGCAAACCGGGGTGCGGTGGATCGTTATTGGGCGAAAATAGAAGTCATATTAGGGTAGGGTATTTTACAGCTTAAGAGTTGGTTGGAGAGTAAGCATCGTGCTCGAATTAACTTCCCGTTCTTACGTAAGAATGGGAGGTTAATTTGTAACGACTCATCCCTCTTGCCGACGTCCTGCGCTTTATGGCCGGGATCCAGGAATCTGGCATCATCTCTGGATCCTGTGGACAAGCCACGGGACGTTGGCTGGGAGGTGGGGCGAGCAGTTACGTTACTTGAATTGCATTAATCGCCTTGATTTTGCCGTTCTTTGATTTCAGCTAATGTTTTGCAGTCAATGCATAAGGTTGCAGTGGGGCGCGCCTCTAAGCGACGTAGGCCAATTTCGATACCACAGGCTTCACAATAACCAAAATCTTGATCTGGTAACCGTTCCAGAGAGTCTTCGATTTTTTTGATCAGTTTTCGTTCTCTGTCACGCGTACGTAACTCAAGACTAAACTCTTCTTCCTGACTAGCGCGATCAGAGGGATCGGGGAAATTTGCTGCTTCATCCTTCATGTGGGAGACGGTACGATCCACTTCTTCCATTAATGATTGACGCCAAGCTAACAAAATCTTTTCGATATGAGCACGTTGGCTTTCATTCATATATTCTTCATTGGCCGACTCCGTGTAAGGGGTAATGCCCATATAGCCAACTGGTTCGATTTTCATAAGCTACTCACTTTCTTATTACGTTAACGTTCTATTATATACTTCGCTCGGTCACAATTTAAAGCTTTTTGTACCAGTGCATACTCTTTGATGTTTCTGTCCATCTTGCCAGCTTTGGATGGCTTGATATCCGTTTTGCATGAATAAATCGTGGACTGCTATGCCTTGATCATATCCATGTTCCACGATAAGGATGCCGTTTTCAGTCAAATGCTGATGTGCATGTTGAATGATGGTCCGGAGTGCATCCAAACCATCCGCGCCACTTATTAAGGCAGAATGAGGCTCAAAGCGCAAATCTCCTCGTTGAAGATGGGGATCTTGATCTGCCAGATAAGGAGGATTGGCAACGATGATATCAAATTGTTGCTGAGAAAACGCTTGCAACCAATCGGATACGACAAATTGTACAGAGGTTAATTGCAGTAACTGAGCATTCTGCTCTGCGATAGCCAATGCTTGTGTAGAGAGATCGCAAGCTGTGACCTGCCAATGAGGTCGCTCCGACGCCAAAGCCAATGCGATGGCACCGCTGCCGGTCCCTAAATCTAACAAACGATACTTTCGTTTGGGATCAGTCAGAGTCAAAGCGCATTCGATCATTAACTCTGTTTCGGCTCTTGGAATCAGGGTATCCGGTGTGACGCTTAGCTCCAAAGTCCAAAAGGATCGTTGTCCTGTGATATAAGCAATCGGTATGCCTTGTTGGCGTTGATCGAGCATCGTTTGGTAACGTGTAGCTTCTTGTTCGGATAGAACTTGCTCAGTATGTGCATAGAGATGGGTACGCGAAACATTCAGGGTGTGTTGTAAAAGAATTTCTGCCGAGCGTAAGGCTTCAGGATGGTCAGCAAGGTACGTTTTTCCATAGGCCATGGCAGTTTTGACCCTATCCATCGTTTTGTCCCAGTTCTGCCAGTAATTCTGCATGGTATTCGCGTTTTAATGCGTCTATAACGGGGCTCAAATCACCTTCTACGATCTCAGTGAGATGATAGAGCGTGAGATTGATGCGATGATCAGTGAGGCGTCCTTGCGGAAAATTATAGGTACGGATCCGTTCGGAGCGATCGCCGCTTCCCACTTGTAACTTTCGAGTGAGATCTTGCTCTTGTTTTTGTTTGGATTGTTGTGCTGACAGGAGACGTGTTTTGAGCAATGCCATGGCTTTGGCACGATTTTTATGCTGTGAGCGTTCATCTTGACATTCTACAACGACGCCTGTCGGGATATGAGTGATCCGAATGGCCGAGTCTGTTTTATTGACATGCTGACCGCCAGCACCGGATGCGCGATAAGTATCGATACGCAAGTCGTCAGGGCTGATGGCAATATCATGAATGGCATCTACTTCTGGCATGATGGCTACGGTACACGCCGAGGTGTGTACCCGACCTTGCGATTCGGTGGCAGGTACGCGTTGGACACGGTGGGTACCTGATTCAAATTTTAAATTAGCATAGACATTTTTACCACTCACATGCGCAATGACTTCCTTGAATCCACCATGTTCGCCATGATGGGCATTGATGATTTCCACTTGCCAACCTTGGGTTTCAGCAAATCGCGTATACATGCGAAATAAATCGCCGGCAAAAATGGCGGCTTCATCTCCTCCGGTGCCAGCACGGACTTCTAAGTAAATATTGCGCTCATCGTCTGGATCCTGTGGAATGAGGTGATATTGTAGCGCTTCATCTAATTGCGTCATTGCTTCTTGCGTAGCAGGGAGCTCTTCTTTGGCCATGCTGGCTAGTTCTGGATCATCTCCAGTTAACAATTCCTCTAAAGAGGCGAGTTCGTTTTTAGCTTGGCAGTATTCTGCATAACACGAAGTAATCGGCTCTAATTGTGCATACTCTTTGGAAAGATTTTTAAATTGCTCTTGATCCGAGATGACAGAGGCTTCAGATAATAAGCAACTGACTTCTTGAAAGCGCTCTTGCATTTGTTGCAATTTTTGTTCAAGTGATATCTTCATAGGTTTGCTGTGTATTGTGAAACAGATAATGTGCCAAATCCAGGATTTCATCGCGCTGGTCTAATGCCGCTTGCCGCAAACCGATAGTAGGGATATGGGTGAATTTTTTGATCAACCGTTGACTAAACTCTAACATAACTTCAAATTGATTACTGCCGTTTGTCAATTTTTGCATAGCGCGTTGCAATTCTTGTTCTGCTAAAGACTGCATCGTACTGCGGTAATCACAAATGAGTTCTTTTGCGCGCAAAGCGCGGTGGCTATTCATAAAAGTCAGAAGCTCATAGTCGATGAGTTTTTCTGCATGCAGCGCAGCAGCTTTCCTTTGTTGCATGCCTTCTTGCGTCAAATATTCTAAATCATCGAGATTATACAAGGTCACATTCGGGAGTTGAGCAACCAGAGGTTCAATGTCTCTGGGTACGGCCAAATCGAGTAAAAACAAGGGTGTTTGCAGACGCTGGGCTAAAACGCTATGCATCATGGCTACGGAAATAAAGGGATAGGGACAAGCAGTGGCTGTGACCACAATATCCGCTTTGACCAAAGCGGTATCGATGTTGCGTATATCAATGATCTGACCCGCATATTGCTCAGCTAATTTATTGGGATGTTCCACGGAACGGCTTGCGATTGTAAATTTGCGACAGCCTTGTTGATAAAGATATTTGGTCACCAACGTGGCGGTTTCACCGGATCCAATAAGTAGGACGGATAAATTGCTGGCATCCGGGCATTGCTGTTGAATAAGTTTGGCACCTGCGAATGCGACCGAGGTGGCATGGAGACCTATGCCAGATTGATTGCGGATCCGTTTGCTGGCTCCAAATAGGAATTGAAAAATTTGGCGCAGATTTGCGCCTAGGGCGCCGTGAGTGTCAGCGCTTTGAAAGGCCTGTTTTATTTGGCCTAGAATTTGCGACTCACCTAGCATCATGGAATCCAAGCCACTGCCAACGCGCAGCAGATGTTTGATGGCATCTTGGTCAACCAATAAGTAAAAATAAGCTTGAATCTGCTCCAGACTTAAGCCCCAATAGTTGGCAAACCAGGGTAATAATAGGTCTGGATTTTGAATGTCACAATAGATCTCAGTCCGATTGCAGGTTGATAAAATGATGGCTTCATTGACCACAGGCAAATCTAATAAGGCATCTAGCAAGATTTTTTGTTGTTCGCAAGATAACGCGAGGGTTTCTCGAACTTCAATAGGAGCTGTTTTATGATTGAGGCCGCAAGCGATAAAAACCATGGTACCAGTATATGCAATGGAATTTGTATAGTATAACGGATCATTATCCTTTGTACCAGAAAATCTCTGTAACACGCAGAAAACCGAGCTGCGATCATAAGTGAGTGGATGATGTGACAAGTATATTCTCAAGAAATCTCTTCTTTTACCGTTAATGCCTATAGAAATGTAAAAAAAGGAGTAAAACTATGGAAATTATTTTTCATGGTAGGCATGATAGCGAGCAAGCGACGGATAGTTTGTTGAGCATCATCAAACTATTTTATGAACGGTATCATGTCGGCCATTTTCGTGAAATGCATTTGTCCGTGACTTTGGTGGACGAGCAAGGTGCAGACGTAGAGTTGGTGGATAGTGAAACAGATGAAGCTTTAAGAGTTTTTGAAGTGTATCGTGAAGGACAAGCACGAATCAAACGCCGTAGTCGCCCGAATTTGAAATTGGTTGTCAACAAGGAGGTGTGATGAAAGGGCCGAATGATTTACGCGCGGGCATGCGTTCTGCCTTGGTCAAGGGATCGATGAATCTCTCTTCGGGTACTTCAAATGCAAAAGATGCTGCTTTAGAAGCTTTGGGCGGGGGTATTGGTAGTTCACCCGCCACGGTATTGGCAACAGTTGCTGTAGCGGCTGGGATAGAGGCGATACGGTTAGGCTATGCCACTATTGAGGCACATAAACAGGTCGATAAAAATGCTTATGATTTATTTGTCCGAGATTATAATACGGGGACAGTGAGCTTTTTTTTACCTGACAATGAGAGTGATCGGACTGGGAGCCAGCGCTTTTTTCATAATGTTATGCAGTTATTTCAAGGTGGCACGCATGATAATAATAGCCTGCTGTGCCGCTGCGCTGGTATTTATTATACCGATGGAGCATCCATCACTCTCCCAGGTATACTTTCTAATACCACGATAGCAGGAACCTATTTTTCGCTTATCTCATCGGCAAATGTCGTATTTGCAGGAGGAGAGTCTGATTATGCTCGTGACGAAGATCCTATTCTTGATGTAGCGCGGCAGGGCAGTGATGTGTCACTACTGGCACAATTACCCCTGACGTTAGCTACGATTTATAATCATAAACCTCGTAACCCATTAGAATATAATGTCAGAACTGGAAACTTAGCATCTAAAGCCATTCGTCGCCTGGACTTGGTTCGTTTTTGGACCATTGCGTTTGCCAATTTATTGATAACACTTCAACATCCGCCTGAGCTGGATGATAAGGCTGCAATAGCGTTATGTGAGCAAGTAAAAGAGCTGATTGATACGTTGCTTTTGGCGAACAGAGATGACAGACTTTTTGGCTACCTGCAGGAGCTGTATTGTGCGAAAGTATTTACTGATTTTCTAAGTTTAACGAAAAGAGAAGTAGAAGCACTCCAATTTGGCTATAAATCGAAGATGTTTAATCAATTGTCACTCAGTGAGCTAGTTGCGCAGTCCCGTGGGATATTACAAGAGATGAATATTTTATGGCATCGTATTTTGTATTTGGATAAAGTGCAGACTGAGCCCGTGCAATTACTTCATTTGGTGCGTAGCTTATCTTTGGTCTTGGAGGATGATCCTGCTTTTTGGGATGATTTATCGCAGATATTTAATACAGCAGGGTGCGTTATGCCCAGAGTTGCTGGATTAAGTCAGCCCTATAGTAGCGTTATTGATTTGATTGTATTGATTGCTTCTGTTTCGACTGAGGACAGAGCTGACGTTCTATCGGCTATACCTGCAAGCCATGTTGACATTAAAGAATTTCTGCAACAACTAGATCTGCATTTTATGGCGCCTTTAGCGCAAGAGTTGCAAACAATCCCTGATAATGCAGCGCATGCGTTTTTAATAAATTTGATAGCACTATCGACTGAAAGTCGTCCGCCATTTTTAAAAGAACCTCAACGGAATACACAGAATTTGCAGCGCCCTAGTTTACAGAGACAATTTTCGGATTTAAATGATGCGCAATTATCAAGCAATGGCCGCCCTGCATTTGGATGGAGCATATGGGCGTGTTTTGAAGACAAACCAGTTATGCAAACGGCAAGTAGAAGAGTCACACCTACTAAGACGCCAAAAAAAGCGAAACTTAGAGCAGAGACCATTGCAGATCAAGGCGCATTACTGCGTGCTGAATATGTATTTCTGGATGCGCTACGCTCTTTGTGTGCGTTGGAAAAATTATTGGATAGTAATAGAAATTTATTATTGCATGCGGATGTGAGGAAGCGGTTGAGAAAAGTATTGGTTTTTCTAGGTTCTAAAGAAGATCAACTTAAGCTACATATCCAAAAATTATATAATGATGTGAATACGACAGATAAAATTGATCATAGAGAAAAAGATGAGAACGCCAATAAGCGCAGACAACATATGTTACATGCCTTATCTGATAGCTCGAAATTGGTCATGCGTTCCAACGCTGTAAGAGATGAGATTAATAATGTTATAAGAGTTTTGGATTCTCCTGAATTTTCAACAAGAGTTCGTCAAGAGTTAGCAGAAGATGTTGCGGATATTATGTATGCTTCGCATACAGACTATCAAGAGGATATGGAGCGATTGCTCGTGGAGTTACAAGTCATGCCGCAGATGATTGTGCCGCCGCCTATCGTATTGACTACCGCGCCTAATCCGCCTAGCATATCTTCTCAAAACCCAAGTTCTCAAAGTACGCGGGTTGAGGACAGTTTGAATCATAGTGTCACGCCCATAGCATCATCCTCTGAACTTGTTCAAGAACCAGCGCAGCGCTCCGTTACGAATACTGGGGATCTGGATGCAAATCTGCGTTTGCAATGGATTTGGCAGATTGTGCGTGCGGTCAGTGCTTTTTTATTGGTTGCTGGGGTTTTAACTTTGTTAGCATTGACATTCGGTGCATCGTCTCTGTCATTTGTTGCGGCTTTGACCGCTAATCAAGTGGTAACCGGCATGGTGATGGGAGGGTTGAGCACGGTGGCGGGGGCCGCAGGGTTAGCAGCTTCCTACTATTTTTTCAGACCTGCAGCAGCAGAATCATCGTCTGATCGGGTTGTGCAGAGCGAAATATTAGCCTCGGTATAAAATCGACCGCATTCAAAGATCTGGGGGGATGACCTGAATATATCACCAAAATAAATTAGCAACGCCTGATCACCTTATAAATGCAGGGTAATCAGGCTTTTTTATTTCTAAAATCGATCACCCATTGGATGAAATAACGCAATACAAAAATACCAGCTCCCCTCTCCACCGCGCGAAGCGAGGGGGAGAGGGATCAAGGGTGAGGGGGTATA
>CAMCUM010000014.1 GCA_945878975.1 Legionella genomosp. 1
CGTTAGAATCGTTATATTACGAGTTTGTTCTTATTTATCAATTGAATGAGCAATTAAATTGGCTCAGTTGTAATTTGACCATCTCCTGGATGCCGCGGACAAGCCGCGGCACGTAGGCGTCGGGGATGAATTGTAAACAGGCCCTAGTATTTCAATGATATTGTCGAGTAATTTTCTATTCTTGCCTTGCTTTGTAATGTTTTTTAAGTCTTTCTTAAATTTAGTACTTGTGGCGATTTTTAGTTTAGTCATTGTCAATTTCGTCCCACAAGTCCTTCATGGATTCATAGGTTTTTGTTTTTCCTGAATCAAGTTCTTTCATTGCTGACAGGGTATCCTCATTAGGCAATTTAAGCTCAAAAGGTATTCCCCTAACGTGGACTATTTGAGCATAAAACGCATTAATTGCTTGAGAGGTATTCAGCCCTAGTTTATGTAATATTTCTTCAGCGTCATGTTTTAAAGCCGGATCGATTCTAGCGTGGATTGATGCTGCTCTGCTCATAGTAAGATGACCTCAATTATTCGTGCTTTTATTGTAGCGCATTAGCAACACGCATTCAATGTCTTATTGTCACAAGTCGTTGAGGGAGTATCTATTAGAGCGCTCAATGTAGTTTAGGAACAAGAACTAGCATAGTGATAATTGCGAGTAGCTTTTCGTTTTAATGATTGTCACGCCCCAATGTTCTGGAGTGAGGGGGCTGCACCCCCTCTTTATTATTAAACAACTAAACTAGGAGTTTCTGCAGCTTGAGTGTTCACCGCTGCTTTCTGGCCTGCTCGAAATACACCGAAACCGATTGCCAATACTGCCAGACTCGGACCTGCCATCAGCATACCTGCAGCTGCCGTTGTGCTGAGATTTAAACTTGCAGCAATCGTCATAAGACTGGTTGAGGTACTGGCACCCAATAAACCGCCAATTCCCACAACAATATGATTCATCAGCGCGATCAATGCGGCGGCGCTTACTATATTCACCACCACTAAGGCGATGTAAATCAGGCCAATCACTGCAGTTAAGATCATTGCGATACCAGCCATGCGTAATGCAAATGAGTATCCACTTGCGGGAGCAGGTGGCGGCGGAGGAGGGGTCAGTGTAGCCGATTGTGTTTGGATCTGTTTTGGATTAAGAGATTTGGGTTTGCGCTCATCCAGATACGCACGACGATCTGGGGACAATGATTGTCTTGTCGGGTTTTGTGGATTTAGTATTTTACTAGAATGAGACACACTTCTTTTCGTTTGTGAGTCTCGGGGGTCATGTGCACTTAGTGTTCTTGTAGATTTTTTGTCGAGTAGTGTACTTGGATTATCATATTGTTGATGTTGTTGACTTGTTCTTGCAGCGTGCTGTTCTAAAGCGTAGCTAGAAAGGCCAACTACTGATGTACTATCATCATAATATGACTGGCCATCAAAACATGAACCGCCATGAACAGACTGCTGTTTCTGTAGCTGTGAACTTCTATTCGGTAGTCTAGTTGATTTGCTAAGTAATGTCTGCAAGGTAGCGGGGGCTTCATCTTTCAAAGATATGGCGAAGTAATCTGCACCTAAGTCATGTGCATATACTTTAGCTTCATTATCGAGGTTTCTATCTATCCCGTTCTCACATAAATCAACATGTGTAGCAATCAATGAAAATTTAGCCTCTGCGTGAAATTCAAAATCTGTTATATACTTTTTTAGATCCTCCAATCCTTGAGGATCATTCGCATTAAAAACGAGATAAATTTGATCGGCTGTATTAAAATATTTTTTAAATGCTGTCAGGTCAGTATCGGGTGGTACATCCCGATAAATAATCTTCCGTTTATCTGAGAGCTTCTGTGGTACAGATTTAACAGCAGGGGTACTTCTAATTCTGGGATCGAAGGGCTTGCCTTGTAATCGATTAATAAGTTGAGATTTTCCGGCCAGTGCAGGTCCAAGGAGCAGGATTTCATGTTGTTCTTGCATATCTACCTCATTATTACTCTTATATTTAATATTAATAAAGTGGCACACGGTAATCATTTTTTTTCTTATAATCAAGCATTTTACTAAAAATTATTATTACTGTGTGATATATTATTGCGCGCAATATAAAAAAAATGGTAACTTGACGCGAAGGTTTGCTTACAATCCAGATGGATTATCAACAGACCGAGTCGAAAGGCAAAAATATTCAGATAATAGGAAAATAAATGGAATCAAGACGTGACAGATATAATGATGAAACCAGGTCACAACACTCTATAGGCCGTAGGTCCGTAGGGACTGCGAATACAGCCCGGTCAGCACTAGATTTAGATAGAGCTTTAACGCAGGTTTACAGCCAATACGGTGGTAATGATGCACAAAATGAAGAGATTGCTGCAACATTATATGAAGCAGGCCTAGCAAATTATGAAGAAAAAAACTTTTCCAAAGCACCTGACCATTTTGCATTAGCATTGAGTATGTATAGTGCCTTGCAAGCGGAGTCTTCGGAGGAAGATTTGTTTGAAACGGAGATTGCTAACATACACAAAATGCTAGGTATGGTATATTTAGCACGCCAAGAGCTTCACAAAGTACGCCACAATTATCAAAAAGCCAGCAAAGAGCTTATGAAAGCACGCGATAATTTTGAAGAAGCGCTGACTAAAAAAAGCGAAATTTATGGCGAGACGACCAATACTGATCTTGCTGAATTGAGACGTTACTTAGGATTAACTTATATCACAGACACTAGCAGTACCGAAGACATGGAATTTGCTATCTTTCATTTAGCAGAGGCTTTAACAGATTTCAAAACCATCTATGGTGAGGACGCAGTGCACGTTGATATTGCTGATACTTATTGGCATTTGGGCTGTACCTATCAACAACAAAAGAATTACGATCGGGCAAGAGCACAATTTACTGCCGCGTTAGGGATGTTTCAAGAGGTTTATTCGGATCCTAATCACGTTAAAATTGCTGAAGCATATTATAAAATTGGTTGCACATATCTAGCTGTTGGCAATTATGACAAAGCTATTTCTAGTTTTAGCCAATCACTTGATATTTATACAGAGATTCGTGAAACCAACCTTACAATCGATCTAAATTATGTCGAACTATGCTTTCATTTAGGAAAAACATATGTTGTGTTAGGTGATTTTGAGTCAGCAAAACCTCATTTAGACACCGCTTTGCTCTCGTATCAAGCTCTTTATTTGATCAGCCAACCCAATCATCCTTCACTTCAAGCTGTTCTGGAAGCTGTGGCAGAAAATGACAAAAAAAGATCAGAGCAATTTGATGCTGCTCATATGCCATCTGGTGGCAGAGCACGTGAAGAAATAGCGCAAACCACGATGTTACCTGAAGCTTCGGTAAATCCGACTGGCCTGAGTTTAAAATCGGAGGCGAAGCAGCAGGGTTCCATGAAAATGGTGAGTCATACAGAGAGTAAACAAGAACGCCCACCATCCTCTCTTTCAAGCTCTAAATTCGGCGTTTTTGCTTCAGCCCCACCAGCACCGACCAATAGTAAGAAAGCCCCGACAGTACGTGAAATAAAAGCTATTTATGTGAGCAAAGCTGGGTTTTTTCTTAATGCAAGTACCTCAATCTTCGTAACTGAAAATCTAGAAGAGACAATACAAGCGTTGAGAGCAAGAGCTGGCAAAGGTAAACGTGGTGCTTCTTATGCCACACTCGAACATTTTGGTTATAGTTTAAATTAACCACGATAACTCGATTTTAGCCATTATCCCCTCATAATTTGGGGCATGAAAGCATGCTCAGAAATTAGGTGGGGTGGGCAAAGAAGCAGAGCGACGTGCCGACCAGTTCGAAGTAATAAATAGACAAACTTGTTATGTTGTATATTTTGTCTTCGAACTGGTGGGCATGCTGCGCTGCATCCAGGCTACCATTCTTCAGTGATGACAGACCCTAAGTATTTTCTGTGATTTCAATCATTTTTTGTAATGCCTTTTTAGCATTCTCAATGACCCAGTTTTGGTCTTGGCTCTGCAGGCGTTGGCGAAGGCCGGTGAATTCAGAGACCATATCTCCCGCGCGGATGTTGTTGTAGTCCATGGTTTTGCCTTGACGCAGGAGGTCGACTAGGCCAATTAAATGGGGGGGATCGTTGCGAGACATGGTGGCGCAGCCGCAACCGACGCCCATACGCTCTGAATCTTGAGGTGCTTCGGCTAAATTGACGACTTCGATGCCCAATGGTCGACAGTATTGCTTTAAGTTTTCTACCATATGATTTTCAGTGCCGATAGCATAACGTTGGGTTTGCGCGCGGTCATGGACGACATAATCCCAAATAAAGGCGGTCGATCCGGCATGTTCTACGCTTTTGATCACTTCCAGACGGCACTCAGGGTGCGCAATGGTGGTATAGCCTTGTTGTTGCCAATACTCACACATTTTTGCCTGAAAATGAGTATGCACCGCACATTCACTGCCGAATAATACCAATTCAGCACGATCGAATTGAGCGATGGTGGCTGTGTCTTGCTGTTCTAAACTATATTGTGCACCAGCAGTCCCGCCTGGCCAGTAAGCCAGATTTTGAATACCAAGCCAATGCGCCACATTTTCTCCCATATGCTGATCTGGGATGAATAAGATTTTTTTCTTTTGTTCACGGGCCCATTGCATGATTTTTTTGACATTAGAGCTGGTACAAACCGCACCACCTTGCGCGCCGGTCATGGCTTTGACTCGTCCGGAGGTGTTCATATAGCAAACAGGTAAAACGTTTTCTTGACCATAACGGGCATTCATATCTAGGATGGCAGGCTCCACCATGAAATCCTTGGCTAAGATTTCCATCGTACAGCCAGAGCGCGGATTGGTGATATAGACCTGCTGGGTATCATGCGCCAGAATTCGAATCGATTCTGCCATGAAATGGACAGCAGACTCGATGATGACTGATTTTTCTGGATGACGTGCTGCCATTAATGCTAATTGATAAGAGTCACCGACTTGCCCGCCAAATTGCTCTACCAAACGAACAATATCGCCTCCCATATAGTAGTGTGCCAATAGGAGCAATTGATCGCCAAAATGCGCTTTGGCTTTTTGCATATACGGGGTCATCCATGCGAGCACGGTGGTTAATTTCCGGTCCGGTAGAGCTTGGTACTCTTCTGCATACGGTATAAATTCGGATTGATACCAATCTAATGGATAATCAGATTGACAGATGGTCATATCAGATGTGATCCGGTGCATCGTGGTGGGCGGGGTATAATCTGTGCTAGATTGAAACATCATAAGTCTTCTCTAGGTAAAAAAAGCATGAAGTGGGGTACTCATTTGCGCTATGCTTTCGCGTGCTTGCGCTTGTTTGTGGGGAAAATCTTCACGATAATGCCCACCTCTTGATTCGCGTCGCGATAACGCAGCGCTGACAATTAATTCGGCATTTAGAATGATATTACGCAATTCGATAAAATCTCGGGTAATTCGGTGTTTCCAATAATACTCTTCAATGATGGTGCGGCGTTGGCTCACTAAGCGTAATAAATCTTGCAGCCCGGCTTCGGTGCGTACTATGCCAGCATACGAGGTCATTTCACCGCGCAACCCTAACCAATGAGCGTTGATTTGGCTGGCGCGGCGTGGATTGTTTTCATTGCCAGACTGCCAATTTGAAATAGGGCGCGCGAGATCGATAGGGGTTGTGATATCTTGGACCGAGGCCACTGCCGCGTAAGACGCCATGACGACTGCTTCCAGTAAAGAATTAGAAGCCAGACGATTGGCGCCATGTAAACCAGTAAAAGCGACTTCACCAATCGCATATAAGCGTTTCAAATCCGTGCGGCCATGGAGATCCGTTAAGATGCCGCCACATTGATAATGCGCTGCTGGGACAACAGGAATCAAGTCTTGGCTCATATCGATCCCGATGCTCAACAATGTCTGAAAAATTTGTGGGAAGCGTTTTTCTAAAAAAGCACGGGGTTGATGGCGAATATCTAAATAGACAAAATTGTGTTCGCTTTGTTCGATTTCAGTGAAAATGGCGCGTGCCACGACATCGCGGGTTGCGAGTTCTTGTTGTTCAGGCGCATAACGCGACATAAATCTTTCTTCTGTATGGGGATGGCGCAGGATGGCGCCTTCTCCGCGGACTGCTTCGGAAATCAGAAAATTATGAATGCTGTGATGATAGAGCAAAGTGGGGTGAAATTGATAAAATTCCATATTACCAACGCGTGCGCCGGCACGGTAAGCCATGGCGACGCCATCTCCAGTCGCCACCATGGGATTGGTGGTAAACCGATAGGTTTTCCCCGCGCCACCGGTAGCCAACACGACACACCGCGCTAAGATGGTATGAATTTTTTGGGTACTGGATTCTAAAACATAAGCACCCAATACTTCGCCTTGCGTGCTCACGCAATGGGGATGGTAGTGCGTGATCAAATTTACTGCAATATGGTCTTCAAACAAAGTCACTTGCGGATGTTGTTTGATAAAGGCGAGCAAAAGGGTAATGAAGGTTGCACCTGTTTTATCGCCACAATGATAAATTCTACGATGCGAATGCCCACCTTCTTGCGCCAAATTATAACCAGATGCTGTTTTTTGAAAAGGAATCGTATACGCTTCGAGCTGTGCAATGGCAGCGGGGCCTTGGCGAATAATCGATTCAACAGCGGGTTTGTAGCACAAACCATCTCCAGCACGGAGCGTGTCTGCCACATGCGAGGCGATAGAATCATCTTCTAACGCAACTGCGGCGATGCCACCTTGTGCATACCAGCTGTTGCATTCTTCAGCAGCGATTTTACTCAATACTGCGATGTTAATCTTAGGATGACGTTCTAATAATTGAGCGCAATAATGTAGTCCGGCTAATCCAGAACCGATGACTAAGACATCATAGTCTAAAGCTCGTCCTTGTTGTGAAGGTCTTTTATTCATGAAAACGCTTTCACTAAGGTTTGTGCCAATCCGGTATATTGGCTGGGGGTCAGATGAAGCAGGCGTTCCTTCTCTTCCTGCGGAATGTTTAACTGCTGGATGAAGGTGGTCAATTTTGCTTGATCAATTCCTTGCCCGCGTGTCAAATCTTTCATTTGCTCATAAGCTCTGGGAATATGATAACGTCGCATAACGGTTTGGATCGCTTCGGCAATCACATTCCAATTGGCATCCAAATCGGCCTGTAAGGCTGGTTGGTTGATTTGTAATTTGTCATTACCTTGAGCAATCGATTGATAAGCGATAAGGGCATAAGCAAATGCTACACCCAGATTACGCATGACGGTAGAATCTGACAAATCGCGTTGGAGTCGTGAGCGCGGCAATTTTTCTGCGAAATGCTGAAACAACGTATTGGCTAAGCCCAAATTGCCTTCCGCATTTTCAAAATCAATAGGATTGACTTTGTGTGGCATAGTGGAGGAGCCAACTTCTTCGGCAATGGTTTTTTGCTTGAAATAGCCCAAAGAAATGTAATGCCAGATATCACAAGTATAATCTAAGAGAATGGTATTGATTCGGATCATCAAATGAGAAATCTCCGCAATACCATCATGTGGTTCAATTTGCGTGGTATACGGATTAAATGACAAACCTAATGACGTAATAAATTGGGTACAATGCTTGCGCCAATCAATTTCTGGATAAGCGATAATATGCGCATTATAATTTCCCACTGCGCCGTTGCATTTTGCCGAAATCAGGATCTCTACTAATTGTTGCATGGGACGCTTTAACCGCGCTGAAAAATTAATAAGTTCTTTGCCCATAGTGGTGGGGGTAGCTGGTTGACCATGCGTACGCGCTAACATTGGTAAATCGCCATACTGTTTCCCCAAGAGCGTTATCCCGCCGACAATTTCTGCCAAAGTAGGTTGAATCACTTTGGCGATGGCTTCTTTGACCATCAGTGCATAGGCAACATTGTTAATATCTTCGGACGTACATGCGAAATGAATAAAAGGGCATAAATCACTGACCAGAGCGGAATGCTCTAATTTTTCTCTGAGATAATATTCGATGGCTTTGACATCGTGATTGGTTTGTTTTTCAAAGGCTTTGACTTTCAAAGCTTCATGTTCATCAAATTGCTTGAGAATATTGTTCAAAAATGCGCGTGCTGCATTGCTTAAAGGAGGTACTTCGGTCATCAGTTCATTATTAGCCAAAGATTCTAACCAACGAATTTCAACCATTAAACGATAATAAATGAAAGCATATTCAGAAAAAAACGAGCTCAATGCCATAGTTTTTTTCAAATAACGCCCATCAATAGGGCAGATAGCATTTAAAGCAGAAAGGCTCATGGCGACATCTCGATGATACACAGTGAAAATGATTGTGATTCTAACAAGACTGGGGGCTGTTGACAAATGAGCATGATTAAGAGGGATTATTTTTATGCGAGCCCGCTCTGCCTTGTTTGGCGACCTGTAAGGCCTTGTCTGTGTTTTGATTCAGATCCATGCTATCAAATTGCTTGGTAATAGGTAACATCACATGCAGTTCAGTGCAAGCTTGTAAACGGATGGTTCCTTGTTTAAATTTGAAATCAAATACATGCCCACCTTTGTTGCGCGTCGTGTTGATATAGTGAAAATGAAATCCAGGCAAAATAATAGATTTGTAAATTTCTGGTACGTAATAGCCGATCAAACTACCTTGTGTGTTTTCTAATAGAAAGGATCGTTGTAATTTGGGTATGCTGATTTCTATGGATTCATAAGGCTTAGTTTGTGGCAGCTCGGAGCGCGCAGATATGAATGTAAAAGTTGCATCAACTCGGATGGCATAGATGGTGTTTTTTTTTGGCATATGTTGCGCTATTTGGCTTTGGAATGTTGCAAAATCAGCGATGTTTTCTAATTGACATGAGCTGTTAGGTTTAAAATGTGTTACAACTGCGAGCGGGGATACTTGGTCGGGCTGAACCACTGCGACATTGCCATCGACATCCGCGCGATAGAACACCCCATCTACGGCTATCATTTCCCCATCAATAGCATTAAACGTGCCATGCCCAAAATCACCGTGTTCGGCTATTTTTTTAAAGGTAAATTCATCATCACAAAGACCAGATAAAAAAGAAGCAGCCAAACCAAATTGAGTTATTTTCGTAGTCATTGTGTTCTCGATAGGGTTTCTGCTCCCTGACGGTAGAAAGCGAGAAAGTTTTGTTCTCATCATTAAAATTGATATTTCCATTAAAAATCAACCCTGTCAACAACGCGTATTTTTGGGTTTCTAAACGCGAAAAAAATCAGTACAATGAGTCATGACGGAGATTGCTGAGAGGTTTGGAATGTCGGCTTGTGTGAATACGATTAATTTTAAGGAAGTAGGGTTACAGGATATCCACCAAGTGGGCGGTAAAAATGCCTCATTAGGCGAAATGATTCGAAATTTATCTGCGGCGCAAATTTTGGTGCCGGCTGGTTTTGCGACGACCGCTGATGCCTTTCGGCTCTTTCTGGCCCAAGACGGGTTGGATAAAAAAATCTATCAACACTTGGCAAGTCTGAATGTGGATGATGTGCAAGAATTAGCACGTGTTGGTCAAATGATTCGGCAATGGATTGTTGCGACGCCCTTTCTTGCAGATTTTGAAAAAGATGTGCGTGATGCGTATGCCGCGTTACAAAAAACCATTGGACATGGCAATTTTTCTGTGGCGGTGCGTTCCTCCGCGACAGCTGAGGATTTGCCTGACGCCTCATTCGCTGGTCAACAGGAAACCTTTCTTAATGTGTCAGGTTTGGATGCGATCCTCCAATCAATCAAAGTAGTTTTTGCTTCGCTTTTCAATGATCGTGCTATTGCCTATCGTGTCCATCATGAATTTGATCACAGTGACGTTGCGTTATCAGCCGGTATCCAGCAAATGGTTCGTTCGGATTTAGCAGCCAGTGGTGTGATGTTTACTTTAGATACTGAATCAGGATTTGATCAAGTCGTTTTGATTACGTCTGCATATGGTTTGGGCGAAATGGTGGTGCAAGGCGCGGTGAATCCCGATGAGTTTTATGTGTATAAACCTGCATTGAAAGCCGGTAAGGATGCTGTGATTCGGCGTAATTTAGGCTCTAAAGCGTTGAAAATGGTGTATTGCCCACAGAACTCAGTCAAGACAGAAGAAGTGCCAGTAGCGCAGCAACGTCAGTTTTCCTTGACGGTTCCAGAATTGGAGGCCTTGGCTCAGCAAGCGCTGATTATTGAAACGCATTATGGACGTCCCATGGATATTGAATGGGGAAAAGATGGTTTGGATGGTCGTTTGTACATTTTGCAAGCGCGTCCAGAAACCGTTACCAGCCGTGCATCACATCAAATATTAGAGCGTTATCATTTAAAACAACGCGGCACTGTCTTAGTGGAAGGGCGCAGCATTGGCCAGAAGATCGGACAAGGGAAGGTGCGGGTTATTCGTAGTCTCCAGGAATTACATCATGTAGCTGCTGGCGATGTTTTGGTGTCTGATATGACGGATCCCGATTGGGAACCGGTGATGAAGCGCGCCGCAGCGATTATTACTAACCGCGGAGGGCGGACGTGTCATGCTGCTATCATCGCGCGAGAATTGGGTATTCCTGCTGTGGTGGGTTGTGGTAATGCAACCGAACTATTACAAGACGGTGCTGAAGTGACAGTCAGTTGTGCAGAGGGTGAAACCGGATATGTGTATGCAAATGATTTGCCGTTTGAATGTTTGTCACTGAATGTGGAAACGATGCCTGTGTTGCCAGTCAAGATCATGTTGAACGTGGGCAATCCGGAGCGAGCATTCGCCTTTCAATCGGTACCCAATGCTGGCGTGGGTTTGGCGCGCTTGGAGTTTTTGATCTCCAATACGATTGGGATTCATCCGCAAGCTTTGTTGCATTTTGATAAATTGGAAGATCCTCAATTAAAACAAATGATCAGTCAAAAAACGGCCGCTTATGCGTCGCCCGTAGACTATTATGTCGAACGTTTGAAAGAAGGCATCGCCACGATTGGCGCCGCGTTTGCGCCCAAACCAGTGATTGTGCGCTTATCTGATTTCAAAACCAATGAGTACGCGAATTTGATTGGTGGGAAACAGTATGAACCGCAAGAAGAAAACCCCATGTTGGGATTCCGTGGAGCTTCGCGCTATGTATCACCCAATTTTACGGATTGTTTTGCGCTAGAATGCCGCGCAGTGAAACGTGTGCGCGAAGACATGGGTTTGACTAATGTGGAAATTATGATCCCGTTTGTGCGGACCGTGTCCGAAGCCAAAGCGGTGATTGAGCGCTTGGCCAAAGAGGGGTTGGTCCGTGGGGAGAATGGTTTGCGCATTATCATGATGTGTGAAATCCCAGCCAACGCGTTGTTAGCAAATGAGTTTCTCCAGTATTTTGATGGATTCTCAATTGGATCCAACGATTTGACGCAATTGACATTAGGGATTGACCGCGATTCAGCCTTGGTGGCCGCGCAATTTGATGAACGGGATGCGGCAGTGAAAGCATTGTTGCATATGGCCATTTCAGCCTGTAAGGCACAAGGAAAATATATTGGGATCTGTGGGCAAGGTCCTTCCGATCATCCGGATTTTGCGCAATGGTTGATGCATGAAGGCATTGACAGCTTATCGCTGAATCCAGATTCTGTTTTAGATACCTGTTTGTTTTTAGCTAAAATGCTAGCCAATAGTCAGGCAGTTCCTGAGCTATGAAGCAAAAGTGGTGGTTGGGTTTGTTGTTAGCAAGTTGCTCGTCGTTGGTTTGGGCTAAATCTGGTGTGGCCAATATTGATCCGGCTTCTGCTATTATTTTTTGGGGGACGGTACTCTTAGCGTTTGGAATTTTAGGACGTTATCTTGCCAAAATTTGTGGCCAACCAGGTGTTTTAGGGGAACTTTTGATGGGGGTAGTGGTCGGCAATATTTGTTATGCCTACCATGTCCCATTGATGATCATACTCCGTGATAGTGCTTCTGTGTTTGCGGTGATTCAAAAAATGCTGCAAGGTGTATCCTTAACGACTGCGGTACATCAATTGATTTCAGATACCTATTATGCCAAACAAGTGATCGCTGCGATGTCTGGTCAAAATGGAGAGCAATGGATTACGGTGACCTTTGTAGTGGACGCGTTTTCTCGCTATGGCGTCATTTTTTTATTATTCATGGTTGGCTTAGAGAGCTCGCTGAGAGATTTGAAAAAAACTGGGAAAGAATCAGCATTTGTTGCAATAATCGGCGTTATTGCACCCATTATCCTAGGACTATTGATTACAAAATGGATGTTACCGGATTCGCCGTTTAGCACCGCATTATTTGTAGCAGCCACGTTATCAGCGACCAGTGTAGGGATCACCGCAAGAGTGCTGCAAGATATGAACAAGCTCAAGACACGCGAAGCCAAAACTATTATGGGTGCCGCGATGTTGGATGACGTTTTGGGTTTGGTGATTTTGTCTGTTGTAAGTGGGATGGTGGTTGTGGGCTCAATGAGCTCATGGATGTTCGTACGGATCTTAGCGATGGCTATTGTTTTTTTCCCATTATCGCTGTGGTTGGGGCCGATTTTACTACGGCGTATGATTGCTTGGATCACATTCGTAGCACCCTGGGAAGCCAAATTATTAACCAGCTTTATTTTTATCATGGGGTTTTCCTGGTTGGCCACGATGGTGCATATGTCGACTATCATAGGGGCTTTCATGGCTGGGCTTATTTTGCATGAAGGATTTTTTGAAGCCCGTGAAAGAGAAGTAAAAGATCCACAGAGTATTCGCAATTTGTTGGCGCCTTTTGAAGCTATTTTCGCGCCTTTGTTTTTTGTATTGATTGGAATTCAAGTTCGTTTAGAATCGTTTCTGGATAAGCAAGTGTTCTTATATTCGCTCTGTTTGTTGGCAGCAGCGATTGTGGGGAAACTCATCAGTGGATTCGGAGCGAATCGACGCGATGATCGTTTGTTGGTCGGTATTGGTATGATTCCGCGAGGGGAAGTTGGTTTGGTCTTCGCATCGGTAGGCAAAAGTTTGCATATTATTCCGGATACCTTGTTTTCAGCTATCATCGTGATGGTCGTTGTGACAACGTTTATTACCCCGATATGGATGAAGGTTCGATATCAGAGGACGGGAGCTGCCTGATAAGATTGACGCGCGCTGCGGTTGCTTGGACGGATGAGGGGAGGGCGTCGGCGTTTTTGAGAAACCAATACAAAAGAGCAAAAAATCATGTCTATTACAGAAGAAGTTAGCCGTGCTTTGGCCGAAGATTTGGGAACCGGGGACATCACTGCGGCATTATTACCCAGCGATCAAATGTTGGAGGCGGTGATTTTATCGCGTGAAGCCATGTTGGTCTGCGGACAGGCTTGGGTTGATGCTGTGTTTGCGCAATTAGACAGCCGTATTCAATGTCAGTGGTTGGTCACGGAAGGTGCGTGGTTGTCTGGCCCAGAAAAATTGTGTCATATTTCAGGGCCTGCTCGTGCGCTGTTAACTGGAGAGCGTACGGCATTGAATTTTTTGCAAACCTTATCAGGAACGGCTACACAAACGCATGCGTTTTTGCAGGCTTTACGCGGGACCCATACTCGTCTTTTAGATACGAGAAAAACCTTACCTGGTTTGCGAACCGCACAAAAGTATGCGGTGGCTTGTGCGGGTGCTATGAATCATCGTATAGGGTTGTACGATGCTTTTTTAATCAAAGAAAATCATATCGCGGCTTGCGGATCGATCTCCGCAGCTGTGGCCATGGCTCGCCAAGCACACCCACAAGTCTTTCTTGAAGTGGAAGTACAGAATTTAATAGAATTGCGTGAGGCATTGGCATGTCAACCGGATCGTATTTTATTGGATAATTTTGATTTGGCTATGATTAGGGATGCCGTGGCACTGAACCAGCCAAAATCATGTGATTTGGAAGTATCTGGTGGGGTAGATGTGACGAGCATTCGAACCTTGGCTGAAACGGGCATAGATTATATTTCAGTAGGCGCTTTGACGAAATCCGTGCGTGCGATAGATTTAAGTTTATTGGTGAATCAATGAAAAAAATTGTATTGACTGGGGGCGGAAGTGCTGGCCATGTGACCCCTAATTTGGCTCTGATTCCTGTTCTGCAAGCGAATAATTGGTCCGTCGAATATATTGGTTCGGAGCGAGGTTCTGAGCGCGGTATGATTGAAGCGGTATCTATTCCTTATCATCCTATTCAAACTGGCAAATTGCGGCGTTATTTTTCTTGGCAAAATATGCTCGATCCCTTGCGAGTTTTGGTGGGTATTGGGCAAGCTTATGTTTTGCTGCGTCGGATCAAACCGCAAGTGGTTTTTTCAAAAGGCGGATTCGTGGCTTTGCCTGTGGTAGTCGGGGCTTGGTTGGCAAGGATTCCGATTGTGGCACATGAATCTGATTTTTCGATAGGACTCGCGAATCGCTTGAGTTTTCATTTTGTGAACACCATCTGTGTGACGTTCGCTGCGGCTTGTGCGAGCTTAAAAAACTCAGCCAAAGTGGTGGTGACTGGTACGCCGATTCGCGAAACTTTGTTTCAAGGAAATCGTGCACAAGGATTGCAGTATTGTGGATTTCAAACAGACAAACCTTGTTTATTGGTCATAGGAGGTGGGCAAGGAGCACAGTCTATCAATCGATGTATCCGAGAAGCTTTGCCAGTCCTGTTACCTAGTATGCAAGTGATCCATCTTTGTGGTCCAGGTAAAGTCGATCCCAGTTTGAGTCAGCAGCAGGGTTATTTTCAATTAGAATATGCCAACACAGAACTGGCCGATTTATTTGCCGCAAGCGATTGGGTCGTTTCGCGTGCAGGGGCCAACTCATTGTATGAATTACTAGCATTGGCGAAACCGCATATTTTAATTCCTTTGCCACACAGTCAAAGTAGAGGGGATCAAATTGAAAATGCCCGATATTTTGAGCGTTTAGGCGCCAGCTATGTGATTCCAGATGAAGACCTCAGCCCCGAGCGCTTGATGCAAACTATTCAAACGCTGCAAAAAAATCAAACTCAGATTCAAGTAGCGATAGCTGCACTCAAGATTCAGCCTGCTGTTCAGCCTATCGTCAAAATTTTAGAGAGGTTTGCGTAGCAAGCTAGGCAGAGGAGAGTCGACCAAAGGGTAAGTTCCGGTGGTCGACGCTTCTGCCTAATTTAATACGTGCTATTTGCTGGGGATCCCTCGCTGCGCTCGGGATGAGGGCGTTACTTATTTTGTCAATGTCCAATGAACGTGAAGAGGATAGGTAGAGATTTGCTCTGCTTTTGCCTGCATCTGTGTCTGGGTAGCGGACGTTGATATTTGTGGGGTAGTAAAAAAGCTGTCTTGAAAAGGCGATATATTTGAGAATAGAGTGGCTTCTTGTTTATCGGCACAGTGGTAGGTGAGCAGAAACATAATATCTTTGCGGGCTCCAAATCTAAGCGGTACTGAGGAGTGCATTTTGAAAACAATGGTTTGATCGCGAAATATCGTATCCGGCAACGGGCTGTCATCAAAAACCTGCCCATACAGGAATGTTTTGTTTGTTAGAACACAATCTGCATCCGTCGCATTGGTGATTGTAATCATCACGCGATCGTCATATGCCAAAAGTGGCGTTGAACATAGTAATAAGCAAATCAATAATATTTTTTTCATTTTCTTTATCTCAATGATTAATAAGTCAAAGTCCAATGGATTTCAGGGAAGTCGTTGAGGTCATTAGCGAACCATTTCGGTAAACGAGTCGTAAATTTTGCATTGATGAGTTGTGCATCTAACACTTTTCCACCCACTTTTAACGAAATATCAAAGATCCCTTGGTCTGTAAGCAAAGTAATCTCTTGATCAGCACCACAGGAATAGGTCAGTAGAATGATTTTATCTTTACAAAAAGAATCGGTTATCATTATCAAACCATTTCCTAGGGGTGTGGCAGTCCCCGATCTCATAAAAAATGTTGCGGTTTCATTGGGGCGGATCATAGCAGGGACTGTTGAACGATCCGAAACATACCCATATAAAACATTTTTATTTTTTAATATACAATTTGTAGTACCGTCATTCGTAATATTAATTTTGAATTGATCAGGGTTAGCCGAAACAACAGTGGAACATAATAACAAAGTGTATAATAAAACTTTTTTCAACGGATGCTCCAAACAAATTTAATTTATTCAGTCGCATACTGTATACAATGTGAACAATAAAGTCAATCAGCCTGTCACCACTGAAGGGGCGTCATGATTCAGCCTATCGTGAAAATTTTAGAGTGATTTGTTCAGGGTCTGTTGACAATTCATCCTGTTTTGTAAGACAGGATGTCTCATTTTATTGCCAAACTAGCTGAATATGATATAGTATATATTTTATTCAATGTGTGGTGGTTTTATATGGATATCTTTCAGGAAGACTTGTATCAAAAGAGAGCACAAATTGTGTTGAAATTGTTGGATGCGTATCTTGTTAAGCAACAAACCGTGACGGCTTCGGATTTGCCGACTTTGCGTGAATTGCCGGTATTGATTGATGAGAAAGTCCAAGAGCCTATTGCAGACTTCTTACGAAGAACGTTGCAATGCAAGGTGACCTATGGCAAAGATCGATTTGGCCAATTGAATGGGTATCTCTTGGTGTCTTTAGACAACGCACGTTTGAATCAGACGGGTTTTTACCAAGCAGCACTTGCACTTCAGAAACAGCAGTTTTAGCTTGAGGCGATTAGGATCGCGGCCGCGATCCTAAGTATAGCAAGCGTGGTTGTCATTCAACCATAGCCACTACGAGACATTCAATATTTTACCATGCTCGGATCTATTTCATCGGCCCAAGCAGTGATGCCGCCTTGTAGATTACTTACTTGCGTAAAGCCGTTTTGTATCAAGAATTCAGCGGCACGACGACTTCTGCCTCCGGCATGGCAATGGATAATGATGGACTGATGGGGGTTCAGCTCAGAAAGGCGATCCGGTAACTCACTGAGTGGGATTAAATACCCCCCTAAATTGCAAAGGGCATATTCATCAGGATTGCGTACATCTAGTAGGAAAAAATCAGCCTCTGTTTGGCGTAACGCCGCTAATTCTTGTACTGAAATTTCTGGAACAGTATTCATAAATTTAAGCGCCTGTGTTTTGGAAAGTTTAAAGCTCATTCGTAACAAGTATAGTATCATGCTGCGTATGGAAATTTCTATGAGAATAATGACAGCTTGTGAATGATCTGCTATGTTGAAAATACATGAATTTTATCCTGTGACCAAAAGATGGAACCTGATCGTTATCAACAAAATCATTTTGCGTATATCAGTGGGTTGATTTGCTTATTTTTGAGCATAGGGTTGTTTGCTTTCAGTTTATTTTTATTACCTTATTTGTTTTTTTCAGTGCAATACAATGTCCCGTTTTTTATTATTGATTTTTCTACGATATTGCAAGAGAAGTATACCATTTCAAGTTCTGGTGTGGCTTGGGTCATCTGTTTTGCTTTAGATTTTCCTGCGGTGATTTTGTTTGTGATTGCAGATGTTTTGTCGAATCGCATTGATAAAAAAATTTATGGGATACAACCTACCAAGATGACAAGCAGCATTCCCGAGCAGCCATCGCCAGGCGGGAGTGAGTCGTCAGGAAAGTTAATTGTTAGGATTGTCTTGTTAATGCTCATTGTTTTTATTGTGGCCCAATTTTTTCATTGGGTGGTTTCAACTAATAATTCGTAAGGTGTCAAAATATGGGATGGTTTAAACGGTTTAAAATTCGCAGGTTGCAAAAGCAATTAAAAGTGATCAGTGCTTCGCGATTAAATCATACCTCGTCTAAGGAAGATTTACACAAGGAAATAGCTCTGTATTTTACCTTGGCCAAATTGTATGAATCTACGCAGGGTGAAAAGAAGCATCCTTTCGGACGCGAGCAAGCTTTGGCTTGCTATCGAGCGGCAGCAGCATTGGACGATGCACCAGCACAGTTTATAGTGGGTCAAAAACTATTAGACGAAGCACGCATGCGTGACGAACTACAATTAAGTGGCTTATTCGCATCAGAAGCAAACGCGACTTACTGTAAAATGTTATATCATGATGCCCATGAATTTTTTCTGGCTGCAGAAAGGCATCAACATATCAAAGCGAAGCGAATACGCGGATTATGCTACATCAATGGTTGGGGTGTGCCGGTGGATAAAGATGTCGGCTTTGATTTGGTGGTTGCTAGTATCGAACAAGAAAATTCTTGGGACAGAGTTCAAAAGATTTTTGCTGAATTAGGGATCAACCAATCTTCCTTTTTTTCAGAATTGTTTCAACATCGGAAGAAATAAATAACTTAATCCTGCAATGCAGAGATAGGGGCCAAAAGGAATCGTGTGGTGGCGATTTTTTTTATGGTGCCATAAATAGAGCGATCCTATGATAATTCCGAGCACGCATGCCACCAATAAAATCGGCGTGAGCGCGGTCCATCCGAACCAAGCAGCAAAGGCCGCAAATAGCTTGAAGTCTCCATTTCCCATGCCAATTTTTCCTGTGCAAAGATAGAATAATTTGATGATCAGCCACAAGATTAAATAAGCGCTAGCAGCTGACCAGACCGCATTGGTTAATGAGCAAAATACTGTTTGAGTATTAATCAACAACCCTAACCACAGCAAACTGTAAGTGAGCGTGTCAGGTAACAGTTGATGTTCTAGATCAATCATCGTTAACGCAATGCAAATCCAAATAAACGGTAAGACGGCGACTAAGATCAGATGGTATCCAAAAACATACACAGCAATTAAGGATAGGAGGAGTGTGCTCGCTTCTACGAATGGATAGCGCCACGCAATGGCGTGACGGCAGTGATGGCAGCGACCGCGCAATAACAGATAAGAAAGCAAGGGAATATTATGATAAATAGGGATGGTTTTTTTACAATGCACACAATGCGATCTTGGTAAAAATAAATTAAATGGCGAAGATGATTGCGTTTGGGAATCGTGGGTTTCAGCTTGCATCAATATGATCGGTAATCGATAGATCAGCATAGATAACACAGAGCCGACTAGTAAAGCGGCGAGGCTATACAAGATAAGACAGGCGATAGGATAAGTATCTAGGAACAATTGAAGGGTTCTCATAGCAAAGCTCCTAAAACCCCAGTTCGGAGTTATTAAAGATTATGACAGTGATCCTAATTGAATCATAGGCAAGTACATACAGAGGATCAACCCCCCTACGATCAAACCTAGCACGACCATCAATGCGGGCTCGATACAACGACTTAGCCGTTGTATGGAATCCTCGACTGTCTGCGTATAATAATGGGCTAGGTCATTGAGGAGAATAGGTAATGTACCTGATTCTTCTCCCAGACTCAGGATTTGTACTACCAACTCAGGAAAGATTTTGGTTTGGAGTATGGCAGATCGTAGACTATCTCCTTGTTGTACTGAGCGCTGCATCTGTAAAAAAGCTTGTTTGTAACAAAAATTACCCGTTATCAACGCAACCCATTGTAGTCCATCCGGTAAGGGAAGGCTAGCTTGTTGCGTCATGGCCAAGGCTTGGAAAGCCCGTGCCAAATACAAAGATTGGCATAAGATCCCTGTGCCGGGGATAACCAATACCCATTTGTCTATTCTTCTTTGCAGAGCAACAACGTGCTGATAAGCATTTTTTAAATACAGAATACTCACGATACTTATGCACGAGAGGTAGGCGCCATACGTTTTGACCCAAGCTGCAAAGCCGATGAGCAAGGCAGTACTCCAGGGCAAAGGTTGATGCGCATGTTGAAAAAATGTTTGTAATTGCGGTACCACGGTGAGTAACAAATATACGGTCACGATCCCTGCTAACACAATGACTGTGCAAGGATACATTAAGATTGTTTTGAGTTGTTGTTTGAGACTGTGATGCTTATTTCTGTGCATCACGATTTGTTCCATAATGTGACTTAAATTATCAGTGCGTTCCCCTAAATGAACCAGAGCGCAGATCAAAGGATCAAACCAACGTGGATGGTGCTGCAACGCTTCGGTAAAGCTTGTTCCGGAGGCTAGATCGCGTTGAATCTGGCTCAGTAAGTGCAATAGGGTAGGATGCGTTTGACAAGATAATAAAATATGCAACGCTTGAATCAATGTGATACGGGTTTGCATGATACGGGCTAATTGTTGCAACATCAGGGTAATATCATGTTGGCGTAATGGGCTTGACCAGCGAAATCGTGAGGAAATAGATTTTACAATCACAGTTTGAGCGCGCAATGCATGTTTTGCTGCGGCCCGGTTGCTTGCTGTGATATGACCTGATTGGGTTTCTCCTAATGGGGTCAACCCGGTCCAATGAAATAAGCGTTCAGCTGGATAGATCCTTTCAATCTGGTGCTTAAGTATGCGCATGAATTTCTTCATCAGTGGTCACTCCTCTCATAATTTGCAGGATGCCAGCTTGGCGCAGACTGAGCATGCCTTCTTGTGCCGCTTGTAGGGCAATACTGGTACTAGATACTTTGGGTTGCATGAAGATGTTTTGGAGTGCTTCTGAGATAGGCATGACTTCAAAAATGGCTTTTCTGCCTTGGTATCCTTGGTGACAACGGTGACAACCTTGGGCTTGATAACTGATCTCAGCATACTGACTGACGCCAGGAATTTTGCAATGGGGGCACAGGATACGAATCAAACGCTGTGCGATGATGAGGATGAGGTTGGATAGCAAAAATGGCGGAATGCCTAGTTGTTTCAGACGTATCAGAGTTTGTACACAATTTTGCGTATGGAGTGTTGATAAGACCAAATGACCAGTATGAGCTGCCTTCATGGCCATATCAGCCGTTTCATAATCTCGGATCTCACCCAGCATAATGATATCAGGATCTTGACGTAAAAAAGCGCGTAATACCTCAGCGAATCCTAATCCTATATTAGGATTGATTTGGACTTGGTTGATCCCAGATAGCTTGATTTCAACCGGATCCTCAATCGTGGATATGTTTTTATTCCCTGTATTGAGGTGGTTTAAAGCAGCATACAAGGTCAGGGTTTTGCCACTGCCAGTGGGACCAGTGACTAAAATGAGACCGTGAGGTCGTTGAATGGCTTGTAAGACGCAATTTTTATCGCGTTCTGACAAGTCTAAATGCTCGATCTGTGGGTGACGTATGTGAGCATTTAAGAAACGAATCACCACCTTTTCTCCATAGATAGTGGGGCAAGTATTGATACGACAATCAATATCAGCCTGTTTTGCTACAACACTAGGCTGAACGCGGTGCCCAGCATTGAAACTGAAGCGTCCGTCTTGTGGTAAACGGTGCTCTGTAATATTCAGATTTGCCATGATTTTTAAACGCGAGACAATCCTAGGCGCTAGGATGGGGGTGGGGCGGGTTAGTTCATATAATTTGCCATCATGTCGATAGCGGATCCGATAATGATCAGCATAAGGTTCCAAATGCAAATCTGTGGCGCTGCGCGCGATGGCTTGCTGTAATAGGCGTTGCACAAATAGGACAATGGGTCCTTCCTCACTGAGATCTGGTTGCGGATGGGATGGTCCGGGTAATGCTTGTAGGATCGGGGCTTGGTTATGTAAATAATGCGTGAGTCCTTGTTGATCGGTATGGCGCAGTACTTCTTCGAGCAGGATGCTGAGCTGTGTACTGGAAGCGATATGGACTTGGATCGGGCATTGCGTTAAGAACTGTATTTCCTTTAAAGCAATGGGGTGGTTGGGATCATCAATTGCTAAAGCGAGTTGTTGGTTTTGGTAATGGATAGGTAAGACATGATGACGACGTAATAAAGTGGGGGTGAGGAATCGTTTCGGCAAATGCTGTATAGCCAGATCATCGAGATCAATCCAGGGGAAACCGAAATGTTCTGCCAGTAATTGGGCGACCATTTTGGGACAAAGTTGTGCTTGAGAAAGCAAATAAGGTAATAGACGTTGGGCACGAGCTTCTGCTTCTTGCTGGTATTGCCAAGCCAGATCTAAAGACAAAAAATTTTTTTGTACCAACAGCAGAGCGGTTGGATTAAGACGATCATCCATGAGTGTTTGGAGGGGTAAGCTTCCATGATGGCTAGTGTAATGCAAGGGATATATACTTGTCACTAACGAAAACGCATTAGCGACAAGTATATAAGAGGTGTTGAGAAAATTTTTAGTTCTTGCTAAGGTGTAATGATGTGATCATTGGGAGATTATCATAATGGATTATGTTAAGAGTTGGGTGATGCTGGGTGCAGTGGGATTGATTAGTAGTTACAGTGCCTATGCAGAAGATAATACGACCAAACAGATCACGCAATTAAATAGCCAGATTCAAAGCCAAATGCAAAAACAAACAGAAAGTCGTGCTAAAGAAATGAAGGACTTTAATACCAAAAGTCAATTGCAATTAAAGAAGATCAACGACACCCTGGATCAAAAGATCATTGGCGTGAATAAAGATCTTCAAGATAAATTGAAACAAGTCAATGATACATTGCTGGGTCAATTAAAGCAGGTGCAAACTGATGTGAAAGCATGTATGAGCCAATGCCAGGGTTCAGCACCAAAGGGTAAGCCTTAATTGAGCATGATTCGTTATAGGAGATTGTTGCGTGAGACCCACAGCGCAATTTGAGCATCAATTACCATTATTGTTTGCCGATGATCATGCGGTAGCCCAGCTGCTTACAGAGCGCTTTTTGCTCCAAAATCGTTATCATTATGATAAGAAAGCGCAGCATTTTAAATGCAGGAGCAAAAAAAAGTTTGATTTTTATGCTGAAAACAGACCTGAAAAAGATTTTTATGCCTTGTTGAACCCTGGTCCTCCCAAACGAAATTTGGCTCAGTACTTATCTGAGTCGGATTTGGTGAAATATTATTTGATATATTGCTGGGCTGCGGAGTTTGCGCAACAAAACAAATGGGATGCTGCATGGCAGGCCTCTTTTAAAACAGCTATGCAGGAACAAATTTGTCAAAAATCAAAACAATATTTGGATAACGTGATCCGCGATCATCAAGATATCTGCTCGGTCCATAAGAACAAATTGTTTGGTTTTTTAATGAAGCGAATTGCACAAATACCTTCTTTAGCGCAAAGAGTCCAGTATTATCAGCAATTGACGGAGCAAGTAGCGCAAAAACATTTTCATCATGATAATACGAAGCAACATGTGTTTTGCAAATATACCGAGGCCGTCACACGCTATGAATATGAATTGTTGCTGCAAGAACTCAACGAAGCCGTACAGCCCATTCTGTACTACCCAAGATCTGCGCAACAGCAGGCCAATTTATGTGAATATGGTCGACATTGTTTTTTTCGGGATAGAGATACGAAAGATTTGAAATATATCAATAGCATGGGCACGATTTTTACGTTACCAGATACTTTGTTGCTGGCAAAAAATGCACATAAAATCCAGGCAAATGGAAACAAATGGATGTTAGAGTATCAGCCTTTAAATACGCCGAATAAACGCGATCATTTCTTAGTAGATCGGATGCATTCTGCTGATTTTGGTACAGCGTTTCGAGTAGATTCGAGCATGATGCATACATTGGTCCCAAAAGGCTTGCCAGAAGATCCTATTATTAAGCACGCTGAGAAAACCTTAAAAAAAACCAAACAATATTACCAAACCTTACAACGCGGCATCGCCTTATTCAACCCAGATCATTTGCTTGCTTTTCAACATCGTATGGCAGGGCTCATTCAAGTGAAAGAAATGTTGCAAAATAAGCCCACGCGAGAAATTCGTCAAACGAAAGTTCGACCTATTGCAACAGATTTTATGGGGCGAGGCCGTAATACATATGTGTTTTTTACGGATCCTAGTCATTCTGAGCACACGGAATTGTGGCATGTTGATCGTTCTGAGGATACACCTGTCTTCACGCAATTTCCTATGCAAGACGAGCAGGCTACAAGGATTCGTAATCTGTTTGATGGGGCGAGGTCTTCTAATGTCGTCATGCTTGAAGAAGATGCGTATAAATGGTATCAATTTGGTCGACACGCACAACGGAGAAATATCATCGATTCCGATAGTGCCATGCTGAGGTTAGCCCCCGATGTTGCCAAACGTATTCCAGAACTTGTGTTGTCCGATATGCCGATCTATCAACATTTTACAAGTGATTGGACTTATTATGAAACCTCTAACGAACTCATGGATGTGTTAGAAAACACTGAAAAGACGCGTGATAATAAGCGCATGATAGCGCGCTGTCATACCATTCATCAACAGCTGAACCTCATAGAACAAGATAGATTAAAAGTATTTCCGGACTCACGCGGAATCGTGCCGCCAGATAAACGCCAAGAGATTATGCGGATGATGATCGCTTTGGTGAAAGATAAAAACTCGGCTGAAGCGCAGCATTATTTTCGGACCAAGCATCGCGTCTATCATGTCGCATTGCAAGCAGATCAGTCATTGGATGAGTATGAACCGTCTAGTTTTGTTTGGGATGACCACCAAACACTATGGTATCTGGACGAGCATAGGCATAAAAAAGAAGTGCTTATGACCGATAGTATTCGTCGTAAACTTCAGGATATCGCAGCGAAAGCTGGCGAGAATGCGCAATATATTTCTGCCAATGATGTGTTTGAACTGATGACACGGCCAAGGTTGTTTTATTATTATTGCAATATTCCGGTATGTTTAGATCTTCGATGGTTCGATTATTCGTATTTTATACCGCTTCAGTTTGATCGTAGCAAAGGGTTGCATACGGGCACGGCACAAGAAATGCTACGTGCTATCCATGAGCATAAATTATCCGCTTCTGTACTATTGTACAAATTCGGTGAGGTACTCATTATGGAAGTGATCCCTATTATATTGGCTCAGCTTGGCATTATGGATTTCCCATATTATCTTTTCAGTAAAATAGAATCTGCCATTATTTTTTGGGTGTTTCTGGTATGGAATGTTCAATATACTTATGAATATATACGCTTTACTTT
This sequence comes from Legionella genomosp. 1, assembly GCA_945878975.1. Lineage (GTDB taxonomy): Bacteria > Pseudomonadota > Gammaproteobacteria > Legionellales > Legionellaceae. The sequence continues at coordinate 24,923 of CAMCUM010000014.1, forward strand.
GTTGATGAATGATTTGGTGCATCCTGAGCTGAATCAATTGGACAACATGCTACAAGAATTAAACAACGATGTCAGCAAACTTCATGATCTAGAGCAGGGGCTCGTGCCCGAGGATAGTGGCGTAGATGATTTACCCTCACCGGTTGCTTATCTGTCTTATCTTAAGTAACCCCAGTTCGGAGTTATTCATGTGACATTTGACAGAAGGTATGAGCAGCATGATGATGCGCAGCTTTTTCTGACTCTGATGTGTCGGGATGAATAAAGTGTTGGTGAATAATGTGCAAGCCTTCAAGAATCTCAGTTTTGTAGGTATAGGTTGTGTAAGGACCAATTTGTGAATTCATTGCGCGTGCGAATGCTTCGCGTGTATCTGCGCTTAAATAAGTTTGAGTCAGATTTATCAGATCTGATAATGCGGTATTATTTATTGCAATACCGTGACTCTCCAGTCTTGGACGGGGTTTTTTATACACTATTTTGATATTAATACTTGGCATAGTGTTTTTTATTTGTTATTAATGATTGCAATATTAACATGATGTCTGATTTTATTCAATTGTCATGTGCGGAGATTTTGACAGGTCTCGAGCACCGTTTCACTAAAGTTTTAATTAGCGCTGTCGTTATATCCATCACGGTACGCAACGTGAGAAGGGATAGTTCATGAGTCATCTAATAAATAATGATTACCAACGTGTTGCTTTGGTGTCGGGCGGCATGGGTGGCATTGGTACAGCAATATGCCAAGCTTTGGCAAAATCTGGTCATAAAGTTGTGACCACCTATCATAAAAGTGGCGATCATGCGCATGCGGAACGTTGGCAAGGAGATCAAAAGAATGAGGGATTTGATATTGATAAAATTCATGTCGATATTTCAGATCCGACAGCATGTCAAGACGCCATCAGTGAATTGTTACAGCGTTATGTCAAAATTGATATTTTAGTCAATAATGCTGGGATTACGAGAGATAAATTGTGTCACAAAATGGCGGTTGACGATTGGCAACAAGTCATTGGTGTGAATTTAAGTAGTGTTTTTTATTTAACCAAGCCCGTTTTAGATTCTATGATGCAGCACTCCTATGGGCGTATCATTAACATTTCTTCTATCAATGCGCAAAAAGGTCAACGTGGTCAAGTGAATTACGCTGCAGCGAAAGCTGGGATGCATGGATTTACCAAATCATTAGCACAAGAGGTCGCCAATAAACATATCACAGTGAATACCATTTCGCCGGGATATATTAATACCTCGATGGTGATGTCTGTTAAGGAAGAGGTACGAGAGCAAATTATTGCGCAAATCCCTGTAGGTCGTTTGGGTGAGCCAGACGAAGTTGCCCGTGTCGTCGCTTTTTTAGCGGAGGATGCGTCGGCATTTATTACAGGATCAAATATAGCGGTCAATGGTGGGCAGCACGTATCCTAGGAAGTGACGCGGCAAATTGAAACATCGAGTATAAAATAAAAAACCCAGATATTATAAAAAAGTCTGGGTTTCTTTATGGTATGTTACTATGATGTTTTTTTATAACAAAACAGTAACAAGTCCTGCTTTACTAAAATAGAAGCTAACTAAACTAGTTCAACTTCTTCAGCTTGAGGACCTTTTTGACCTTGTGTTGATATGAATTTCACTTTCGCGCCTTCAGCCAAGGTTTTGAAACCATTGCCTTGAATTGCACTGAAGTGAACAAAGTGATCTTTTCCATCTGTATCTGACTGAATGAAACCAAAGCCTTTAGCTTCGTTAAACCACTTGACTGTACCGGTAACCTTTTGACCTTTATCTGACATTTCTTTTTTACCTTAATGAACTGGAAAACCATTTTAACACCATCAGAAGATCTTTGCCAAGCTTTTTCTAGAAGCTGATGAAAATTTTTCTGTATTGATATGTTTCACGAATAAGCTTTAGGTGTTTTAGGCGATAGCATAAAACACCTAAAGCTTATTCGTGAAGGGTATAACATGGGTATATGTGTATTACAAAGAACCTTAAGCAAACGGATAATCCGTATATCCTTTTTCATTTCCACCATAAAATGTAATCGGGTCAGGTTGATTCAAAGGCAGATGCTCAGCAAAGCGCTTTACCAAATCAGGATTAGCAAGAAAAGGCTTTCCAAATGCAACCAAATCGGCATAGCCGCTGGACACGGCTTCGGTTGCCAACTGGTAGTCATAGCCATTATTGACCATCCATGCACCACGAAACAATGCTCGGAGTTTATGAAAGTCAAATCCCTCTAAAGTCTCGCGTGAACCGCCAGTCGTGCCTTCAATCACATGCACATAAGCAAGATGTAAATTATCTAATTCACGAATCAATTGCGCGTATAGTTTGAAAGGAGCACTGTCGGTTGCGCCATTGGAAGCGCTGGTCGGGGATAGACGAATGCCGGTTCGATTGGCACCAATTTGATCGATAATGGCTGTCACCACTTCAAACGCAAAACGGAGGCGATTCGAGATAGAGCCACCATATAGATCCGTGCGTTGATTTGAAGCGTCTGCCATAAATTGTTGAATCAAATAACCATTTGCAGCATGGATTTCTACACCATCAAAGCCTGCGTCGATTGCCAATTGTGCAGCGCGTTGATAATCCCGAATAATCTGCTTAATCTCATCGATTTCTAAGGAGCGAGGGGTGCCGACTTCTATAAATTCACCTGTTTCACTAATGGTCTTTGAGCCTTTTGGTGCGGCAATAGCAGAAGGAGCAACGGGTGTTTCGCCATTAGGCTGTAAAGAGGGGTGAGAAAAACGGCCGACATGCCACAGTTGCGCGAAAATACGTCCACCAGCTGCATGCACAGCATGGGTTACCAGTTGCCAACCTTTTTTTTGGGCCTCAGAGTAGATGCCAGGTGTCCAGGCATAGCCTTTGCCTGTTGGCGAAATCTGCGTGGCCTCTGAAATGATGAGTCCTGCAGTTGCGCGTTGGCTATAATAATCAGCATTTAAAGCATGGGGCGCATCTGTGCCATGTGTCGCACGACTCCTAGTTAATGGCGCCATGACCATGCGATTAGGCAATTTTAAATCGTTCAAATGATACGCCGTAAATAGAACCGAGCTCATTATTTTCCTTAAAAGTTTTTCAATCCGTTCGTGCCTAGAAGACGTTCATGCCATCTCGAAGTATACGTACTAGGGTCTGTATATGACCCTAGTTTAACACGGATTCTTATGAATGTTTAGATGACTTAGGTTGCTCAACTACATAACTATTCATAATATCCTTGTTTTATTAGTGATTACCGGAAGAAGTAGGCATGTGTATGAGTCAATGAAAAGTCCTATGCTTGTAGTTTGCATGAGTTTGTTTAGGGGTATTTACAATGGGAGTCGCGAGCCAAAATCGAGCTAGTTTAGCGTGCGTTAGCTTGGTTTCTGGCCCGGGTTTTATTGAACTTCATTCTGTACTGATTGCCAGTTTTTGACTTGGGCATTTGCCTTGATGGTAGGGGGGAGCTTATTGAATGCTTCCTCGGCTTCCACCCGAGTGGCATAACTGCCATGTAGCCCTACATAAGGACCAGATTGTGTACGGACTTCAGCGTTGTGGTTTGATCTGGGTAATTGTTGGAGGGTGTTAGCAACTTGTGCTGGTTTGGTGCTTTGTGCAACTTGAATCGTGTAGTCATTGGGGCTTTGTTGCTTGATCCAGCTTCTGTCTTCATCTTTTGACGCCGGAGGTGTATTGCTTAGGCCTAAATGGTAACTGTCGGGCACGGAAACAGTTTGTTGATCCGATGGCTCATTGCTATTGCTGTGATAATTATCGAAGGATATGTTGTCTATAGCTGGAAAGTACTCAGTAGTCGCACTGCTTTTATTGTCATACAGCCTCTCTAAGATCAACCTATTTTCTGGATTGATATCTTTTGATTCAGGATTAATCTCTGGCTTAGCATCAGATAAATTAGAAATACAGCCTAAGAGACTGAGTGCACATAAACCAATGAGGAGCCCTTGTAATAAGCGATATGAAAAATGATGCTCTTCTTTTTCTTGTTGTGAAGGAATGTGGTGATGATCGTCAAATGGTTGCATGGTACGCTCCCTTATCATAGGTACTGATTGCAGAGTACATAATTTTAGTTTCCTACTATGATTATCTGCATTTTTGCAATAAACTTAAGCAAATATTAAAAAAATTGCTTAGGAGCGCGATCCTTATGTGGACGCAACGCCGCTCAGGTCAAACGCATCAACGCGGTCATCTTGATCACCGTAATCCTTATGAGAGAGATAGAACTCGGGTCATTCATTGTCCTGCATTTCGACGGCTACAACGTAAAACACAAATTTTAGGGACAGATGAGGGTGATTTTCATCGAACACGGTTGACGCATTCTTTAGAGGTGGCGTCTATTGGCACGAGTATTGTGCGCAGTTTGCATATGACACGTCCTCAACATGAATTGAATAAATTGTTGCCAGAAGATGATTTGATTACGGTGATGTGTTTGTTACATGATATTGGGCATCCTCCTTTTGGGCATGGTGGTGAAGTCGCGTTGAATTATATGATGCGCGAGTATGGTGGTTTTGAAGGCAATGCTCAAACATTACGTTTGCTTACCAAGGTGGATACTAGTTACGGTCAGTATGGATTGGATTTAACCAGACGATCTTTGCTAGGAATTTTAAAATATCCGGTTCCTTGGTCACGTGTTGTGGCATTGGCTTGGCCAAATTCGAAAGTAGATGTCAAAAAAATGTTTCGCATTAATGATTGGTTACCCCCCAAAGCTTATTTTGATATGGAGCAACCAGAAGTGGATTGGATCCTTGCGCCATTTTCTGTAGCGGATCAAACCAAATTTCAACTGTTGCGTCAGGTACCGGATCAGTATCAACATGGCTCGGCGGCTTATCATAGTTTTGATTGTTCTATTATGGATATTGCGGATGATATTGCTTATGGTGTGCATGATTTAGAAGACGCTATTCATTTGCGATTGATTACGCGTGACCAATTTGATACGTTGGAATTGCGCGATGTTTTAATCGAAACGCCTTGGACTGCTCAGCCGACTCAATTACTTGATGCGCTTTTTTCACATTCTTTATCAACGCGTAAAGAAGCCATTGGTGAGATGGTGAATTATTTTATTACGGCGGTGGACATAACCTTGGTGCAGGCAGCATTTGAACACCCAATGTTACAATATAATTTGGTGTTACATCCTGCTGCTCAGCGTTTTTTGGATTATTGTAAAGCACGTATTTACCAATATGTGATTGACTCCCAAGCTGCTCGAACATTTGAGTATGGCGGTCAGAAAGTAGTGTTGCGTTTGTTTGAAGCATTCGGCTCTAATCCGGAAAACTTATTAGATGCCAAGAATCGTATCTTGTTCAAAGAATCAACCGATACAGCTAGTTCACACCGAGTGATATGTGATTATATAGCCAATATGACAGATGAATATGCGTACCGTATGCATGAACGCCTATTCGGTTTTAATACGCGCACCATATTTGAAAGATTGTGATGGCGTCCCCAAGGGGATTCGAACCCCTGTTGCCGCCGTGAAAGGGCAGTGTCCTAGGCCTCTAGACGATGGGGACAACAATTTATACTACTCGGGCAGTATAACGACATGTACTCCATAAAACAAGATATTAAATTTAATTTTTAATCTTGTTTTGGTGGAGCTAGGCGGGATCGAACCGCCGACCTCTTGCATGCCATGCAAGCGCTCTCCCAGCTGAGCTATAACCCCAAACTGTCAGAGGCAGCAGTATACGAGAGGGTAGCCAGGGCTGTCAAGTTTTAATTTAGGATTGGATGAATTAAAAGTGCGGTTAACTCTAAACTGACTTCATTACGAGGAGCGTAACGACTTGTCAATGTAAGAACACAAATGAGTTTTTAGAGTTTTTGCAATCTCTAGAGCTTCCTGAGTTAAAGGGAAAATTTTCTCAAAAAAGAGCAGGTGGTGGGAGTCATGAAATTTTAGATAATTTATTATCTAAAGGACAAATACCAACACAGGAAGCGATTGCTGTATGCATCCATGCGCTGACACATCCTTCTCGTGACCTTATTGGAAGCGTCGTGAATGGCGCCGCAGTTGGTGCTACTACAGGTGCTGCTTATGGCACAGTTGGTGGTGCTATTTCGGGCGGAATTGGTGCAATCCCTGGAGCTATTGGAGGTGCTATTGCTGGCGGAATTGGAGGTGCCATAGGTGGCGCTATCAATTGGGCAACAGGTAGAGAATAAGGGTACAGCAGGCTCGAACTAAAATTTCTACAAGTCCTATGTTCCGTTCATACGATTTATTCGAGAGGATGGTGTGTAGGGCTTTTGAGATGAATTGTTAACAAAGCATATTTTTTAACGCCTGCATCGCGATTTGGTTTGCTCGAAGAATCAATTTATATTGGTTGTTCAAAGTCCAGTTATTGAGGAGAATTAGATCATTAATAGCGCTTTACTGCAATTATTTTTAACAAACTTGTAGGGATATATCAGTACGCGGGGACGACAACTTAAGGAATCGTATTTACAAGACGAGGCGATAGGTATTTAAACTTTGACTTTCTTACCCTCATATTATCCCCGGTACTGGTTTGTTCGTCTACTATAGTCAGGGATATGCGCCATCTGTCTGTCTAGTAAGGTTGTTTGAGCTAATCTTTCTGGGATAAATGTAAATAATCTCAATGCGAAATTGGATGCGTGCTCAATGAGGCCTTGAAATTTATTTGAGGCCCATATGATATCGTTGGTCAATGAGTAATTTTGATCAGCATTCGCGGCGTGCAATCTGTTTATGCCATACATCATGGAACGTGCAGCGAGTTGGAGGGCACAGAGGATGGCGATGGGTATTAAAATCATGCAGGGTAGCTTGAAAAAAAGCGTTACTGCGGAAATGAAAATATATGTACTGAGAAGATAGAGCAACGCTTGGATAACGAATTTCAGATAGACTCGACCCATATTCAAACGGACGGTATGTGCGACATCGTCTTGGCGCTTGTGTTGTGATGTGAGTGATGGTAGAAACAACGTTACTAATCCTAAATTAGCAGGTGAGAATAGGCGAGCAGCCAAACGCTCCTTGTCGGGTATTGATCTGCTTTTATGCGTTATTTGTTCTCTTTGGGGCGTACGAGACGATGCGGGTGATGCATCATATTTTTTAGTATTATTTAATCGTGATTTTTCTTCTTGTTCCTGTTGTTCGAAATCAATATAACCACTTTCATCGTATACGTTCATTGTGACACCTCTAATACTATTACTATACCCTGTTTCGGATGCTTGTCAGAAGTTCATTTAAACTGTGCGCTCGATCTTGGAACACTAATAGTGCTTGCTCCGCATGATAGATGTGTTGCGCGATGAGCTCTGCAAGCTCTGTTTGAGTGCACAGGTTAGCGAAAGTTTGTTTTTGATTGGCCAAATCTGAAGATCGGCCCTTTCCAAGGGCATCTGTAGAGCCATATTGATCCAAATAATCATCTTGCATTTGAAATAATATACCTAAATGTTGGGCGAATTTTTGTAGAGCAGCGATTTCTTGGTCGGAAGGAAGTGCTGCAGTCAGTACGACATTGATGCATGCCAGAATCAAACGTCCCGTTTTGAGCTGATGAATCGTTTCTAATTGTGCTGCAGAAATATCTGGACGGGTTAGGGCAGATAAATCTAGACTTTGGCCAGAGACCATGCCGGAAGGGCCGCAAGCTTGGACAATTTCGTGAATAATGGCCACTGTTTTTTGCATGTCTACTGTCTTAGGCAGATGTTGCGCCACAACTTCTATGGCATAGGCTTGTAAGCCATCTCCCACTAATATGGCAGTCGCTTCATCAAAGGCTTTATGACAGGTTGGGCGTCCGCGACGGAGATCATCATTATCCATAGCGGGTAAATCATCGTGCACCAAAGAATAGGTATGCATCATTTCAATGGATGCGGCCATAATATCTAAGCTAATAAGAGGCAGATTAAATAGTTCACCACAAGCGTAGACCAACAGAGGTCGAATGCGTTTGCCTCCTGAAAATAGCACATAATGCATGGCTTCGTGTAATTGTTGGGCTGGAACGGATTCTTGTTGAACAAGATCGTGCAGAACACGCTCATGGCGCTCTTTATAAGATGCCAACGTCGGGTTGGTCATGATAGGGGTATTAGTCATGAGACTCCTCATCTGCAATGGGTTGGTCGATATGCGTAGATAATTTTTCTATTTTTTGCTCAGCTTGTCGTAAAGCAGTTTGGCAGGTGCGTGCTAAATGAATGCCTTGTTCGAATTGTTGCAAAGCACTCTCGAGATCTAAGTCTCCTTTTTCCAAACGTGCTACAATGGTTTCTAACTCAGTGATAGATTGTTCGAAATGCTTAGGTTTTGTCATAGTAATCTTTAGAATAAGCCAGCCGATTTTTAGGATTATAGTATATACTCATTCGTGCTGTTTTTCCCAATGAAATTGAAGGAGAATGGATGAAAGTTAAAACATGTTTTGTTTGCAGTCAATGTGCAACAGTGTTTTCTCAATGGTCCGGCGTGTGTACCCAATGTGGCGCTTGGAATACCATCTTGGAAGAGAGTAAATCCAACGCATCTCCCCGTATGACGCATTATGCTAATCAACGCTCAGTGGTGACAACATTATCTGATGTGGTGATTGATCACCAATCCCGTATGGATTGTGGGTTAACTGAATTAAATCGGGTGTTGGGCGGCGGTTTGGTGGATGGCTCTGTCGTACTGATTGGTGGCGATCCGGGTATTGGTAAATCTACGGTTCTTTTACAAACATTGGCTAATTTGTCTGCGCATGGCAAAGTCCTCTATGTGACGGGTGAAGAGTCTTTGCAACAAATCGCATTGCGCGCACAACGACTCCAGCTGGCAGTGGATGATTTGCGTTTATTGGCTGAAACGCAAGTCGAAACCATTTTACAACATGCTAAAAAAGAACAACCTCGCGTGATGGTGATTGATTCTATCCAAACGTTGTTTACTGAAACCATCAGTTCTGCACCAGGAGGGGTAAGTCAAGTGCGTGAATCAGCTGCGCTGCTGGTACGTTACGCTAAGATGACTCAGACGGCTATCTTTTTGGTAGGACATGTCACGAAAGAAGGTGCTTTGGCGGGCCCAAGAGTATTAGAGCATATTGTCGATTGTGTCTTGTATTTTGAAGGGCAGGCGGATAGTCGATTTCGGATGATACGGGCCGTGAAAAATCGCTTTGGCGCAGCGAATGAATTAGGTATCTTTGCTATGACCGACCGAGGTTTGAAAGAAGTTGCGAATCCCTCGGCCATTTTTTTATCCAAGCAACCGGACCCCATGCCGGGATCTGCTGTGATGGTGACTTGGGAGGGATCACGCCCGTTGCTGGTCGAAGTGCAAGCACTAGTGGATGAGGCGCATGGCCAACAACCGCGCCGTGTGACAGCGGGATTGGATCATAATCGTTTGGCTATCTTATTGGCGGTATTACATCGGCATGGTGGGATTGCTACTTTTGATCAAGATGTGTTTGTGTCGGTGGTAGGTGGCGTGAAAGTGATGGAAACAGCCTGTGATTTAGCGGTGCTTGCAGCAATGGTATCCAGTTTTAGAAATCGTATTTTTGATCAACGTACGGTGATATTTGGAGAAATTGGTTTGGCCGGAGAAATTCGACCGGTTCCCTGTGGACAAGAGCGATTACGCGAAGCGAGCAAACACGGTTTTCTATCTGCGATTGTCCCGGCAGGAAATGCGCCAAAGCAGTGCAAAGATATGGAGATCTTTCCTGTGCGGCATGTTCAAGAAGTATTGGAAAAAATATGTTAACGGTTCTGGCGGATACATACGGAGAGATTCACAGGAATAGGTCATTCTTGCATAGTTTTTTCATAAAGCTGCGTTGTTTGAGAGCATCGGATTTTTTAAGGTGCTAACACAATGATTAATAAACTTATTGCACGTGCGTTCCTGAACAACTATGATCACTCTCTATGAAAATTTTACACGTTTATAAAACATTTATTAATGACACGATGGGTGGGACAGAACAAGTGCTCGCGCAATTTGTTGCGACGCCGCATCCAACTGAGTTCGACTATACTGTTTTATCTCTGACTCGACAATCTGCGCGACACGCTCCAAGGTATATCGAAGGGTTTCGCGGTATCAAAAATTTGCGCTACCCGGAACAACTATCGATTGCTTCGAATAGCATGTCTTGGCAGATGTTGCGTGATTTTCCGCGTGTGGTGCAAGACTTCGATCTGATCCATTATCATTTTCCTTGGCCGTTTGCCGATCTCTTGCATTTGTCCTGGCGCATTCGCAAACCCAGTATCGTGACCTATCATTCGGACGTGGTTCGCCAAAAATTATTATTGCGCTGTTATGCACCGTTGATGCATCGTTTTTTAGGTTCGATGCAGGCGATTGTCGCCACGTCACCACAATATCTAGCCAGTAGTCCCGTTTTGCAAACCTATCGTGATAAAACAGTCGTCATTCCTTTGGGGATTGATCGACATACTTACCCACAACCATCCGCAGAGCGGATTGCCTATTGGAAGCAGCGTTTTGGAGAGCGCTTTTTTTTATTTGTAGGGATGATGCGTTATTATAAGGGATTGCCTATTTTATTAGAAGCGGTGCAAGGAACGAATTATCCATTATTGTTGGTGGGTCAGGGCCCCTGTGAGCAAGCATTGCAGGAGCAAGCGCAACAATTGAATTTACCCAATGTGCATTTTTTAGGAAATGTTTCCGAAGAAGATAAAATGGCATTATTACATTTATGCCTAGCGCTTGTTTTTCCCTCCGTTCAGCGTTCCGAAGCATTCGGCGTCTCATTATTGGAAGCCTCTATGCTGAAGAAACCCATGATTTCGACAGAATTGGGCACGGGTACTTCTTACGTGAATCTGCATGATACTACCGGTTTAGTGGTGCCCCCTAATGATGTCGCAGCGTTACGTGCGGCATTGGCTCAGATGTGGAGAGATCCGGAACAGGCCGCAAGCATGGGTCAAGCAGCTGCGTTACGACATCAGGCCCTGTTTACCGGTCAACAGATGATACAGAGTTATGAGGATTTGTACCGACAAGTACTCAAACCTCGTGATCTTTCTTAATTTGCCATTTTTAAACAGGCACTAAATTTGTCGTCATTGCGAACGTGTGAAGCAACTCAGTACAGTTTTTCAATCAAATTATAAAAATGGCTAAAGTTGTGTCTAAATCAATCTTGCTAATTCTTTCGCAAAATACGTAATGACCAAATCTGCACCTGCGCGGTGTAAGGCGGTGATGCTTTCCAGGATGGCTGCTGGTTCGCTGACCCACCCTTGCGCAGCGGCCGCTTTGATCATAGCGAATTCTCCGCTGACTTGATAAGCAACGAGAGGCACTTCCGGATATTTTTGTTTGATCCGATAAATGACATCTAAATACAGCATGCCTGGTTTGACCATAATCAGATCAGCGCCTTCTTCAAGATCTAATGCAACTTCGCGAAGGGCTTCTTGGCCATTGGCAGGATCCATTTGATAGGTTTTGCGGTCGCCAAATTGTGGGGCGCCTTGTGCGGCTTCGCGGAAGGGGCCGTAGAAACAGGAGCTATATTTTGCGGCATAACTTAAAATGGTCACGTGTTGAAATCCGGCGTGATCCAACGCTTGGCGCACGGCACCGACCATTCCGTCTGTGTTGGCGCTTGGTGCAATCCAATCGGCGCCTGCGCGTGCTAAACTGACCGCTTGCTCGGCTAATTGCACCAGTGTTGCATCATTATCAATTTGTTGCTCTTGTAAAATACCGCAATGCCCATGGTCGGTATATTCGCACAAGCAGAGATCCGCAATAACGGTGATATTTGGATGCGTGGTTTTGATGCGGCGAATGGCTTGCTGAATGATGCCGTCTTCAGCCAGGCAAGCGGAACCACGTGCATCTTTATAAGCGGGGATCCCAAATAATAAAACAGCACGGATCCCGAGCTCGCTGAGCTCGGTCATTTCGGCATCCAAATCTTGTAAACGCAATTGATAATGACCCGGCATGGAGCGAATGGCTTGTTTGCTAGGGATAGTCGCATGGATAAAGAGCGGTGCAATAATTTTATCCTTATGCAGACGGGTTTCACGCACCATATCGCGAACAGTTGCGGTATTACGCAAACGTTTCGATCGTAAGCTCGGTGTGTAAGGCATGATCATTCCTTAAATGGGCTCGCGCCATGGTTAATACGGCATCAGGGATCCCAGCGAGCGCGGCTACTTCTAACCCGTAGCTGCGATCAGTGGGGCCTGGTTCCACATGATATAAAAATACGATTTTACCTGCCGTGAGTGCTGCTGCCAAATGAATATTGCGAATTTGCGGGTAATGCTCAGATAATTGCGTAAGTTCAAAATAATGGGTAGAAAACAAAGTCAAAGAACGGATGGTATCTGCCAAATAAACGCAGCAGGCATGGGCCAATGCCATCCCATCATAGGTACTGGTGCCGCGTCCAATTTCATCAATTAGCACCAAGCTGAGTGGCGTGGCTTCCTGTAAAATATAAGCGGTTTCTGCCATTTCAACCATGAAGGTGGATTGTCCAGAGGCGAGATCGTCTCCGGCGCCTATCCGGGTGAAAATTTTATCAAGGGGTCCTAAACACGCATGTGTGGCTGGTACATAGCTTCCAATATGTGCCAAAAGTACTATCAAAGCTGTTTGGCGCATGTAAGTTGATTTACCCCCCATATTGGGACCCGTGATCAGCAGCATATTTTGTTGTGGCTGTAGCGTCATATCATTGGGAATGAAGCGTTCTTGGATAATCTGTTCCACTACGGGGTGGCGACCGGCTCTGATGTCGATACCTGGTTTTGTTGACCAAATGGGACGAGTCCAGTGATGGGTGCGCGCATGAGAGGCTAAGTTTGCTAAGACATCCATTTGCGCTAAAGCAGCAGCCATCGCACGCAGAGGACGTAATGCTTCATTCAGCGCTTCAATGATCCCTTCGTATAACCATTTTTCGCGTGCCAATGCTTTGGCTTGTGCAGAAAGAACTTGTTCTTCGAAAGTTTTGAGTTCTGGGGTGATATAACGCTCGACGTTTTTCAAAGTTTGTTTGCGTTGAAAATGGGCCGGAACTTGGGTGGCTTGAGCCTTGGATAATTCTATGTAATAACCTTGAACGCGATTGAAACCAAATTTTAAGGTGGATAAGCCTGATTTGGTTTTTTCATTTTGCTCTAGTTGGAGCATAATATCTGTGGCATTGGTACTCAAACGGCGCAATGCATCGAGTTCTTCATCGAAATGTTCAGCAATTACGCCGCCATCGCGAATCAAGGTAGCCGGTTCTCTTAACAACCCCTCCATTAAGAGTTGGTGGATATGTGGCAAAGGGGTTGATTCCTGCAGCAAGTCTTGGAGTAGCTTGGCAGGGCAATGTTGTAAGATTTGGTGGAATTGAGGGATCAATCCCAAAGTATGACGTAATGCCACCAAGTCACGCGGTCGCGCTGAGCGTAATGCGATCCGTGCGGTGATACGTTCTAAATCACATATTTCGCGTGCAAAATCATGGATGGGGATATCTAATTGTTGTGTCATTAAGGCTTGAATGGCTTCTTGGCGTTGGGTTAAAACGTTTTGGTCGCGCAAAGGTTTGGATAACCATCGTTGCAGCAAGCGACTCCCCATCGTAGAAGCCGTATGATCCAGTGCATGTAATAAACAATGACGATGCTGCCCAAGATTGGGAGCGAAAATTTCTAAATGACGCTGTGTAGCGGCATCTAAGAGTAAAAATTCGTCGGATTGTTCTAATGTTAATGTGGTCAAATGCGGTAAAGTTTGGCACTGAGTGATTTTGAGATAAGTCAGCAGGGCGCCTGCAGCTGGGAGGGCCAACGCGCAATTGGGATCAGTCAAATAAGTCGATTGTTTGAATTGTGCTTGCAAGAGACTACGAGCACGTTCGGGATCAAAATCCCATATGGGTCGGTGTGTGATGGCTCCATTTTCTAGCTGGAGTTTGAGATCTTTGCTAGCAGGCAAGAGAAATTCACTGGGATTTAAACGTGCAATTTCTGCTTGTAATTGTGCTTCATCATTGACCTGGGTCAAATGAAAACGCCCCCCCGCTAAATCCACCCAGGCCAAACCAAAGCGCTGGCGTTGGGGGTAAATGGCCAACAAAATGACATCACGGCGCGCCTCCAACAGCGATTCATCGGTGATGGTACCTGGCGTGAGAACCCGGACCACTTTACGCTCCATAGGCCCTTTGCCAGATTCGCCGAATTGTTCACAAATCGCAACAGATTCTCCCTTTTTGAGTAAGCGCGATAAGTAGTTGTCAACCGCATGATAGGGCACCCCAGCCATCGGAATCGGTTGGCCAGCTGATTGACCGCGATGCGTTAAGGTGAGGTCTAACAACTGTGACCCACGTTTGGCATCCTCAAAAAACAATTCGTAGAAATCTCCCATGCGATAGAAGAGAAGGATATCCGGATAATCCGCTTTAAGTTGTAGATACTGTTGCATCATGGGGGTATGGTTCGTCTGCATGTTTGGCCACAGTGACTGGTTTGAATAGGTTGGGATTCTAGCAAAATTGTAGTGGAAGTGATATGGATGGAAGTGTCCCCGTCGCTAATTAAAGAGATGTGAATGCTTTAAATTTCATCTAAAACATCATCAATATACCCCAGGTCTTTAAAGGGGACGATTCTCAGAGTCGGATGAGTCATCGCTGTTTTCTTCGGAAGTGGTTGTGCCTTCTTGTGTCTCAACCTTTTTTTCCGGTGAATAAAATTCGTTGAGCTCATCTTTAAAGCGAGTAATTTCGTCTTTATGAAGTTGTGCTATAGCATCAAGACGCTCTATGGTCGTAGGACTGAGTGAATCTAAGAATTCGTCACTGAAGTAATCATCCGTCGCTAGATTAGTTTCGATGTTAGCCATGATTTTTCGTGTGGCTGAATTAATTTCTAAAATGAGCAGCTTAACGTCGGGATCGCACTTGGCTTTCTCTTGATTTGCTAGGCTATACTTAGTTTGAAGATAGTCCAATAAACTTAAAATTCTGTCTTTTTTATCGAAGCGTTCTGAATGTTGAGCCTGATTGTCTTCACTGTCTTCTTCAGCGTATGCAAAGAGATCCTCTTCCAATATACTTTCCCAGCTCACTGTTGGTGTATTGGCTGTCGAAATAGTTTGAATCCATGGTGTATTAGGAGGGAGTTCGTTTGCTCGTAAAATATCCTTGATATAGGGCTCTATATGTTCATAGATAGACTGTTTTAAAGTCTCGTCCATATCTAATAATTCCGGACAAGGAAAATCTAGGGGGCGAAAGTAGCTAGTTAACCTGAAGAATGGATTGTAAATGGTACGAATCGTTCTGATAAGCTTAATCTCTTTTGCTGTGAGAGCGTAGTTTGGTTTCAGCGTAAGGGTGTGCAAATAATTGGCAAACATCTGTAAAGCCTTGCTGTAATCTAGGTTTTCCTGTGGCTTCTTCATGATGCCTTCAAAGATTGGCGTCTCTGTTGAATATAGTTGATACGCGCAGATTGTCAAACCCAGCATGGGTCCAGTTCATTCTTCAAGAACATGGTGAAGAGCATTTTTCATTCGAGAGTTTTACACAAACAATTTAGTGGAGGATGAGTAAAATGAGTCGAAAGAAAACATCCATTCTTGATGCAGATAGTGAAATGATTTCAGCTTTAGAAGCTGGTGGATATAAGCCTATTGAAAATGAAGCAGCGGAGGTGCAACGATATACAGAAATCCTTAGAGACAGTGGCGCCAAAATAAAGCGTGTAAATATTCGTATGACCTCAAGAGATGTAGAAAAAGCTCAAGCAATCGCTTTACGCGAAGGCATTCCTTATGCAACCCTATTAACCAGCATTTTACACCAATATTTTACTGGACGACTAAAATAACTCCGAACTGGGGTTCCGTTAGTTTTGGCGTGGTTAAGCAAAATAATGTGTCTTTAAATCGGACTAATGTAAGCCAAACAATATCCGACTCAATAAGTAACCACCACTGATTAACCAAGTGAATAAAAACATAGACAGATAGAATGGTTTTAAGCCTATATTTTTGGCTTTAACAAGGTTGGTTTCAATGCCCAATGCTGCCATTGCTAAAGTTAGTAAAAAACCATCTATTTGGTTAATAGCATTGACGATTGTTCCCGAAAGTAGGTTCAATGAATTCAAACCAACAACTCCAATAAAAATCACTGCAAACCACGGGATGGTTTCGGTGATTTTATAGGGTCGCTTGTGTGTCCCGGTGCGTTTTATAAAAACACTAAGAACAATAAGTGCCGGCGCTAATAATATCACACGTGTCATTTTTACAATGACAGCAACATTGCCTGTTTGTGGGCTTATTTGTGATCCAGCCACAAGAACCTGTGCGACCTCATGAATCGTTCCACCAACAAAGATCGCATAATGCGTATTATCAAAACCAAACCAACCTGCATGTTGCATAAAGGGATATAAAAACATGGCAGTAGTACCAAATATAACCACACAGATGACAGCAATAGCGGCTTTGTAAGGCTCACTGTTTAACACACTTTCAGTTGCTAATACTGCTGCTGCGCCACAAATGGCGGCGCCACTACTAATAAGAAGGGAGGTGTCTCGATCAAGTTTAAATAGTTTCATGCCAGCCCATGTACCGATTATCAGGGTGAAACTGACTATCAATAAATCTAGAATAAACCCCTCAAAACCGACAGCAGCAATTTGTTGGAAAGTCAGTCGGAAACCATACAAAATAATAGCAAGTCGTAAAATACGCTTAGCAAGGAACTGAATTCCTGGTGTCCATTCATGGGGTAAATGATGACGCAGCGTGCTGCCATAAGTCATGCCGAGCACTATGGCAATCACTATTGGACTAAAGCCTTTTTCTGTGGCCCATTGTAAACTTGCGAGGTAGTAGCTTAAAAGTACAAAGAGACAAGTAAAAAATATACCATTGAAAGTATGGCGCCGATTTGATTTTTGGAATGGCATATGATTTATCCCTTATTGTTGATAGGTTTGCGTATAACAGGAACATGAGCGTGATCTAGGCAATCACCTGACCTAGCTCAGAAAATAATTGTGTCTTGCGTTGAGGACTGCAGAAGCTTGCATCGATGCTATTTTTTGCTAATTGCAATAAATCTTGATTGGTCATATGAAACGCTTCCGCTATAGCAAGGTAGTTTTCTTCTATGTATCCAGAAAAATAAGCTGGATCATCTGAATTGATAGTAACCGCTAAGCCCATATCCAACATTTTTTTGATCGGATGTTGTGCCATATTTTTGAAAACACATAGTTTAATATTAGACAGGGGACAAACGGTTAATGGGATCTGATGTTTTTGTAAACGCTGCACCAGATGGATATCCTCTAAACAACGCACCCCATGATCAATGCGTGAGACTTTTAAATCATCTAAAGCTTGCGTAATATAATCTGGCGGGCCTTCTTCGCCTGCATGCGCAACCGTTAACAAGCCATGCTCTCTGGCTTTATGAAAGACGGCGGTGAATTTTTTGGGTGGATGATTCCATTCTGCTGAATCCAAACCAACTGCTATCAATTTATCTAGATATGGCAAAGCTTGGTCTAATGTTTGCATGGCACTTTCGGGTGATAAATCCCTTAGAAAACATAAAATCAATCCGGAACTGATATCAAATTGTTTTTGTGCTAGTTTCAATGCTCTGTCTATCCCATTGATGACAACGCCCATATCAATCCCGCGCGATACATGGGTTTGTGGATCAAAAAACACTTCGGTATGTCTTACATTCTGCTGATGAATTTTTTGGATATAGGCCCAAGTTAAATCAAAAAAATCTTGCTCTGTTTGTAAAACTTGAGTACCCGCATAATAAAGATTTAAAAAGGATTGTAGATCTTTGAATTGATATGAAATTCTTAGTTCTTCCGGGCTTTTGTAAGGTATGTTGATCTGATTACGCGCCGCCAATAAAAACATTAACTCGGGTTCAAGCGTGCCTTCAATGTGAATATGAAGTTCGACTTTAGGAAGGTTTTTAATGAATGTCTTCATATTTTTGATATACCTTTTACGGATGAGTTTTAGGGATTTTAGGCGATTTGATTTTTAGGGCTAAGCTACGATTAAAAAGGAGTAATAGCCAGTTCTATTGCGAGTTTTTAATCGTAGCTTAGCCCTAAAAAGCGATAGAATAAAAACTCAAAATTCATTCGTGAAAGGAATATGATAAATCATATTAGGGTCTGTTGACAATTCATCTCACGAAGCCCTACGGTTTTGTAAAGACAACATTGATTTTTATCTCCAAAAGTGTCACAATTTGTAAATATTGTTTAATTATTAAATTATTTATGCCGAAGATTTTGATCATTGAGGATAATAAAACCACTGCTTCTTATCTGGCACAAGGATTGAAAGAGCATCATTATGTCACCGATGTGGCTCACAATGACCAAGATGGGTTACATATGGCAGAAAATGAGTCTTATGATTTGATTACTTTGGATGTCATGTTACCTGTTATGGATGGTTGGACTGTGTTGCAAAAGATTCGGCAGCTCATGCCGGATATCCCTGTCTTGTTTCTGACCGCCAAAGATCAAGTCACACCCTGTTGACACAAATGCACGAATTTAAAGATTTGGCAAAACTGATCGATAATTTATTGTTTCTAGCGCGCTCTGATTATGGACAATTAAGCGTAACGTACGAGCTGTTTTCTGCGCGTGAAGAGATTCAGAATTTGTTTGAATTTTATCAAGGTTTGGCAGAGGAAAAGCAGATCCGGTTACACTGTCATGGTGACATAGACCTGCATGTCGATCGAGGGTTGTTTAAGCGGATGATGATCAATTTACTGTCCAATGCGTTGCGTTATACCCCTCAAGGTGGCGACATTTGGATTGATTTGACCTCCGATGCGGCACAGCACATCATCACGGTGCGTGACTCAGGGATAGGGATCCCTGCTCAGCATATACAGAATGCTACACTTTGCTTAAATTGATTGGAAATACAAACGATGATGCAAAATAAACCGAGTGGTTACCAAGCTTTGCTGTGTGTGGTGGGTCTTATCAGCTTGATGTTTTGGGGGCTGTTTGTACTGCATGTTAGTTTACATAGCCTGATGCTTCTGTGTATTTGTTGGGCGGTAGGCCATGCTTACTATATTGATCCAGATGTGCTGCGGCTGAAATGGAGCATGGTGTCTGCTATTCAAAAATCAGCAGGCGTTTTTTTGTTTTTTATCTTAATCGGTGCTGTGATCGCTGGGTTTATCATGTCTGGTGCGATTCCGACCTTGATTTATTATGGTTTGCAATTTATTACGCCACAAAATTTTTTACCTATTGGCATGTTGTTATGTAGCTTAATGTCTTTGGTGATAGGGTCGTGCTGGGGCACGATTGGCACCATGGGTGTGGCTTTGATGGGCATTGGGACGCTTTTGCATATTCCTGCGCCTATTACAGCGGGTATGATTGTTTCTGGTGCTTATTTGGGCGATAAATTTTCGCCGATGTCGGATACCACGATGCTGTCAGCTTTGACAACAGAAACCAATTTATATAAGCATATCAAAGGCATGACCTATAGTATGCTTCCTGCCTATTTATTGAGTCTGGCCGCATTTTGGTGGGTAGGCTCTCATTATGGGTTTGAGCAGAGCATGGTTTTCTCGGATGTCATAGCCTTGCGCCAGAAGATCAGTAGCCAATTTACGATTCATGTCATGACCTTGTTACCTATGCTGGGGATGCTCTGGTTGAGTCTTAAAAAGAGACCTGCGGAATTGACTATGTTGTTGTCCATATTTTTGGCAATAGGTGTGGCGGTCGGCGTACAAAAGTTTTCCATAGTAGCGGTGTTGGACAGTTTGTTTTGCGGCCCAAAATTACCAGGGACTGGGTCTGTTATTTTAGATGCTGTATGGAAGCATGGCGGTATCGAAAGCATGTTATGGTCGATGTCTTTGACCTTATTGATTCTCATTCTGGGTGGATTACTGGACTCTTATCAATTGATTACCACCTTGTTTATGCGGTTGTTGCCTTATTTAACCAGCCCGTTTCGCTTGGTGGCGACCACCGTGTTTGCTGCGATTTCTTGTAATGTACTGATGGGGGAAGCCTATCTCAGCATTATTTTAACTGCGCGCATTTTTAAGGAAACGTACCATAAAATGCGTTGGGATACTTGTGTATTATCCAAAGCAATTGAAGTGGGCAGTACTTTATCGACGCCTTTGATTCCTTGGACCAGCTCCGGGGTATTTATCACAGCTACGTTGGGTATTTCTCCCCAAGATTATTTGCACTGGGCATTGTTTAATTGGATTGCCTTGGGGGTCTTTCTCAGCATGGCAGCTATGAATTTTATGGGTATTCGGATGTATTCTCAAGATGAAGAGGCATAGTCATGCACGATAATTTAAAACATATCCGCGAATACCGCACCCTATGCTAGCGTCTCTCAATCGTTTGATCGTGAACCGCAAAGGGAAGCATAAAGAGTCTTTTATGGTGACGCGTGACATCATCGCTGTGATCAAACCTAAGCAGACCTACCAATTTGTGGATCATCCTATGCCAAACCTCATGGTTACGACTGCAAATGAACCTATTCCGAATTACGTTGCGCAGATCCGCTTGCCTAAGCACGCAGTATTCCGTGGTCAATGGTACGATGCGGTTATTTCTGAGGCGTCGGGCGCCAATATTTTGGGAGGAATGGGCTCTTTGGTGAATCAAGGGACCGAGGCAATACAGGTTCCCATTGTGACAGCCAATCATGCAGATTTGGCGTTTTATCATGCGCGATGGTTGACGGCAGGCTCTGTTGTGACGTTTGAAACGCAAGAGACATTACCGCTTACGGAAGTATCAGCGGGTCAACATTATGTGGAACATTATTTGGCTCGCACCGAATTGGGGGGGGGGGGGGGGAGAATATATTGAATATCATGATCAACCTCATTTTGGGGCGCCACAAAATGCACAATCAGGCGGACATATTTTGCTTGGACGGCAAGAGGGCGCCTATTTTTACTTAACTGCCTTTTATCTTCCATTTGGATCTGCGATATACCTGAGTCCCTACACATTACACTCCGACGCTTATTTGGTTGGAGACTATAGGGCGGTATATGCTTTGAGCGGGCATTTTTCTACAGCATTATTAAGAGATCAGCAAAGCAGAATACAGCGGCTGGCGTTTGTGGGGGGGGGTGCGTAGGCAATCGTAAAATAAAACGTAACGACTCACTCCGTAGCGAGGAACGTCAATATTTTGGGTATATTGAACGAAAATCAGACCATTCTCCGAGCGTCGATATTACCCTCTGAGCAGTTACAATAAAACCCAATTTAGTCCGTAATAATCTTTACATCGGTTGCACAAGGGCCGCGGTCGCTCGTTTTACATTCATAGCTGATTCGTTGCCCTATTTGTAATTCTTTATATCCCGCTATTTTAACCTCAGAAAAATGCACAAAAACTTCACCCTCGTTGTTGTCCGCGGTAATGAATCCATAGCCCCTGCTCTTATTATAGTTATTCACGGTTCCAGTTGGCATCGGTGTATTCCTAATGTGAGATCATGTCATTGTTGAAATCAAGCAGTGAATGTTTTGCTGAATTCAATGGGAGGATATTTGGTTTTTGCCGTTTTAGCCAGCTTAATCTGAAAAAACCATAAAAAAGCAGCTTGGCGTCATTTTTAGTGCAAAAATTGGACAAAATCACTTTTTTGAGCTATAGTTATAGTAAGACTAGTGATTATCGAACAGCTCATAGCTACTGGCCGATTGGTCAGGAGAACGTTGTAGCGCACAAGCCGTTAGGCAGTTACTCTGAGAGGCGTTCTGTTGTAAACGGAGCTCGGCTCGATATCACGGTCGTTTAGATTTTAATAAGACTTACGCACATCCCCACCCCTTCTTTTTTGGCCAAAATATAAATTCAGTGTTGAAAATATTAACAATTAATGGTATGGTCTAGGTTATTATTTGATATCCATAGTAGTTTCCAGGAAGTTTGCAATGTTATATCTTGTCTTTTTGTATATCTTTTGTGTTACATTATTTCAGAAAAATTCGTATAACAGGCGAGTAAGAGGTTTTCAATGACGACTTTGTTTGTTTTCTTTGTTCATGGCAGTGGTTGTGATTTGAAAATGGTGACCAAGGCAACAATGGGTGTTGAGTCTGTTATTACGCTGGCTGTTTTTTATGAGCAACATACTTGTTCCATAACGATTAGCGGTAGTCCCATTGTTATCGAGTATTTAGAAACGCGAGCGGCGTGGTTTTTTGAAGATGGGGATGATAATCTGGCTTTGTTTAAGCAATTGTTTGATCGATTAAAGGCCAGATATGGGTTGAAGTCAGATCAAATTTATGCATCTTTGGAGAATAATTGGGCTGTTCCAGGTGCGAAATATCCGACGCAATCAGTCGTGGATGTGATCAACCATATGCAACCAGGCAACACAGTTTTGCCTTCGGGTACGCCTGATTGTACTAAATTTTCTTATTATTGGATGCGCTATTATAACTGTCCAAAGCTGGAGTTGAACGAAAGCTTTGTGATGCCAGAAAGTTATTATACAGAAGAAGAGCTGAGCGCCGAGAAAATAGCAGAACTCAATACAATCGCTCAACGCCTACATTTGAAGTGCGTGCCTCATTCGATGGCAGCATTTGATAAAGCGTATCTAGCACGTTGTGTTCGTATTTTGCTAGATAAAATCGCTGCAAAAAAGATGGCGCAGGAGCTCGAGGTTGCGTTATACCGCTCAGTGAAACGCTCAGAAACTTTCATGGAGGAACCTCTTGAATCTATTCAAATATTAGCTACTTTAGCATGTTATGACGATTATGGTCTGATAACGCCTTGTGGTAAGCCCGATGAAATGAAGGATGAACGAAGCGATCTAAACGGTGTTGAATTTGTTTCTACAGGTAGGTCGGACAATGATGATTGGGTAACTGTTCCAGGAGACTATTTCATTCAGGAGCCTGTTCAAATGTCGCTGACACAGATGGCAATAGAAGAGCAACCCAAGCCTTGGGAAAAAGACATTCTGGATCATAAAATAAATTCAGGCGCGACACGCCTCAAACCTTCCAATGCGTGTTTTCCCAGACCAGCGAATAGCTGGTTGCGTTTTTTTTGTTGCTGTGGGTCTGAGGACAGCGTCGTCTCTAGTGATGAGTGTATGGCTATGGCTAACAACGGATAAATAGAAAATAAGGACCGCGTCCGCGATCCTAAGATGATTGCCTATCACTAGTCGCGGATTCCAGTGCCACGCCGCATCAAGCATATGTTCAATCCGAATACGCCTATGTTCAATAGACATAATACGGTTAATGCTAGTCCAACATGGTGACTGGGGTGATCCAGCATCACATAACGCAATAATTCCACCATGTAAAAAATCGGATTGAGTAAGACCATATGCTGCCAGAAGGGGGGTAGCATGGAAATGGAATAAAAAACGCCGCCTAAATAAGTTAAGGGGGAGAGGATGAATGTGGGTACCACCATCACACTATCATAAGTTTTTGCCAACATGCCATTGGTATAACCTGCTAATGAAAATAAGCAAGCGATTAAGAGAATGACACCAAAGGTGGCAGGTAAATGAATAACAGAGAGATCGACGAAATATGCCGCTACCCCTAAGACTAAAAGTGCCACCAACAGCGCACGTAACACACCCCCAAGGGTATAACCAATTAAGATGAGAGTGGAGTGGAGCGGGCTGACCAATACTTCTTCTATGCTGCGCTGAAAACGTGCACTAAATAAAGACGAAGACGAATTGGAATAGGCATTGGTGATGACTGCAATCATAACCAGGCCTGGCGCAATAAATGTGCTATAAGCCAACCCTTCAATTTCACGCATTTGTTGACCTATGACAGCGCCAAAAATAGAAAAATACAGCAATGTTGTGATGACGGAAGGCAGAAAACTCTGTACTGAAATCCGAAACATGCGTGCCATTTCATGACGGACAACGGTATATAAAGCGATGAATTGTATCCGAACATTATGTTTCATGATGAATCACATCCATAAATAATTCTTCCAATCGATTGGTTTTATTGCGCATGCTGTGGATCTTGAGATCTTGTTGAGCGAATACGGCAAAGATCTCATTCAGAGTGTAGTGGTTGTCTACGCGCAATTCTATTTGATTGGGATCGAGCAGCGTCGCAGTAAAAGGACTCAGATCAGGGAGTTTTTTCAGTGGTTCGATGATATCAAAAATAAAGGTTTGATGATGTAAGGAATGCAGAACTTTCTTAATGGTGTTTTGTTCAACAATGATTCCTTGGTCAATAATGGCCAGTTGATCACAGAGTTGTTCTGCTTCTTCTAAATAATGAGTGGTTAAGACAATCGTCGTGCCAGCCTCATTGATCTCTTGCAAGAATTCCCAGATAGCATGGCGAATTTCGATGTCCACCCCGGCGGTGGGTTCATCAAGCAATAAGACAGTAGGCTGATGGATCAATGCGCGTGCAATCATAAGACGGCGTTTCATGCCACCTGATAAATAACGTACAATAGCATCGCGTTTCTGCCATAATCCGACTTGTTTTAATAAGGTTTCTGCCCGTTTTTGTGCCTCTTTGCGATTTAGACCAAAATAACCGGCTTGCGTTATCAGGATTTGTTCGCATTTTTCAAAAATGTTTAAATTGATCTCCTGTGGCACCAAACCCAGCGATTTTTTGGCTAACGTAGGATGTCGGTCGAGATCATGCCCATTGATTGCAATCGTGCCGGACGTTTTTTTGAGAAGTGAGCTGATGAGCCCAATCGTGGTGGATTTGCCTGCGCCATTCGCTCCCAGGAGCGCAAAAAAATCGCCTTTTTTGACACATAAATTAATCCCGCGTAAAGCTTCCACGCCCGAGGTATAAGTTTTATAGAGGTCTTGGATGTTTAAAGCGTTAGACGAAGTCATGAGCTAATGGTCTCTTATGGGCACGAAAATAAGAAAAAGGGGATGCAGAAAGCAGATCGCTGATTTGCTCCATATAAACACAAGCATAGCGTTCTACTTGATAGGCAAAATAACTTTCTTCTGCGCCTGCACGAAATACCCGACCCCACATACGATTAAAAAAGGTTTCTTGTTTTGCGATCAAAGTCGATATTTGAGTATCCACTTGCAGGATTTGTTCATGCAATGCATTTAATTGGGTTTCTTCAACCTGTGTTTTATGCAAAATGGTTCGAGATTGTAAGGTCACGAAGGTTTGTTCTAATGCTTCTTTTTCCGCCATTTTTTGCTGGATAGCTTGCTCCAGGGGCAACGTTTGGTTTTGCGCCTGAATCTCCTCCCCGAGTTCTTCCACTACTAGGCCTGTCCTCCAATTACAATCTTTTTTCAGGCATAAGATGTCTCCGTAAATATGATCTCCGATGTACAAGATTTCATCTTCTTGCAAGCTCAAATCAGCGGTAAATTTGTTGGCATTCCCACCTTGATAAATACCTGGTTTGATAGGTCCAAGCATATTTTTCATTTGACCGCTGTTGGGATCCACTTCCAGGAAGGGCAGTTTGTCATAAAAGAAACGTGGTTTGGCTGATAGGGTGATGAGATATTCAAAGATGTCTTGCCAATGTTCTCCAGGCTCCAAAAACGGTGTGATAGCGTAATCTAAGAGTAATTTGCTATAAGCATAATCTGAATTGGTGACGATAAAAATTTTTTTGCCATGTTGGATATATTGTTTTAAGCCGGCAACTACTTTGGGATCGCGTTGGATATAATCATCTAGATGCTGCGCGATATAATGTTTCAAATGACCCTCGGCATGCACGGCATCAACCGAAAATAGAGTATCAACGGCAATGGTTTCATAAGAGGGTAAGGATCCAGGAAATTTGTCTTTGTAACCAATGATTTGACCGAGTAACACACAGAAAGCAATGGAAAATGACGTATCAATGGCGATGTAATTATTATCATTTAGATCGACGTAGGTACTGCGATAAATGCGCTTTTGCTCTTCGAATTGAATCAATTGCGTGCCATGGTAACTTCTGCGAATCGCGCCATATCGATTGAGTTTTAAGATATTGCCATTTTTGCTATCCACGACGGACCCACGGATGGCGGAGTCAAAATCAAATTCGAATTGCTTGATCTCAACGGGATACTGTTTATGTTGAATGAGGTAATCGATCACAAACTGATACACCAAAGCCTCAAATTTTTGGGTTTGATAACGGATCAGCGTGTGATCCATATCTAAACCAATGTATTTGATTCTTTTCATGTTGAGCGTGCGATTTACAAACACTGAGTGCGGCATGTTGCTCCGAAACGAGTAAGCTTTTTACGATGATATACTGGGTTTTGTGTCAGGGCAACCGTATAACGGGGTAAGCACGCTAAATGACACATATTATGAGAAAAATGAAACGGAATGGAGAGGCGAGAGGCGCTCGCCCGGATGTGTGCTCGGAAAGGATTGACATATTATCGGGGAAAACGAGCATTATATTCGGCATGTTTTTCTTGATCCAACATAGGAATCTCCTGCAGCCAATCGTTTAATTTTTCTTTGATTGCTTTTTTCTCGGCTTTGAAGTATTTATTACTTCTCGAAATTTTGGCATCTTCACTGAGGATGCTCCATCTCACAACATACACAATCGTTGCTAAAACCTTCAATACAAGGTTGAGCTGTGGCCAAATTTCCGCTTGCTCAGATCCTGCGGCTTGTAAATCCTCACCAATTTCAGTAAGTGCTGCGTTTAAGCTTTTCTGATAAACTTTGCTCAAGTCAGCGACATTGGCTTTTTCATCCTTTAATCCAGAAAAATATGCATTGCCAATCTCTGATACACGTTGTATTAAACTATTAATAATCTCTTTATGTTCAGGTACCTCAACCTCCACGTTGATATTTTCTATAAATGTATTATAGGCGCCTTGAAAGACATCCAGCGGCGTGGGCTGTAAAAAATCAGTAACATATAAAACGATTTTGTATATGTCGTCTTCTACAATGTGAATCATATCGTTCCAAGCTTGATCTGTGTCAGAGTACTCTTGGTCTGCAGTCACGTCACCGAAAGCAGCATTGACATTATCAGTCGCATTGCGGAACGCCGCATTGACACTTAAAATTAAATTTTCTATGTCGGTTTCAAATTTATTTTTCAGGATTTCTCGGTCGGCATCTGGTGATTTAATATTCATCAAACATTGGGAGCACAATGTATAAAGTTCCTCTGAAAATCTATTTATTTTCGTTTCAAATTGCGGGTATTTGGTGACTGCTTGTTTTAAAGAACTTGAAAAAGCAGCATATTTTTCTGAAAATACTTCAAGGGCTGGATCTTCATCTATCATATATGATACTGCTCTTGCCATGGCAATTGCTCGCTCAACCCCTGAGTCTGAGGGATGCTCTGACAGCTCCCCCATGGCTTGGTTAAATTTCATTTGTACGTCGTGTGCGGTAGCTGATGCATCAAGATCTAAAATGTGTAAGGCTTTGGTTCGATCCATCTCATCAATTAAACTTGTGGGAGTGCGTGCCCCATCTGTATGCCCTTCGCTGTCATTACTGCCATCTCTGCTTCGCATGATACCCTCTAAAATGAGTTTCTATACCATTAGTTGTAGTCAATAATTGGCACTTTGTCAAAAAAAAAACCAACAGTATGGTTATTTTTATTAATTGAGAGTAGAATCAGGCGCTTAATTTTGCTCTTTGTATGGTGCTATGTCTTTGTGAGGCGTGTTATGACGAAGCCATTCTGTGGTCTTGGATGTCGCTGGGTTGCTGCGCTCGCAAAGACGGTTTGTGGCTGTACAAAGAATTTTTTAGTGAGAAAGTTGCCATTATGACCGCTCCAATTGTAAAGAAACGCGCGTATTTGTTACGCCGTTTGCTCACTTATGTTAAACCATTTTGGCCAATTTTGGTGTTGGGTTTGTTGGCGAATGGTTTATATGCTGCGATCGATGCGGCGCTGACTTACTCACTGCGGCCCTTTTTAGATAAGGGGTTTGTTCATCCGGATTTGAATTTTGTGAAAGATATTCCTTTGGTTTTGTTGATAGGGATCTCTTTGCGAGGTTTGGTGAGCGCGGTGGGTTCTTATAGTATGACGTCCGTGGCGCGATCGGTGGTGAATTTATTACGTCAAAAAGTGTTTTCGCATATTTTACGGTTACCTGCTGATTATTATGATGAAGTGAGTTCTGGACAATTACTGTCCAAAATTTTATATGATGTCGAGCAAGTGGCCCAAGTTTCAGCGGATGCTTTGACGGATTTTGTCCAGAATACCTGCGCGATCATCGGCTTATTGACTGTGATGATGGTGGTTTGTTGGCAGCTGTCGGTATTGTTTCTTATTACGGTGCCTTTTATTGGTTTGATTGTGAACCTGACCAATAAACGTGTACGCCGCATCAGTCATAAAATTCAACAATCTATGGGGCAAGTGACTGAAATTGCAGCCGAAGCCATCGATGGATATCGAGATGTGAGGGTGTTTGGTGGGATGGCGCATGAGAGCAAGCGCTTCCATCATGCGACAGAATTATCGCGTATTCAAGATATGAAAGTAGCAATGTCTAAAGCAATTAATGTTTGTGCGGTGCAAGTGATCATTGCATTGGGTATTGCGATGATTATTTTAGCGGCTATCAAATTAACCAGCGTCATTACGGTGACTGCCGGCACATTTTTGGTGGTGATCGCTGCAATATTGCAATTAATCAAACCCATGAAGACCCTCACGTCACTGCATGTTTCTATTCAGCGTGGGTTGGCTGGTGCCGAGTCTATTTTTCAAATGCTGGATTGTAAATCTGAATCGGATACCGGCAAAATCACTTTGCCACGTAAACCCTGTCAGATCCGTTTTGATAAGGTCTCATACGCTTATCGTCAGGGGGAACAGGTATTACATGACATGAGCTTTACGATTGAAGCAGGTGAAACGGTGGCATTGGTTGGGCACTCTGGGAGTGGAAAATCAACCATTGCAAGTTTGCTGCCGCGATTTTATGAAGTGAGCTCTGGCGCGATTTTGGTGGACGAGGTTCCTATTCAAGATCTGTCTTTGGCATCTTTACGTGATGCGATGTCGGTTGTCAATCAACGGGTCACATTATTCAATGATACCATTGCGGCGAATATTGCTTATGGTCGCTTTAAGAGTAGTCGTGCTGATGTCGTACATGCTGCCAAATTGGCCTATGCAGATATATTTATTCAAGCATTACCGCAAGGCTATGACACGCGTGTTGGAGAAGATGGCGTTTTGTTATCTGGTGGCCAGCGGCAACGTTTGGCTTTGGCACGTGCTATTTTGAAAGATGCACCGATTTTAATTTTAGATGAGGCAACGTCGGCTTTGGATAATGAGTCGGAGCGTTATATTCAAATTGCATTAGAAGAAGTGATCAAATCACGTACGGCCTTGATTATCGCACATCGTTTGTCTACTATTCAGCGCGCAGATAGAATTTTAGTGGTGCATCAGGGTCGCATTGTCGAATCAGGTACGCATGAAACGCTCTTGGCCAAAGGGGGACAGTACGCGCAACTGTATCGAATGCAATCGAACGAGACTGAGATCTTGAATGTTGAGCCAGCGCTGTAGAAATTGGGTAGATGAGCTGTGGTATGGGCAAAATCGGCTGCGCTATCTTTTATGGCCCATATCCCTGCTTTTTCAAGCGGTGGCATGGTTGCGGCGCAGATGGTTAACATGGCGATGCCAACCTGTGTCGGTGCCTATTATTGTGGTGGGCAATCTGACAGTAGGTGGGGTGGGTAAGACTCCTCTGGTCATTGCTTTGGCACAGTATTTCACGGCACAAGGACTCCGGGTTGGGATTGTGAGTCGTGGGTATGGCGCGCATATTCGCAAATTTCCACATTGTGTGTGTGAGGAAGATGCTGCATGGTTGGTGGGCGATGAGCCTAAGCTATTGGCTTTGAAAACGCAGTGTCCCGTTGTCATTGCGCCTAATCGCTTGCAAGCTGTACAGTATTTATTGCAGCATCACCAGTCGCAACTGATCATCAGCGATGACGGGTTGCAGCATTATGCCATGCCTAGGCAGATAGAAATTGCGGTCATAGATGGTGTGCGCGGCTTGGGATCGGGTATGTGTTTACCAGCGGGACCATTGCGCGAATCGGCGTCACGCTTACAACAAGTCGATTTTATAGTTGTCAATGGCGCGCAGACTGTGCATACTCCTTACGGGAATAGTTATCATATGATCATGCAAGCTGATTTACCGCACTCGTTTAAGGGGCAATCTCTTGCATGGGATGAGATAGAAATGCCTTGTTCTGCGGTGGCTGGGATGGGGCATCCAGAGCGATTTTTTGCATTATTGAGTCAATTAGGAGTAGTATTTCAGCCATATAAGTTTGCAGATCACCATGAGTTTACGCCAGAGGATTTGGCATGTTTGCAAAAGCCGGTGATCATGACAGAAAAGGATGCGGTCAAATGTTGCGCTTTTGCAACGGATGCAATGTATTATCTACCAGTGGAGGCTAAGCTGAGTGATGAGTTTTGGACAAAAATATGGTCTCAAATCAAGGCCCATGTACACAATTAAACGGCATTGTCGTGGCAATATTCTGACGGCTGTTTCTTGTGTATTATTGATGAATGGTTTCGTCGCGCAGGGATATGCTGCAGAACCAACGGCGCTGCCCGTCGAAGAGCATGCGGAGTCCAAGCAGGAGCTGCCATTGGCAGCCACCTATGCCAATTGGATTTTTTCCGGATCAGTATCCAATGAAAGTGGCGATACGTACGAGTATTTTTTTCAAGCGAAGCGTAAGCAAGATCACGTTCATGCGATGGTGTCTTTGGTAGATGCGCAAACCAAAACTGTGATTTTTATGCAGAATGCAGAGGTGCAATTAACCGAGCCTCAGATAGATAATTGGGTGATTGGAGATATTTTTTTACGGTATAATACCATCAACCGTTCTTGGATTTTTGGTATCAAAAAATCCAATCAAATCGGTTTCAATTTTAAAGTAGATACCATCAATCAACTTGAGCATGCGCCAAAAATTCAAAAAGTACGTCAAGGCGTGACGATGTCGGTTGTCCAAACTGGGCAAGTAAATGGCCATATCCAACTGGAAGAAAATACACCAGCACAATTTGTTACCGGAAAAAATGCGTGGTTTCGCGAAATCGTGATGCAAAAGCCTTCGACGAAAGTCCCAGTGATGCAGGGCTTATTATGTCGCTTTGATGATGGCAGTGGCTTGTATTCGATGAGGATGGGTGATAAGCCCTTTTGGCACAGTACTTTTTCTGGTTCGTATGATCCAGAAGGGGTGGCTGCGGCTGTTTCAAAATCCATTCATGTTGAGCAGTTGAAGGCAGGGTTGTGGCGGGTAAAAGTTCCTTACCCTAAATTACAATTTGACCTCAGCGATGTGCTACAAGATCAAGCATTGGTGTTGGGTTTTGTGGATAAAAAACAAAAAGCTGGGTTTTGTGTGATTAGTAAGGAAGATGGCTTAGCTTAGGTTGAGTATTGGCCCAACAGCAGTAATGTAATAGCAGTGAAATTGAAAGTGAATGACACACTAGGGTCTCATTCCCACAATGGCTCGTCGGCCTCGGGACTCCTGTGTTTTATTTGTCTGCAGAAGAATAAGCCATTATACTGTTCGATATGCTAAAGACCTTTCCACTGCAGGGAGATACCTCGCTTCGCTCCGGATCTGAGGTATCGTCACAAAAATTGTAAACCTGCAAGAAAAGCTAGATGCGCAAAGAGAGTTTATTACAAAATTACTTTAAAGACACGTTTTCATTCATGCATAAAAAGCGCCAAAATGTTTTATTTGGAGCAGTGGATTCGTTGATGGATGGGGCAAATCTTGCCTTGAGCAGTTTGGGTAGGAATTTTAAAG
>CAMCUM010000015.1 GCA_945878975.1 Legionella genomosp. 1
ATAAAACTGGCAATAGTATCAATGCTTATTTTTTTCCAATCTTGCTTTGTTTCTTCTAAGTACTCCCAATAAATTTTCAAATGATGTGCATAAGTTCGAATGGTAAGCGGTGATTTTTTTATATTGTGTAGGTACAACAAATACTGTCCAATAGGTTCTACAGGAAGGTAATCCTCTCCTATCACTATCCAGTGCGGTTGTACTACGTTCGGTAATCTAATTTTTTGTACTTTCATTTGTGGAACCACTTAGCTTATATTACTAACCATACTACTATTAGCATGGTTAGTATATATATTATTTTAAGTAGCAAACCACCCTTTGTCAATACATGTATTACTACAAATAATAAAAAATATTTGTAGTAGATAAGAAAAGTTACCGGACTTTGAAGAGATGCGCAAGCCTTTCTTTATACTCACAAACTTGTATATTACTTCTGGTTAATGGCGTCTTTTAATTTTTGACCAATCTTAAAGCTTATTGCATTGCTTGCTGGAATGTCGATAACTTTACCTGTTGCTGGATTGCGGCCTTTGCGAGCTGCGCGTTTTTTTACAGAAAAACTTGCAAATCCTGGTAGTACAATCGAGTCGCCTTTCGCCAATAATTCCGTCAATGAGTCAAGCACCGCGTGCAATGCAACTTCGGCATCTTTTTTGGTGAAACTTGCTTTATCACTTATCAAATCAACAAACTCTTTTTTGTTCATTTTTTAATCCTTATTGTTTTTCTTAAGCTTGAGTATATCGTCTTTGGATAAATCGGTAAATCTTATCTCTTTATCCTCGTGTTCCAACATATTTATCATTAAAAATGGCTAGTACAAGCGACTCGAGTTACAAAAGGCTGTTTTGGTAAAAAAATAAGTTCATTGACTTTATAAATTCAAATGTTTGTAAAAACTCATGCCAGCTTGTCGATCGGTTGGTAATTTCTGCCAACTAATCTTATTCAGTAGATTACACTAAAGTTTCCCTGAGACAAAATGTCATCATAATTATTCTCATTTATCGATTTTTGAGCTTGTTTGTCAAATAATTTCAATCTTGTTGTTGAGTACGTATTCATTTGTATCGGAATATGACCCATTTCATTTCTTATCACACGAACATCAGCCAAATCATTTTTATAATTTTCTGAGAACTCAATGAGTTTAATTTTCAAAGAATCAAAGCCATCTTTATTAGGATTTGCGAGACGCATAACACCAGTTACACCTACTGCATAATAGACGCTCAGTCCTGAAATTATAGTTAGATAAATTATTATTGATGAAAGAAAAGGACCTACTACAGGGGCAATAACAGCTGCGAAAGCAACACCCAAATAATAATTATTGGCAATATTTGATAATAATCCAAAGCCAATTACTCCGTACTTTAACGCTTTATTAAAAGATGAATCTGAGTAATTTTGCATTGTTATGTTTTTCCCTCTTAAATCTTTATTCATCAAAACAACCAACTCTACATAATATTCATATTGCTTCTTATCCATCTTGAATACCAACAACGACGATAAACTCTGATTTAATTCAGTCGTAATAAGAAGTTGCTCAGTGTATATTTTAAGTAAAGAACCTAAATTATTTGATTGTTGAGGTAACCCTAACGCTTCTTTTAAAAAACATGTATTAAATGCATAAAAAATAATAGCGTCAAGAATCACGTATACTACAGAGATCCCCATCAAAATAACCGCTGGTAATCCAGGAATGGTTGAAAATAAAGTTGTTGCAAAAAGATAACTTCCCACAGCCTGTTGAAGTAATCCCACGGCCATCAAGCTCCAATACAACAGTTGTGTAGCTGTAAATTTAGATTTATTGTCTATACGGTCTGTTTTTTTATAGAATAAAAAGCCATTTTTCGGTAATTCATTTTGTAATTTAGCCTTAATAACAAGTAAAATTTGTAATTTTCGTTCCTCATGCTGAATATTGTTTTCTAAATTCTGTTCATTTAACAATACTAAAAGCTGGGCCTTTAATTCCGACAAACTACATTTAGAACTTGGTTTTTTGTAAGATATTGGCATGCCTGGCTCAATTATCAAATTAACTGATTAATTTATCAGATAGTTTCGAATATACTCATCTAATTGTTTAATCGAAATTCGATGTTGCTGCATTGTATCTCTGTCTCTGATAGTAACTGTATTATGTAATGTCTGATCTTCGGCTTCTCCAATTGTATCAAAATCAACTGTAATACATAATGGTGTCCCTATTTCATCGTGTCGACGATAACTTTTACCGATATTACCACTATCCTCATATGCAATACGTCCGAGGGCCAAAGACTGAAGTTGCTGTTTTATAGTTTTGGCTTTGTTTACAATATTAGGATTATTGCGCGCAAGCGGAATAATCGCAACTTTTATGGGAGCTAGATGAGGCTTTAATTTAAGAACGATACGCTTTTTGTCATCCCCAATACTCTCTTCAGTATAACTTTCCACTAAAATAGCAAGTATGCCTCTATCAACACCAGCAGAGGGCTCGATCACGTACGGCACAATAAATTTGTTTGTTTCTTGATCAAGAATAGCTAGTTTTGAAACGCTGTCTGAATTTTTCTTTACATTCGCGGTCAGATTGAGCTCATCTTGATGTCTAGTATGAGAACCTAAATCAAAATCCGTCCGGTTTGCTATGCCTTCAATTTCTTCATGCCCATATGGAAAATTGTATAGAATGTCGACTGTTTTTTTTGCATAATGCGCCAAATCAGCTTTCTCTTGCGTTATTAACTTGAGATTTTCTGGATGAAGCCCTTGTTTTTTCCACCATTCAAGGCGCAGTTCCACCCAGGTATCATGCCATTTTTCATCTTCACCTGGTTTAACAAAAAATTCAATTTCCATTTGTTCGAATTCTCGAACTCTAAATATAAAATTACGCGGCGTAATTTCATTACGGAAAGCCTTACCAATTTGTGCTATCCCGAATGGTAGCTTTTGCGAGGTTGAATCTACCACATTTTTAAAGTTCGTAAATATGCCTTGGGCTGTCTCCGGTCTTAAATAGGCGAAAGAAGAAGCATCTTCTATGGGACCAACACCCGTTTTAAACATCATATTAAAAGGACGTGGCTCAGTGAATTTCGAAGATCCGCAATACTCGCATTTGTTATCAACAACATGATCTGAACGCCACCGGCGTTTACATTCATAGCAATCAACCATTAGGTCTGAAAAAGTATTTTCATGGCCAGAATAATGAAATATTAATTTATGGGATAAAATAGAAGAATCTAAACCAACAATATCATCGCGCTCATAGATATTAGCAGACCACCAGGCTGATTTAAGATTGTTTTTGAGTTCAACGCCTAACGGTCCGTAATCATAAACACCTTGCAAACCACCATACAGCTCACCACTTTGAAATATAAATCCTCTTCTTTTGCACAAAGAAATAACATCATCTATATTTTTAGCTGGCATAGTATTCCTAATTATTAATCAATAGATTTTTATCCATATGAAACATGGCCATAATACTGTTTTTTACTATAAGCAAGCAACCAATTTCCATAATATAATTGAGCATATGGATACATAGTTCATTTGCCAAACATGTATCGATATATTCTACTTCATGAAAATAGCAACCAGTTGCTTTTATACTTAGGGACAAAGTACCGTGAAGGCTCTTATAAAGTTTATACAGAAAAGAGTAATTAATTAAATCGGTCTGAAGTAATCAATATAATACTTTTTTGAGACTGCTCATGAAGTTCATCGTACGCTCTCTTATGCCTTTTCTATTATGAATGAACCTATCACCAAAGCATCTAACCCACATCCATAAAAACAACGAATGGCATCCACTGGTTTCATCACAATGGGTTCTCCAGCTACGTTAAATGAAGTGTTTAACACAACAGGCACACCTGTAACATTGTAAAACTCCTCAATGAGCTTATAAAATAACGGATTAGCATCATAATCCACAGATTGAGGCCTAGCAGTTCCATCAACATGCACTACTGCAGGGATTTCCTGATGCTTATCATGCTTAACTTTGTTCACCAATAACATATAAGGTGTATTGACCAAGTTATCAAAATAATCCGACATTTTATCTTCTAAAATCGCAGGAGCAAATGGTCTATAGTTTTCTCTTTCCTTTATTAGTTTATTGACCTTATCTTTCATCTGTGGATCGCGTGGGTCAGCTAATATACTGCGATTTCCAAGTGCTCTTGGTCCAAATTCAGCAGCACCTTGAAACCATCCAATTACTTTCCCACTCACAATTAAGTTTGCTGCTTCTTTAGCAGGGTTTTTTACGAGTTATAGTCAGATCTGGTGTATGACAGTTTAAAGCAGGTGGCGTATCCTGTTGGAAGTTCCGGAAGAACATAACCAACAAAAGGAAATACGCCGTGAGTGATTTTACGTTGAAAACCGTTGTAACACCAGAAGTGACAATCAATGATCCATTAAGTGAATTATTGAAGGTTGGTGCTCGAGGACTTATTGCCCAAGCCGTTGAGGCTGAATTGGCAATGATGCTGATGAAGCATGGGGATAATAAACTTCCTGATGGTCGGCCGGCAGTCGTGAGAAATGGTTATTTACCTGAGCGAACGATTCAGACTGGTCTTGGAGATGTTGATATCCGAGTTCCCAAGGTTCGTGACAGGAGCAAGACAGGGATTAAATTTAACAGTGACCTGCTACCACCCTATTTAAAACGCTCAACCAGCATTGAAGAAATGCTACCGTGGCTATATTTGAAAGGCCTATCAACAGGCAGCTACGGAGAAGCCCTTTCGTCTCTGTTGGGCGAGCAGGCAAAAGGTTTGTCGGCGAATACAATATCGCGATTGAAAAGTCAGTGGATTGATGAACATACGGAGTGGCGCAAGCGTGATTTAAGTGATAAACGATATGTTTATTTTTGGGCAGATGGCATTTATAGCCATGTCCGTATGGATGATCGCTTATGCTTGTTGGTGATTATCGGTGTTACGGAGCATGGTACCAAGGAGTTAGTTGCTGTTGAAGATGGTTTTCGCGAGTCTACAGCAAGCTGGACAGAGGTATTGAGTTGGTTGCGTGAACGAGGCCTTACATTTTCACCCAAGTTAGCTGCTGGTGATGGAGCACTTGGTTTTTGGGGTGCGCTCAGCAAGGTGTATCCAGCATGCCGCCATCAACGGTGCTGGGTTCATAAGACAGCCAATGTATTGAATAAGTTGCCTAAGTCCATGCAGCCAAAGGTAAAAGAAGCGTTACATGATATTTGGATGGCTGAGAGCCGCGACAAGGCTAAAGCGGCCTTTGACAGCGCCATAACACGGTTCGGTGCCAAGTATCCGCAAGCTATGAGTTGTTTGGAAAAAGATCGCGAAGAACTGTTGGCTTTTTATGATTTTCCAGCAGAACACTGGATTCACATTCGGACAACTAATCCGATTGAATCTACCTTTGCGACGGTGCGTTTAAGAACCAAGAAGGCACGTAACTGTGGCTCCCGAGATACCACGCTGGCAATGGTTTACAAACTCATGGAGTCAGCGCAGAAACGCTGGAAGAAAATCAAAGGCTTCAGCTTGTTAACACTCGTTGTGAACAATGTTGAATTTAAAGATGGGGTACAAGTAATCGATCAGCTAGACAGGAAGGCCGCCTGATGCTGTACACCAGATTTGACAATAACTCGTTTTTTACTCGTTTATAGGGTGCTTTGACCTTTTGTAATTCAGATTCTATTTGCGCGCCGTCATAAGATGGGCCGAGATAAGCATGCGTAAAAGGATGTGGTCGTTCTAAACCAAGTTGATGATATTGTACAAAAGCGGCCGCTCCTAACGCCGTTCCAGCATCATGAGCAGCTGGTTGGATAAAGATATCCTCAAAATCAATATTTTCACGTATTTTACCATTAGACACAGAATTTAGCGCAACACCGCCTGCCAGCGCAAGATACTTTGCTTTAGTTAATTTGCGAAGATGTCTAACCACATGAATAATTGCTTCCTCAATTCTGCTTTGTAATGCGTACGCAAAATCCATGTGCTCTTGTGTAAATTGAGATACACTTTCTGGCTTATGCAGCCCAATAATAGTTTGAGTATGTTTAGGAAAAACATACTCATTAACCAGATAATTGCCAGCCAATTTTCGATCAACTTGGTAGCGTCCATTAGGTAAAAGCCTAATGAGATTTTTGAAAAACTCCTCAAACTTCTGATGACGTCGACCGTAGGGTGCTAACCCCATAACTTTATATTCATCACCAAGCTTATTATATCCAAGATGAATCGTAGCCATTATATATATAAAACCCAGAGAATCTAAAGGTAAGTCCATAGAATATAGTTTTTTTATCTTTCTACCAGTACAATGATATAAAGATGTACATTCGAGTTCTCCCGAACCATCAATAATGGCAACTGCCGCTTCTTCATATGGTGATAAAGTATAACAACTGCCTAAATGAGCAAGATGATGTTTTACTTGAACAATAGGAGGAATGTAGTCTTTCTGAAGCTTTGAGAAAGCCGCTTTATTATGTGAATTTGCTATTGAGAGAAAGGTTGGAAATATGGACAGAGGATAGCAATGTCTTTGTGCAAAACGAAACAAATGCTTCAAGTAAAGTTTATTGGCAAGGAAACCCGCTTTCCAATTGGTAGTAATATAATCAATATTTTTTAGATCGATGTTATTATATTCTAAAATAAAGCGAATAGCTTCCACTGGACAAGCCGAAATCTCGTGTTTATACCGCGTAACTTTCTCGCTTTCTATCGCCATTACAATTTCATTATCAACAATCAACGCGACAGATGGGTCGTGTAAGACCCCCAACTCCTAAAATATTCATGTTAATACTTCCAATTTCTCTATGTTAACAAACAATACTCAAAAATATGGTATTTTTAAGTGTATGTAACACTAAATTTCGATCTGATTTTATTATCACTATCGATTAAGAAACAATATTGTATATATATTTATGCATTATACAATGCAATATTTTCGGCAAACCAACCCAGTATAGAGACAATAGTTCAAATCTCTTGTAGTATGCTTAAAAGCTTGTGGAATCAATTTATGACCTGTTTAAATTTGTATGATCGTTGAAATGGTGTCCCAAATTAAATCTAGGCGCATAAGTAGTTATAACCCCTTATTTAATTAAAGAGTATAAATTCATGAAAAGTAGCTATGTAGTTATTCTTACGCATGACGATTATAATCGAATCATTAGAATTTCTTGTCCAGATTTATTCGGCGAAGAGTTTATATATAACGCTGAAGAGCACGACTATACTCATGACACAGAAACACCATGGAAAGACGTAGGCGTTAAACATTTTATTAAGGGCAAACTGCTTGATCAATTAGAGTTTTTGAAAAAAAATCAGTTTGAAATCCCTATCATACAAGATACTCAAAACTTGGACGACATTTTAGGAAAAACAGAGTTGGCTATCACAA
Source organism: Legionella genomosp. 1 (assembly GCA_945878975.1). Classification (GTDB taxonomy): domain Bacteria; phylum Pseudomonadota; class Gammaproteobacteria; order Legionellales; family Legionellaceae. The sequence continues at coordinate 7,462 of CAMCUM010000015.1, forward strand.
TCAATATCAATTTTGAAGCCAATATCGGTTTGTTCCAAAATGGATTTGTCGGTTTAGCTATTGTAGTTAGAGCGCTCTCATCTATCAGTTCTGGATTTATTTCTATATTAGCCCTTGAATTAGCAACATCATCTAATTCTAAAGCTACAAATCAAATTTTACCCATTGCAGCGGCTATTCTAGGAACCATCATGACTTTTGTCATGTATGTTTATTCTGATTCTATTCATTATGCCTCGGAATCAGGCAGAAGATTGGATAACTATATTTATAAAAAACCTATAAAAAGTTTGTTTTTCTCTTCCCTCTCATCAGATCAAATAGTGACTACGCCATCTAAAAAAGATATTTCTGACGTTTTACCATATTTATTATTTACAGCGTTAGCTTCTGGAGATGTCCTATGCACTGCAATAGTTACGTATCAGACTGTTTTGTCTTTAGGCCAAGCTGCGAACGAACAAAAAAAATCCATCGTACATCAGGATGCCATTGCGCCAATTGCTATCTGTATAGCAATTACGACCGGAGTTAGTTTGGCGTTGTTCGAATCTGGTTTTGCAATTGCCGCTGGCAAACATTTATCAGAAAAAATAAAGTCTGGTTGCTGTACTAAGAAAAAGTCTGATTCATGGACTTTGCTACAAAATCAGGATGATAGTTCGCACTCAACAAGGATTGAACTCCGCAATACATCCAGAACATTTGAAGATATGACTCAAGTAAAATACAGCTATTGAACAAAGGAAGATTCTATCTTTTGTTATCTCCTTAATTAAAATAAATGTTTAACAAAAGATCCGGTTTTGAATTATTCTATAGCATGCATACTTAAATTCCTCTAGAATATCCTCGTTCTTTGAAAAACTCTTGCTTTAAGCACGCATTCTGTTTTTAGCATCTTAATAACGTCCGAATCATCTGAAGTTAAGATGTTCTCTTAGTAATTTTTAGCATTTTAAAATAGAGTAGGTCAGAATAGTATGATATTAAAAGGGAAAAATTGTATTATTACAGGAGCTAGTAGTGGCATAGGTGAGGCAATCTCTTTGGCCTTCGCCTCGAAAGGTGCTAATGTTGCCGTTTGCTATAAACAAAATGAATCCGGCGCAGATTTTGTTTGTGATAAAATAAAATCCATAGGCAGAAAAACTCTAAAAATTCAAGCTGACTTAGCTGAAGAGTCAGAAATTGAAAAAGTAGCCTTATTAGCTTGTGAATATTTTTCTGTAATTCATGTGCTAGTAAATTGTGCTGGAATACTCGATGTGTCTGCTTTAGACGACCTAACCCAAAAAAAAATGCAAGATCTTTTTAATATAAACTTATTTGCACCTCTGTTACTCACCAAGCACATAAGCTCACACATGAAAGATAACAAAATAGGCGGAAGTATTATTAATATATCTTCTACTAGCTTTCTAAAACCTTCTGTCGGACTATGCCCCTATGAGTGCTCTAAAGCAGGAGTCTCTACTTTAACAAAAGGATTAGCATTAGAACTATCCCCATACAAAATAAGAGTGAATTGTATTATACCAGGCCTTACAATAACGAACATGACCAATCAGTTTATTGAAGCAAGTGACATTGGTAAGTTTCCTCTCGGTAGAATCGGAAATACTACAGACTATGCGGGTCCAGCCATTTTTCTAGCGTCTGAACAATCTAATTGGATAACAGGAACTTCCATTGTTGTTGATGGAGGTTTTTCTATTAAATAAGGCTCTGATCTGCTTAAAATGGTACGCATTTAAAATAACGCTTAGATTTATCATAGGAGGCCATATGAAAATGGAAATAGATTTGAACGCACCCATTACCGTGCAAGTAGAGCTGGAATTTACAAATGTTTGCAATGCGAAATGTACAGCTTGTCCTAGAAACGACCTTCCTGCCGCCGGAATGATGAGCGTTGAAACGCTAAATAAAATTCTTGATTTTTATTCTGATAATCCAAATATATTAAATACCCCTCCAGAATATATTATTGCCGGAGGAGGCGAACCCCTAATAAATAAAAAGGCTATTGATTTAATAACTGCAATTTCATCAAGAAATTTACAAGTATCCTTAACAACAAACGCCACTCGAATAACCAACAAAAACGCCGAGCAATTAGCGAACTCTGGTTTAGAATACATTTATATAAGTTTTTGGGGGATTTACAAAGAAGAATATGAAAGAGCCATGCAATTACCTTTTGAGGACACATTAGAAAAAGTAAAGCTCATATCAAACCTCACCAAAAATACTTCAACCACGGTTATAGTTAAATGGTTAAATGTACCAGCATTAACCTCTACCACACAGGAAATGGAGGAGTTCTGGGAAAATTTAGGTATTCAGTATGTTTCCGGATATCACGATGAATGGAACAGGGCTGGGTTAAATAAAGAGGCTAATAAACGAGTGCAAAATTCAGTGATTTTTCCAAACACTGAAAAAAAAATATGGTGTAGTGACTTATTTTTTTCGGATGCTTATTCTTGGTCAGGTGACTGTGTGTTGTGTTGTTGTAACTACTTTACTTCAAAACAAATTTTATTAGGAAACATACATATTAATCCCCAAGAAATAGCTATAAATAAGATGCAAATTATAAAAAATAGACCTCTGCCTAAGATGTGCGAACAATGCAAATTGCCCAGAAAAGACAGGATTAAGAGATTGTCCAGATCATTTATAGATGAATTATCGAAGTCTGAACAACAATCTCTTTTGGATTATTAAGCATGTTTAATGATAATTTTCTTTCTATTGATGAATTAAAGCAGGCAACAAAAATCCCAGGAATTGATGGATTTCGCTCACATCAGTTTCAATCTCTCCATATAATTCCTACCGTTATAGATAAACTGCTTGAAAAAAACAAGGGTAAAGGGCTTGTTATTCTTGCGATTGATGGAATTCGTTATGATATTATGCAGCAAGTAGTAGGTACTCATTATAAAGATAAAGTAATACCTTTAACTAGCACATTCCCCAGTACTTCTACAGTTGCTTGGCTAACTTCATGTACAGGGCTAATGCCGCATCAACATACTATTCCCGGCGTCGTTTTTTTAGATGAGCATAGCAAAACAATGATGAATTGCATTCTACAAAACCATGGGCATCCTACGCATATCAATACAGAGCATGTATATGAAAGAGAAAACTTAAAATCTTCTATTTTTTATAGACTAAAACTAAAAAAATATATTACAAAAACTTTTATAGGTGCCCTACAAAATTACGACTGTCCTTGGAAAGATATTTTATTGCACAATTCAGATATTGTGTATCCAACAAAAAATCTTTTGGAAAGCAATCTCAATCCTTTGAAGATGTATAAATTATTTTCTGCAGAAATGGATGCTTATATCAAACATAATGCATTTGATTTAATCTGGAGTTTTGTTGATTTAGATAGTTATATTCACTTAAACGGTTATACAGCTTCTCTAATGGAGACTTTATACAATTTTACCTTGTATATAAATGATTTAGTGAGTCGAGGTTATTCTGTTTTGTTATATTCTGATCATGGTCTGACAGAAAATATCAACGATAAAAAAACTTTAGATTCTTGGGATGACATTTGTTCTAACATACAAATGTCGCACTCTCCTGGAGGAGCTGGACGAGTCAGGTGGTTATATCCTGACCAACATGCAATTTATTCACTAGAAGATATCGTGGATAAATCAAACCTTTCTTTTTATTTATGTGCTAAAGAAACATTAAATACTTTAGGTCTTACACACAATGGAAAAATTTTTAATGATAGAATAGGTAGTATTGTGGCATGTGCTACTAACGCATACTTCCCTACAGTGGATAAAAATTTTATTTTTGATCATGGTTCATTTACTTATAATGAAATGTTTGTGCCATTAATGATATACCCACAATAATGTATAAAAACTTATTCATTGTTTACTACATCAATATTATTGAATCATTTAATGTTTCACTATATGGGCTATTATTTGCAATATTGCCCCCTATACTTTTTCATTCTTTATATAATAACAGCTATTTCCTAGAGCTAACCTACTTAACACTATTGATTGGGTTCCTATCGAGACCAATTGGCGGAGTAGTTTTAGGTTATATAGCAGATAGGCATGGTAAAATCTTATCTCTAAAAATTAGTTTAATTTGTATATTTTTAGCTTCCTCTATAATGACCATCATAATTTCCAATACAATGGGAGCCTATACGGCTATAGTAATAGTCAGCATATGTAATATGCTACACGGTTTTAGTGTTTCTGCCAGTTATGTATCTCTATTTATTATTAAAGACATATCTCTCTCCACAAAATATTTGGGATTTTTATATAGTTGCGGTTTCTTAGGTAGCCTAGTTGCATTATTAATATGCTCTATCTTTGGCGCATCAACTCAACTCTCATCTATAGGAACTATATATCTGGTTGGCGCTATTTCCGGTCTTATAGCTTTTGCTCTTTGCTACTTTTTTACTAAAAAAGAAAATAAAAATATAGAGCCCTACAAAAAATATATTATAGACAGAAGTTCCTTAAGAAAAATAGCTATAACAATAGGACTTTCAGCTAATTCAATTTTTATATTTATGGTATCAACTATCTATTTTAATAAAGTGATGCTTTCCAAGAATCTCATAACAGACGAACAAGTGATTATATTCAATATATCTTATATTCTTGTTTGGATCTTTGCCCTACCCCTATCTGCAAAAATATTATATCAAATCAACACCATATCCTTACTAAAAATCACTTCTATTATTTTAGCCGTTATTTCAATTCCTATTTTTATAATGGTTGATAGTAGCACATCTGTAATAAAAATAATTCTTGTATGCTATTTGTTCAATATATTATCGGTAATCTATACTTCCGCGTATTTGAAAATTTTGACCACTGTATTTAATGAATACAATAAAGCCATATGTACCAATATTTCACAAGGAATAGGCTCTTCCTTTTTCGGCGTAGTCATTCCATATTCTTTTGAATTATCTTTCTTTCATTTTCATAATGAGTTTTTAGTCACTATTGTTGTTTTTAGTATTATTATTATAAGCTTGTATTCAATCAAATACTTAAAAAAAGAACTACACTTGAAATAATGCTCATGCTCTGTATGGAAATAATGATGCCTTTAATTGCCCAAATGGATTTTCTTCTGCAGTGACCATTTTTTTGAGTTGATTATTTGTTTTTTCAATAATTTTTTTATATTCATTAGGTTCATGTACAATAAATCCCAAAGGCAAATTTCTTATATGACCATTAGAAAATTTTTTCTTGAATTTAAAAAGAGAGTCATCTTGATCAATTGAGCGCCCTCCTCCCAAACATAAAAATGAAAACCCCTTGATTCGACAATAATTTGTAATTTCAGCAATTAAATATTCATTTATTCCAAGATATTTGTGTGCATCAATGTTGCCCATTAATAATAAATATGCAATATTATTATCTTCAAGCAGCAAAGCAGCTGAGCTAGCATTATTTTCAATATTACTATCACTTAAACCAGCAGCCCAAACACTCACAAAGGGCAAATGCATTAAGTTGGAAATGATTGATTTTTCAAAAAACCAGTAATCTTCGGACTTTACAGTTTCAAGAGATCTATAGTAAATATTAATGAATAAATCGATATTTCTTAAGGTCGGCATTAACTTTTTTACTGAAATATATTGCATTCCTTTTTTTACACGTCTTTTACATTGTGGGTTAAAATAATTTATTTGCTCTTCAAAGGATGGTTTAATTTCTATATATGAAATTTGACGTTCTATAAACATTTGTATTGTATTTGATACAGACAATCTATCTCGAACAATTAAGTTCATTGGATCAAACCTGATTAACTCAGCAATAATTCCTTCCTGACAACATATTTTAGAATACTCATGTAAAGCACTGATAATAAATTCAACGTTATCGGTATTTAAAATACAATTCTGATACCCTAATTTCGGAAAGATATCATATAGATTATTTTCAATAGCTTCAGGTGTGACAATTTTATTGAATAAATAGTTGCCCTCCTCCATACAAATAGAAAGATAGTGCACTGACATTGCTTTTAAGTATTCGGGGTTACAAAAAATATTTTGTCTATTACCAACAATATTATGTGCTTCCGATACTTTGATATTTATTTTCATAGGTATAGGTAATCCATCCGATATTTTCTAATGAAGATAAAACTTGTTCAAAAAAATTCAAATCTATTACTTCGTTAATGCTGAGACACGCAGTTGCCCATAATTCAGTTTTACCAATAATATTATTGATACAAACTGCAATGGTTACTATTTTAGAATACATTGATTTATCCAGACTAATCTGAGCTTTAAACTTATTGGCGTTATAGCTACTCATTGTATTTAAGGTCGCACGTAAATTAAAAGGCCCTTCCCATAATCTTAAAATTTTCATCTCACTCTTTTCAGGTGTATGCTTTTTATAAATTTCCAGATCCACCTGCGTTGCTTTTTTTATACTTAAAAAAACCGCATTTAAATCATTCAGAGTTACTTTGGAATGAAAATTTTTAATATCGAGTATACTTGCGACTAAACTTTTATATTTAATTCTATATAAAAATTCTTTTGCTATGTTTATTCCGTTATTATTACCATGCGTGACTAGTTTATTGATAATATCGTTCATTAGAAAACCTTTAAGCTCCTGTATTTTCCAATCACAAATGATAGCAATGAGAGCATTTTTATTTTTATCCTCTAATGGACATGCCAACATATGGATAGCCGTATAAATGACCAAAATTGAGCTCTTCATTCCTATGAAATCATAATTTAAAAATGTATCGCCGCTTGAGTGATTGTAGGGATCTGGTTGTTCTGTATATTGGACCGCAGGAATTTTTAGATATGAATCAACAAACAATAAATGGTCAGATTGGCCTTTAAAGTATCCTGTCTCAAATTTTAAATTGATATGATCGAGGAGTTTGCCAACTATTTGCACGGACTCTTTAACTAAAGAACTATATATTGAAGGCACATGTAATGGTGAATCCTCTAAAATAAAGAAACTATCACTATGCTCCTTAGCTCTAGCGATCATATCGCAGTTTATTACTAAAATTGGTAACTGTTGATTCATTTTATTAATAAACTCATGCAAGTAAACGGCTGTTCCAATAAATTCTGGCATCCATATAAACCGCAATGTGTGCCCTAATGACTGTTTACTTAAAGCTGAAAATAATTTAGCCAACATAAAAAGCGTCAAGTTCCCAGAAGCATTATCATTTGCGCCTGGTCGCCCATGACACAGATGAGATATAATCCAAATTTCCTTATTAGACACTCCTGGGATGATGTAATCTAACAGTGGCATGAATTTATTTTTTCTTGATTTCAATTTTATTTTAATGTTTATAGCACTTGAGTTATCGTTCTTTTTTTTATCTAATAAGTAATTCATGTTGTCGCTCGTTATACTAAAAGCGAAACTTTTACAACTAGAAGGTAATTCAAGGCGTCCATTGTATTGTTCTTTACCAACATGTTTACAAGCAAAGTCTGTTATGATCCCTGCAATATTCGAATTTAGTAAAAAATCCAAATGTCCTAACTGGCTTATATAAGCTTTTGTAGTAAAGACTATTTTATTTTCTAAATTATCTGACAAATTTGGATTTATTATACATTCGGACAAAGCTTGTTCAACACTAAACTCTGCGGAATTGGTTGCCAGTAAAAAAGGTGTCTCGTTATATTCCAGATTAAAAAATGGATCATTGATTATTTTAAAATGGGCACATTCTGGATCCCAGGATTCCATCCCATCAAATGTCCATGCTTTTATTTTTTCAGGCGAATAGCATCTTTGTAAATTAGTCAATCCAATTTTTAGATTATCTAATTTTTTCTTAATCATTTCTGCAACTTTTGCAATACCATCTGATGCTTGATAACGATCTACGCTTGTTATATTAGATATAAATTCAAATACCTCTTCGTCACTTATCATATTATCAACAATAATAGTATTTAGATTTGCACTTAGAGAATCCATATCCTCTCTCCTCCATATGTGGGATCAATCTCATAAGCGTAAGAAATAATTTTTTCAATTTTATTGTCATGTAATTGAGATTCATATTTTTTTACAAAATCTATCTTACAAGATAAAAAATCTTTCAAAAGATGAACTTCATTTTTCATTATTTTCTTTGTGCTACTAATTATTTTTGCAACCATTTTTTCACCTAAAAAAGACGTATATGGTTGATCTTCATACATATTAACAGAAATTTCCATATTTTTTGTTATATCAATAATAATATCTTTCAAAAGAATATGGTCAAAATGATTGCCAATTCCTGCTGGAATAAGTATGAGCTCAGGGTTAACTTTTTTAATTTTAATTGAGCAATTATTTCTTATTTGTAGGATCTGATCTTTTGTTATCATAGATTTCGTGCTGACATCTTCAACATTATTGTCATTTCTTAACAGGACATCCGGAAATTCAAAGTAGAATAACTTCGCATTGATGGCTTGTGCAAAGCTTTCATCTTCTGCCTTTCGCATAATAGTTGCTTCTTCTCTATTTTTAATTCCGTGAACACCTAGAAAAGTGGTTAATCCAAAAATTGTAACGAGCGTATAGGGCAAAGGAAACTTGTTTAAACCAATGGAGCCACCGATAGATAAAGCTATATCATCTGAATGTGGTGAAAAAAAAATTGTTCCCTTGGGTTTGTTGTATTTCATAAAATTTAGCTAATTTTAGAATAAAAATCGTTTAATTTGTGCGAAATACCGGCGAAATCCAGTCTATTTACCATGCTAGCTTTAGCTAAATCTCCCATTCTTTTTCTTAACGAAGAATCTAAAATAAGTTCTTTTAAATGACTATAGATTACTTCTATAGGTGCATCATCATCGACTAAAAATCCCAATTCTGTTTTATTAAGTAACTCAGGGATCGCGCCTACTTTTTGTGAAATTATTGGCAAGTTGGCAGCCATAGCTTCAGCAACTGCTAAACAAAAATTCTCTGTTTTAGTAAGCAATATAAAAATATCAATTGATTTAAGTAACGATGGAACATTGTCAATTACACCAAGTATTATGACATTTTTCTCTAACCCTAAATGCTTTATTCTACCTTTGATTTCGTTTTCATAAAATGCTTCACAGCCCTCATGAACTCTACCGCACATAAAGAACTTTACATTACTGTGTCCATCTTCAAGCAATTGTTTAGCTAAGCTAACTATTTTATCTTGCCCTTTTTGAGGTGCTATCTGTCCTACGACGCCTATTGCTATTTCACTTTTTTTAATTCCAAACTCTTTTCTCTGATTTTTAGCATTTTCTATTTGAGCAAAATCAATATAGTTATAAATGACTTGTGATTTATGTGTTATATATTTGTAATTCTGTATCTGACTTTTAGTAAATTCTGAACCCATTAAAACTTTATCAGCCAATATAGCATGAACATTAAATCTTGATAATACAACAGGATTATGCACATGCAATACTAGGGTTACTCTTGCAAGCCAAGCCGCCAAGACTAAGTTTTTACTGCACATAAATTCATTCACATGAAATATTTTTATATTATATTTTCTGAATAGAAAAAATAAACCGAATATATTTTTAATGCTAAATTTATTTAGTACTTTATGTTTAACTACTTCTACATTCATATTTTCTAAAACTTCTATAAGTGGCCCTGGAATCGTTTCTAGAAAATAGGGTTTAAATTTTTTTTTATCTAAAATTTCTATCATTCCAATAAGTGCTTTTGGAGAACCGGTATCTACATGAGCATGTGAATAATAATACATTATATTTTTCATATTAAACGTTTACTCCTAATTTATCTTTCAATCTTTTTAATTCATCTGTGGACAATGGCACACATAATTTTATAAAACTATCGTGTGATGTTGATATATACTTACCAACTATTGCATAATTAACTAATCTATTAAAACTTAGGCCAAAGCTATTTTCGATGATTAACCAAGGCACATCGTTATTCCAACCATAGACATTGAATCCTTTCTCAGTTAAAAGATAAGATGTTTCTTTCTTATAAAAAGCAATTTTTTTTCTTGCCTCTCTCATTAAATCTCCCTTTTTAATAAATTCTAGCGCTAAAAAAATTGAAAGTGAGCTAGCCTGCAAAGGGGGAAGCATATTTGCTAGGAATGGAAATAAATTTTCAGAACAAAATAATAGGCCCACACGTAAACCACCAGCATAATAGGCTTTTGAAAACCCTCTCAAAACAATCAAATTTTTCGTGCTATGAATTTTCTTGACTAAGCTATCTGAGATAGGATAATAATTTATATTGGACTCATCAACTACAATGATAATATTACTTAAGCTTGCAAATTTATTTAGTGTATTAAAATTTTCCTCACTAATAACATTGCCAAAAATATCCGGATTTTCAAGTATAATAATATCCGTTTTTTGCCTAGTTAATTGATTGATTAGTTTTTTTATGGGTTCATCATTTTTATAGTCAATTTGAACGCTTTCAAGAGCCTTAAACTTCAACCACTCACTAAAATCCGGATAACAAAATGTACTTATAGCATAATTGCAAGTATCGAATACGTTTGACAATTGATAGATTAAATTGAGTACCCCAGCCCCCCAAAAAAAATTATTTTTTGTTATATTTTGATCGATAAAATCTTTTATCACAGTAAGTGATTTTTCTCTTTGAAAAGGATCTTTTAAAGAGTAGTCTTTTGCTATATCCCACGTAAGCGAATTTTTATCAACAAGGTGAAAACCCCCACACTCCAGAAGGAGTTTTTCTTCATTAGAGGTTGCTAGATCCACATTAATTGATACATCTAGATTTATAGTTTTATTATTTTTATGCGTAGCAATTGCAAGACAATCCTCTAAATTTTTACATTTTATTGCAACTATTTGATAATATCGTGCGCTCTCATCAATTGAGTCTTTATTAAAATCCGAATATATTGTATCTACTTTAAAACCTGCCTTTTTAATTAATGCGCAAATTTCATGCAAATTATAAAGTCTAATATCGTGGTAAAGCACTTTACTATTGCTACCTGAAGTGACTCCTAAAGTCCCCTTGCTACGATAGGTTTCAGGACAAATTTTACGATTAAACTCATATTTAACATTGTCCAATACAATTTCCGCGATGGGAGAATAGTTTTTTAATATCCACATTGGATTGGTAATATCTAACACGAGGAGCCCATTATCATTCAGACTACTATGGAAAGAACTCAGAAGCCTGAATTGCTGAAAATCTGTTCCCCAGCCAAAAGACTGAATAGAAATTATTGCATCCGTGTTCTTGATCGGAAAATTAGGGCTCGTTAAAATATCTAGATTATACAGAAAGATCTTTTTGTTATCCCCTGCTTTCTTTTTAAGTTTGCTCAGAGCCCATTCTGAAACATCGATGCCATGTACTTCATATCCAAACTGGGCCAACGAAATAGTATGTCGTCCTAATCCACAGCCAACATCAACTACTATAGTTGGATTATAAGACGCGAGCAAATTCTTTAGAAAATTATTTTCTATTTCATTGCGCGCATCATCATATTCATGCTCTGCAAATTGCCAGTATTCTTCACAAAAGTAACTTTTGTACCAAGGAACCTGGCCATTAGGCATAAGCAGCTATTCCTGCTCGTAAAAAACCCAGTTCTTTAAATAAAACACAAATATCACACACATCTTCCAGCTTCTTAACATTTTTTTGATTGGCGTAAGTCGCGCCACAATTATTACAGCAACCTTCTTCTTTAGGTATTAAATAATTTGACAAATTATTGAAAGCTTCAAACAAGTAATAATCTATACCAGGCCATAGATCATAGAGATGATCTCCTATCGCATAAGCCATAGATCTTTCATCCGGACCAGTAGTAAATCTTCCCGGTATTCCTTGCTTTGTTAATTCATCTGCAAATAATTTCAAATAGATGGTAAGTTCTTTTTTGGTTATTTGAAACAGGGGAAATGAATATTTAAACTTTCCTATATTTCTAATCGGGATGCCACCCATATTAAATCCAGACGTAAACCAAGTTACCAAGCTGGCAACTAAGTCATCCGCATTTAGGCCAAGAAAAATATTATTTACTTTTCTCTTCTCTGCTTCTACTTCTATCATTCTTCTCATTATATGGTGGGTCACAATCATGACCATAGCATTTTGCTGACTTGAAACGATTCCCGTCATGACTTGTGCAAATGATACATTCAAATTGAAATGTTTTTTAATTGCCTCACCATCAACTATAACATGTTCTATTCCTAGTAAGTCACAGGATTTCAAAGCAGCACCAAAAGTACCAGCCTCATCCCAATCGGGTAACCCTGTTACAGTAACCGCTGTAAGATTAAAATTAGGTAATTTATGTTTTGTGCACTCAAGTAATTTAAGAAATGCAACGCTGTCTCTTCCACCAGAAAGTCCTATAATGTATTGGCAATTCGCTTCGATTATATCTTTAGTTAGCACACTATCTACAAAAGTTTGCTCAACAAAATTTCTATACGACTCTTTTTGAAAGTCTTCTTTTCTTACCTCCATTGTGCCGTTATCATCAAATAAAACTGATTTTGTATAAATAGGATCCTCATAAGTTCCAAAGTTTCTTTTTTTCGGTGCTCTAGTAACATTTAAGTCGTAATGACGTACTTGCCTTATTTCTATATCATCATTAGCGTTTGCTATTACTTTATCTTCTGAAACTATAGTGCCATTTTTATATATAATAACTGCGTTGGTTGGTATACCCTCTGATTTCAAGAATTTTTTTATAGATTGTCCTTCTTCAAGATTAAAATATTCAATGCCACCCACTTTATCTAAAAATCTAATTTTTTTCATGATTCCCTCAAGTAATTAATTTAAAAATTTTCAACACTTCTCATCTCATGAATTGACTCATAAGTAATATTCCCATTTTTTACCAGTACCTTAACTTCTTTTAACAATTCATCTTGTGGTGCTTCATACATGATGGGTAACATAAAATCATTTAATATACTTCTAAGACCTCTGGCGCCTATACCTAATCCAAGAGCTTTTTGCGCAAAGTATGTAATAGCATCATGAGAAAATGTGAGGTGTATTCCATCCATTTTAAACAATTCAATAAATTGCTTTATAAGAGAGTTCTTAGGTTTTATTAATATTCTTTCCATTAACTCTATACTAATATCTTCGAGCACAGCGATAATTGGTAATCTACTAGCAAACTCAGGGATTAGCCCATAAGAGATAAGATCTTTGTGAGTTACATTCATAGAACTATGAGTTTTACTATCAATTGAATTCAAGTTATCTAACGTCGCAGAAAACCCAATGGAGCATCCTGTCACTTTTCTAAGTCGATGTCAGCAGTGACTATTGATCCCCTTGTGTTTCCTTGGTCGACAAACATTAAAATATCATAGTCAGTGTCAGCAGCGTTCAAACCCGATGTCATTGCATTGCAAATTGTCGAAGCTAATGTCAGCACGTCGCAAAAAATAACGTCTCGCGCATGCTTGCGCGTAATAAATACTGGAAATTCAGCCTGACTGACATCCACTTTGACGATTTGATGACATCGACTTAGAAAAGTGACACTATTTAAATAATGTTGATAAATCACCGTTTACAGTACGCAGTTATGCGTATCATTTGAAACTATATTGGGAGTTTCTGGATTACAAACAGATCGATTGGGTCACGGGGGAAGTCAGGATACGCGTGCAAATGAGTCATTTCTAATATAAAGCAGCCTATAATCCTTGTCTTATATGGCTAATTTGTGTTTTTGTTTGACTATTGGGTCATGTCTCGTTAGTCTTTGTATTTCAGACAAAAACAAGATCATCATGATTTATTGTTATTCATTTTGATGTTTATTAATGCTGAATATTAAGCACATGGAAGCCATGAATATTTATCAAACAAAATGGTCTGCAATCCTTATTCCATATGGATTAAACGGCAGTTTAAATAACGAAATAACTCATTTGCACGCGTATCCTGACTGGCCCCGATAGAGGTCCAGCCAGGATTCTATCGAAAAGGACCGTTTAATGATTTTATTTTGGCTAACAGGGATTTAATAGACATTTTTGATATATTTTCAAGCAAGATAATGCGGTTACATTACTATAATATGCCAGATCCCAAATTCTGTAATGCATTGTTTTTTATAAATCATTTTATAAGTGGTCCTTTCCGATAGAATCCTGACCGGACCTCTATATCAGGGCGTAGAGTCATTGCGGGAGGCAACCGCTTGCCCGTTCAGGGCAACGTGCCGGACGCAGGACGGTCGGGGTTAAACACTGGTCGCGTTGGCGAGTCGATTTTGGCCATGGATGGCCAAAATCTATCACGAGATAGCGACTCTATCGACACATGGTTCAATACAGCATTCTGATCTTCATGTGGCGTAGTCTCAGATGCTGCAGACAATTCCAATAATCTATAGGTTGCGCGATCAGGCGGACGCTGTGTCGTTTTTTTATCTCTAAAAAACAACAGTTTAAATTTATTCTCAACGTTTGTATTACTAGAAGAAACTCCTGTATTATGAGTGGCTACAATAGCACTACTGTGCTTATTCCAATAACTAAGCGTTAACAATGCAACAGGTACCGTACCTAAAACAATTGCGCCCCCAACACCATAAAGATCAAATTTTGTCAGGTAAACTACAATTGCTGTTAAAGGTAAAATCAATGCAACAGTAGATAATAGTGAACACAGAGAAGCTAAAAACGTATCCTGTACAGCTGCAAGTATTCTACCGCTATGATCCATCAACACATTTGAAAAATTAGCCAACCCCATAAGAAAAAAATACCATCGTAATAAATCAGAGAACGCTTGTACTTCATCTTTACTAAGAAATTGTGACGCCAACACCAATGGCATACTATTATATGCTATCGTGCTCGCGCCCAAAATACCTGCATTCAGCACAAGAGATATATTGCCAGCTCTTTGCATTTCTCTATAAGATTTTGCCCCAAAATATTGAGCTACAATTCTATTGGCAGCTTCGCTAATCCCAATATTTATCGCAGAAAGTAAATCATAAAAATGGCCCACAACGCTACCTAAAACGATTCTACCTTGAGGTAACTGTCCTATAAGAATAGTCACACCTACTGTACTAAATGAACCTGCCATTTTAGTAACGAATCTAGGCCAACTTTGATTGAGAATTTTTCTCAAATGATTAACTTCACGAAGATTTAAATGAAAAATATTAAATTTTTGATAAAACTCTGCATGGCTTCTAAAAAAGATCATCAAATAAACCAACGCAAACAAACTTTTCCCCAAGCTTGCGTAAGCTACGCCAGCCAATGAATAACGAGGAATCAACAAAAAACAAAGTCCAATCTCAACGACCATCGTTGAGGCACGATAAGGCAATAACCACTGTTCTTTATCTACGGCAGATATAAATCCTTCACTCATTTTATTAATAAATTCTGCGGATAATGACAGTGCCACAGGAAAATTAAATTGCACAACCAAGTGATTTACCCTCTGCGTTTGATTAAATAAATTTAATAAAAAATAAGGGGATGCCATTAATAGTGCTGATGCAGGAAGACTAACTATTGCGGACAAAATCCATCCTTGTCTTACCAATGCACCAATCATATGATCGCTCGTCTCAACATGATTGTCTTCTGGTACGTCTTGTTGGTATGTAAAAATACAAGCTCTGGTTTTTCCAAAATATTCAGCAATAAAAACAATATTTTGCCCTACTAATTCTGGAAATGGATAAATCACTAAGTAACTTATATTAGTTGCAATAATTAACGCTGCAAACTCATCTGTTCCTGCTTTAGCCATTAAATACGCTTTAATAAAGTTACTACCAATGTCTGCACCAAACAAACATGATAAAGGTATTGCTTTTTGAATGAGCGCTTGTAAGTGTTTCTGGACAGAAACTGTTCCTTGCTCCACCGTAGTCATTGAATCTGAATGCAATTTCTTGCTCCCCTTTAAAATCATTTTTTTTGGCTTTAGTGCTTAGAACGAGCTAGACGGATGACGGCTACTCTACCTTCCACTTATGTTTTATCCCAAGGCAGTCGATTAAGTTCCACAAATCGTTGAATAGTATCTTGCGTTTGAGACAGTTCCATCAACCGACTAAATTCCGCAATCGCTATTTGCTCTATTTCTTCAGTGATCATCCACATTTTTTTAAAATATTGCTTTATATTCCCAATCGTAGCATGCTCCAAACGTACCAAGCGCAACATATATTGACGAATAAAAGTCTCGGGTATGTCATGTAATTCATCAATTAGATTCATGACAAGGGCATTCTGCGCACTAACTGGCAATGTGGTTAGTGTCATTTTATATGCATGTTGAAAACCTACCCGCCGAATCAAATACGGAATCACACAGGCTGGCAACAATCCCCATAATGCTTCTGATAGACTAAACTCTGAACGAGGTGTCGCCACGACGAGATCAGCAGCCGCAACAATTCCAATACCTCCGGCCATCACTTGTCCATCCACACAGGCGATAATAACCCTTGGTAACGTAGTCATTCGTTTAATTGTTGCCATATATTGGGAGGCTAATACAGTAAAAGACTGCTTGCTGATATCAGTAAAATCCATGCCAGTACAAAATACACCTTCCTGCCCGTATAATAAAATAACATGACATTGTGGCCTATCTTCAACTGCATCGAATACGCTATTGAGTTCCTTAAGAAAATCAGGGGTTATTTTATTCTTTTTTGCACCTTGATTGAATGTTATTTTACATGCGAAATCAACATATTCCACGCACAAATTTTTATACATTGTCAAAAACTCTCTTGTTTTAAGCTATTTCCAAGCAAGATGCTTGTATTGATCCCGCCAAATCCAAATGAAT
The DNA here is from genome assembly GCA_945878975.1 of Legionella genomosp. 1. GTDB lineage: Bacteria > Pseudomonadota > Gammaproteobacteria > Legionellales > Legionellaceae. The sequence goes on from CAMCUM010000015.1 coordinate 24,387, forward strand.
TACTCATCACTATATTTAAATTTGCAGCCGAGGCTTTTTCATTTGCAAATCGGCAATCTGAATCTATGGGGTGCCATAAATTTAAATTGGGGTGAATAAAATTGTTTTTCATTTGTACAATACACGCAATCGCTTCAAGCACGCCTGCTGAAAATAAGCAATGACCGATCAAGCCTTTTGTAGCATTTATCCAAATTTTATCTAATTGATTTTGAAAAACTTTTTTAATTGCTTTTATTTCGGTAAGGTCACCTAATGGTGAAGAGGAACCATGTGTATTGATGTAATCAACTTGATGTGGCTGCAGTCTAGCTTTGTGTAAACATTGGATCATCGCGTTTGCTTCCCCAACCTCACTTGGATTGGGATCTAGGTTGCCATCTAATACAAGCACAGCACTCAATAAATGAGCGAGTGGCTGTATTCCTCGTGCCTTAATCGAATCATCTGATTCAAGCACTAAACAACCACTTCCTTGTCCATAAATAAAGCCATCATGGTCTCGATCAAAAGGACGACAGGCTTTTTCAGGATGATCTTTAACTGTTCCACCGCCCAAAATTCCTGCATTATAAAACCCTTGTCTCGCTAAAGGCGATAGTTCACTTAAAACACCCACAACGATACAAACATCAACCACCCCCCACGCAATCAATTGAGATGCTTTCAAAATAGCAACATTCCCGCTGGCTGAGGCCCCACCCACCGTAAAGCCTTCACCGTGTATGTTTAACAGCGCAGAGATGGTCCCAACATGGTCAGTTGGCAACGCGTGCAACATATAACGTGGTGATAAACTGTCAGGCGCTTGCATAAATTTAACCTGCATATCATATTGATATTGCTGACTAGCATTGTCACAAGCTACCACTACCCCTATTCTATCTGCTGGTACATTAAACTCATGTAATCTTGCTTGTTGCCATGCTTGCAAAACAGAAACAACCGAGGTCTGAATAGGTAATGGCGCCCGAAGCGAATACCGTCGAGCCTTTTCTAATAACTCAGGAGGTAATTGAGCAAGCAAATTTAATTGTTCTTCTAATGCAAAACCTCTCAATAAAGCAGCGATTTGTGTCGCGCCAGTCTGCTCGTCGAGCAAGCACGAGAAGCTCTGACGACCCTCACGCAGTGTCTCCACAAACTCATCAATAGACTTTGCGCCGGCACATTGAATGCCCATACCAGTGATCATGACCTTTTTTTTCAAAAAAACTCACCCTTTTTTAGTCAATATATCAACAACTTCTAACGAACCCAGTAAGGCAAATACCCCACCACGTATAGAAGGCCCAGCATTAGCTTCGTTAGCGCTTGACAGAGGTGTAACAATACGCTAGTTTTACAGGCATTTTCAACTGGATATTAGCGGAAAACGCTTTATGACAGAACCAGAATTTACCGATTCTCTTAGTAAAAAAACATTTCAAGTTTTACATCTTGGACAAATTCCTTATATTCGCGTTAAAGCATTTTATGAGCCAACCTTGTGCATGCATGCACTTAAAAAGTTGAATCAATCTGCACAACTAAAATCCTATCCTGAGCTACCTTCTTTCCAACGTGTGGGAACGCCCTTCGCTCAAGGGTATGAACATTTCTTGAAACACGATGACCCATCAATTTTAACGGATTATTTTCAAAATAGCTTCAACATGATGAAGCATGTACGCGATCTTTTCTATCCATATGCCTCTCCTATAGATAATCTACGCCTTTTACTTGATGAAATATGGGATTCAGGCGCTCACCTCAAAACAGTAAATAAGCAGAAATATTTCGCAGGGATTGTTCGATTAATGCAAAATTCTGAAGTGAGTCTACCCCCCCACATTGATAGATATTTATCCTATGATCCCAACATGGATAAGACGTACGATACCCAGTTCTCAGCCAATATATACATAGACACACCTCAAAGTAATGGGCAGCTTAATTTATGGTTAAAACCAATTACAAACATTGCCTCGGAACAAAAATTTAACCTGGCCGTCTGCGAAGAAGGCAGTTTTCCGCCCGACCCTCAATTTTCAATTTCACCTGAACAAGGTGATTTAATTATTTTTAATGCGTCGTTATTACATTCCGTAACCGGAAACATCGCAGGGAGTCGCATTTCTTTAGGCCTATTCATTGGCATTAACAATCCCACGGAACCACTTGAGTTTTGGAGTTAAAGAATGATCATCAAAAAAAAGCTTCCGCTTAAATTAACTATCATTAAATACTGTATACAAAATCCAATTGAATTTCTAAACAGGAAATTTTCTCGAGTGGGCTACGGTGCGTTTCATGACTTATTGCAATTTTCCTGGGTAAAATCACTTGAAGATGCTGCAAATGATATACAACAAGAATGCATTGCCGTGTCTACACCTAAAGCCCTACCCAATGTGCAACATATTTTTCCCGCTGAATCACCCCTCGCATCAAATGAAAATTGGAAAGTTTATTTTCTATACTTATACTGGAACCTCATTGAAGAACAAGCCAACATGTGCCCAGCTACCATCAATGTCATTAAAAAAATTCCAGGCGTGGTGTCAGTGTTTTTTTCAGTATTATCCCCTGGTAAAACAATTCCTGAACATGTAGGCGGTTACAATGGGGTATTACGTTGTCATTTGGGATTAGTCATCCCTTCCCCAGAAAAAAGCTGTGGCATTAGTGTAGGCGGCAAAACTGAATATTGGTCAGCAAAAAAAGTAATCATTTTTGATGATACTTTTCCTCATTCAGCTTGGAATCACTCAAACGATCAGCACCGCATTGTTCTGTTTATTGATTTTTTGCGGCCTTTGCCACCCGTACTGAGTCAGTTAAACAAATGGTTTTATCAATTTGTCAGTAAACAAAAAGATATTCAAGAAGGTCTCACCAATTTAAAAAACCTGAACCTAACACTAACGAACGCTACATTTGAGGCGAAAAATTGAACGACACATCCCCTTATTTTATTTTTTTTACCAAAATTTTAAAAGAAATCACACCCGATTTCACTCATTATGCTTTTAACCTCGAGTCAGATCTGAATGAACTGGGTATTTCCTCAATGGACCGAATGGAGAGCATTCACGAACTCATCTGTCAATTTAAATTACAAATCCCAATGATCGCTTTTGCTGGAAAAATGAAAATAAACGATATCATTGGTGTCATTACGGATCAGGCGTAAAATGATCTAGTCGCTTACAGGTTTCTTGGGCTAAAAAATTCACCATAGGTGAATCAAATAACGTGTAATGATCCGCATCTATATTCAACACATCGTAATTACTTGGTTCAAAAAGAGTTTCCCACGCTTGATCAGGCTGAACAGCCCCTGGTAACATCTGTTTTGATCGAAACATCAATGCATTAACCGCAAGCTTTGCTGCGCTATATTTAGCGTACATTTTACTGTTAGCCCAATAAACATTAAACAACGCCATGAATAAATCAAATGACATAGATTGGGGCAAAATCTTCTGTTTTACTACATCATTAAACAACTCATTTTCTATCACTTCTTCTAAATTAACCGGTGCAAGAAATGACTTCCCATGCTGATAGGCAATCTCACTAACGTAATGAACCATTAGATCTAACTTATTTGCAATGTGTTGATGGTGATTATGATAAGTACTCGGAAGATAACTATCATACATCACTAATCCTGGAATTTGCTGCCCTTCAGCTAATAATAATCTCGCCATCTCCACTGCAACAATGCCCCCAAATGACCACCCTCCTAACAAATAGGGTCCTTGAGGCCGGACTTTCTTTAACTCACTCACATAAAATACCGCCAGATCATAAACCGTAGCATGATTCATAAGTCCATTTTGCGGTGCTTGCACTGCATATAACGGTCTTTGCTGATCCCAATGATCAACTAACCGAAAATAATTCATTATCCCCCCACCAATAGGATGGACACAAATAAATGGAATTTTATCTCCTTTACTCTGGCATGTGATATAAATCGGTTGTTCGGATTGAATACCCTGTTTATCTATATAGGTAGCAAGACTTTGTATTGTTTGGTAGTTTATAGCCTGAGAAAATTCAATATCCAATTTAAATAATTCTCGAACTTGCATAACCATTTTTATGAAAGTTAGCGATGTTCCACCACACTCCATAAATGAATCATGTATATTGATTTCGCTTATGGTTAATAACTCACACCACAGCGTATTCAATTTATTTTCTGTGTCACTCAAGTGTACACGTTCTGATTGAGATACATTTTTTTTCGATTTCATATGCGCAGAAAATTGCTCTAACAATTTCTTATTATCAATCTTCCCGTTTTGATTCAATGGAAAATGCTTTAGCTGAATAAACAGTGTTGGGATTTTATACTCCGGCAAATACTGCCTTAATTGCGCCTTAATCACCATGGGGTCCAGCATTTGCTGTGGATCTAGCATAAAAGCCACAAGTGTTTTGATCTTATTAACGCTCACTTTGTCCTTGAAGTAACGTACCAATGCCCCATTTTCGCCTAAAATTTTATTAATATAAGATTCAATTTCACCTAGTTCAATTCTATATCCATTAATTTTAATTTGGCCATCTTCTCGACCAAGAAACTCAATCATACCTCCTGGTCTGTACCGTGCTTTGTCACCGGTGCGATAAAGTCTCAAATCACTGAATGGTGCTCTGATAAATGCAGCATCCGTTAATATCTTATTATTGATATAACCTACTGCGACGCCCTGCCCGCCAATATACAAGTCACCGGATACCCAATCCGGCACCGGATTAAGATGAGCATCTAAAATATGCAGCTCTTGATTTGATAACGGAAAACCATAGGGAATACTAGTCCATGCTGCGCTTAGTTTATCGTTTATTACATAATAATTAGACCAAATAGACGCTTCAGTCGCCCCACCAAGACAGATGATCTGTAAGTCCGGATTTAATTGCTTAGCTTGTGTAGGTAAATATAGAGGGATCCAGTCACCACTCAACAATACCTTGTTTAATTTATTAATGAACTTGCGATTTATTTCTGCACTTTCAACTAATAATGCAAATAATGCTGGAACAGTATTCCAAATAGACACATCGTATGTATTAATCAGTTCTAACCAATGTGTCACATCTTTTTGTTTTTCATGTTCAGGAATGACAACAGAACCCCCTGCAAACGCTAACCCAAAAATATCATATACGGATAAGTCAAAATGAAACCCTGAACACATGAGTACAGTATCCTTGGCACAGATCGTCATGCGTTCGTTAATATCCAAAATTGTATTTACAGCACCTTGATGATCTATCATGACCCCTTTGGGCGTACCTGTACTGCCTGAGGTAAAAATAATATAAGCGATATCAGTTAATTTACGTTCGGTACTCACATACTCAGGGTGATGATCCATCTCAGAAACAGCATCAAATAATAAATAATTCATTTGAATTTCAAGCTTATCCAATAAATCCACTTGCGAAATAAGTAATTTACAATTGACCTGCTTTAAAATAGAGGATATTTGATCAGCAGAAAGATCGCAGTCCAGCGGTAAATAAGTCCCACCACACCGTAAAATACCATATGCAGCAACAACTTGCCGCCAACTTTTAGGTAACAAAATAGCGACTATATCAGCGCTTTTAACATTTAAATTTAGCAATTGATAGGTAAGATTATTAACATAATTCGAAGTCTGTCGAAACGTAAATTGTCGACCCTCTGACACTAGGAAATTTTTATTGGGTGTTAAATGTGCATGTTTTCTCAAGCCATCATCTAAAAAAGATAAATTAAAGTGTTGATAACTAAGGTTTACAATTGCGCGCTCTTTTATTTGATAGGCAGGAATGCGTAAATGCGTCGTCGAGATCCACTGATCTTTCATCGCTAAAGAAGACAAGTAGTGCTCGTAAGTTGATAACAATGTTTCAATAAAACCCTCTGGAAAAAAATCAACCACATAATCCCAATATAAGTTTAAACCATCCTGCGTTTCAACGACCTGATGATCAATCCAAATACCCGGACTTTGAATTGAACCAGAGACATATTCACCCACAAACAAATCCGTTTGATTGGCATTAACAAGACCTAATGTTGACGAAAAAACAATCGGAATAGGGCTGAAATTCTGATAGGCTTTCTCGCGATTATGCATGCGCGCGACTTCAACACCACTAAATCGGTGATGTGCATAATATTGGAAAACCTTGCGTTGCTGTGCCACAACTAACTCAGCCATCGTATGTTGGCCTGCTATATTAAAATCGCAGAGCATAATATCAGATAAATTTCCCATCAAGTTCTGATTATTGTCGGCATTATATTCACGATCTACAATCATCATACTTAACAATAAATGTTCTGAGTTGGAATATACGGCGAGTACTTTTAAAAATGCGGTTAAAATTGCCATGCTCGGTGTAACCCGGAAATGGCGACACTGTTGCTGAATCAAATGCCAATCATAGGTTGAAATCTTAAAGGATCTGCGCTCGGTCCCTTTCCACTCCAATGACTGCATTTTTTGATTAATAGGCAGTTGTATGTTCTCAGGAAAATGCCTGACCCGCTCTTCCCAAAATAATTTATCTTCCGTATATTTTTCAGACATCTTATATCGGTTAATTTGCTCAATATACGCTACAAATTGAGGGTTCATAGGATTTGCTATTGCGAATGCTTTATAGTCCTGAAAACAATTTATTAGGGTGGAAATAAACGTATGTCCAGCAATACCATCTAAAAGAATTAATGACGCCATATAATGAATAGTAAATGAACTTTCATTATGGATGATCACCATTTGAAATAATTGTTTATTCAGTGACGGGAAGTACTTATGCATATGAAAACGTATGTTTGCAATCTGCGCACTCAGTTGTTGTGTCGAATCATAAACATCATATTTGAAGAGGGCATTTTTGGGATCAATTTTTAATTGTCCCGATGCTGTGATCGTTGCCATGAGAATGGGGTATTTGCGTAAACAAAACGCCAATGCGCGATCAAAGCGAATCTTAGACCACTTTAAATTGAATTTAATTTCATGATAACCAAGTGCGCGACCAAATAGATGGGTCACACCTTGTTCTCCAACCCAATATGCCTCTTGAAGCGGCGTCAACTCGCATACAATCATTAGGATAGTTCCAGTTTAAAGATAATTTGTTTCCACCAAAGGCGACGACATTAGACCATCCATCGATACTTGTTCTGGTAAATGAGGACAATTTAGCTTCGCGACTAACATTGAAAACGATTCCAATTCAAAAAAATCAGCCACCGTTATTACATTCTCAGAATAGTGTTTATTGATTTGATCGACAATATAGACGGCCGTTAATGAATTCCCACCTAAATCAAAAAAATTAGAATCTCCAAAAACTGCCATGGGCGAAATACCTAACACTTTAGCCCATAAATCTACTAATGCAGTTCTCGTATAAGGATGCTCTTCTGGCTTAGAAATGGTTTTTAACTGAGGGAAGCATATCATTTTCAACGCCTCATAATCCCGCTTGCCATTCGATGATATAGGTACAGCGTCTATATTAAAAATGATGCTTGGCACTTCATAATCAGGCAATACAAGGGATAAATGTTGTTTTAGCTCACGTAAAAACATCTCCGACTCGACGCTGCTATTCAGCATCACTGCCAAATATACTTCATCATGATCAAGCCTGTTTTTTTCAATAAAACTAATCGCTTGCGTCACTTTATCATATTGCAACGCGAAAAATTCTATTTCATTCAAGTCAACTCGATTGCCTCGGATTTTCAAACACCGATCAGAACGCCCTAAATACTGCAAACCTGTAGGGGTATATTTTGCTAAATCACCGGTTTTAAAATAACGTTTATTATCAAGCTGAATAAAATAGGCCTGCGTCAATTCAAAGGCTTGGTAATAGCCACTCGAAAGCCCCTTACCTGTAATACAAATTTCACCTTGTTCATCCGAAATACTGTCGCCATTTAATAACACAATGTCCATATGTTCAATGGCATGACCCAAGGCAATGTTAGTGCCGTCAATAATGGGTTGCGATAATAAACAAAAAATACTGCCTTCGGTGGGTCCATACGCATTTAATATAGTGCGCCCTTGGCTTGTCCATTGATTAAAAACAGACTCAGTTAAATGTTCTCCGCCAGAAAGCAATGTTGTAAATTTCGTCAGTCCTTGACTAGGCGTGATGGATAACACGCATGGCGGCAACAAGGCTGAAGTAATCTCATAGGCCGCCAATGTTTGATGCAGTGTCTCTCCAGGTGAAATCTCGTTGTTTTTTGGGATGACTAACGTAGCACCTGCGCGCAATGTAGTTAAAATTTCCCACAAAGATGCATCAAATGCAATCGATGCAAATTGTAACACTTTGGCTGTTGGCTCCAATCTTAATGCACCAACTGAATATTGAATGGTATTGAACAAACCTTCTTGCGTAAGCATGACCCCTTTAGGCTTACCCGTCGAGCCTGACGTATACAAAATACCGATGGTATCTGTAGAAACATCAATAGCGCTCGCAGTATTTATTTTATTGAGTTCCGATGTTGCGACAAGTTCATTAAAAGAGCATGTAAAAACAGTTAATCCATCCTTAACTTCCTTCAACGCTTGGTTATGAATCAAAAGATGGCATGAAGACTCATCAAGAATTTCTTGTTTACGCTGATTAGGCCATTTTGGATCGATAGGCAAGAATATAACGCCAAGGTTTATGCAAGCTAATAATGCCACAATGTATTCATAAGAGCGCGAAAAACATAACCCAACCAGTGGTTTCTTATCTTCACTACGACAGGTTATGTTTATCACCTGTTGCAGCTTGCTAGCAAAAACATCAACATCCTTCGTGAGCGTCTGATATGAAAAAGATTGATCCGCGGATTGAACAGCAATGCAGTCTTGATGGGCTTTCTCCATGGGATACAACCCATGACAAAGTCGAACGATTGGCTGAGGTTGGTGAGTATTCAATTCACCAATCAACGCTGTTTTTGCATCGATCTCTAATAATTTCTTAATAAAATTTATAAATGCATCCAATTGATTTTCAACCGTCTCACGTTTCCACAGCATCGTGTTATAGCTAAAAGTCAAATCAATGACATTATCTTTTTCTTTAATAATACAACCAAGATCTGTATGACTTGTGTGATTAAAAAATGGGATGTCAGTAACAAAATCAGGTAAATCAATCGGTAAATCCAGGTTGATTGCTAATCGTAGCAACTTTCCTATTTTTCCGGATAAGTTCAAATCTTGGATAATTTTACCAAAAGGTAAATCTTGGTATTTTAAACAATGCATAATTTTACTTTTCGTCTCCAGAAACCATGCATCTAATGTTTGACTGGCATCTATATGTAATGACAATGGTAACTGATTGACAAAATGCCCAATGGTATTTTTATATTGGGTAAAACGCGTTGCAGGATTGGTAGGAATGGCAATTAAAAAGTTCTCTGCTTGTGTTAACTGATGTATATACAATCCATAGGCGCTTAAAAAAAAGTTAAAAACACTCAATTGCTGTGATTTACAATAACGATAAATTTTCTCTGATAATTTTTTCGTTAATGATTTATCACAACAATCGGTCATAATGGATTCATTTGATTGATAATCCACGGGTAGTCTTAGGGGGCCACTGACGGCCGATAAGTTTTTCTGCCAATATTGCAGCGCTTGAGAGTAATCAGCCGTTTGCAATATTTGTTGTTGGGTGTAGATAAAATCACGATAGGAATGATCTTCAGACAGCGGTGAAATCGCTTTGCCCGCTAAGAGATTAACATAAATGCTCAAAAAACTTTTAATAAAAATATTTACCGATAATCCATCGACAAAAATATGATGCAAAACAATCAGCAAATAATACCGATCCTTTAATGGGAACAGTTTTACTTTAAGGGTTGGGCCATTGACTAAATTGATAGGTTGCACAGCTTCTGCTTTAAGTTTTGTATACAACCCCTCTTCGTGGGTTATAAATTCATTATCCGTTTCGACTTCAAAGGACAATCTCTCATGAACAACTTGCTGTGGATATATTTCTGTATTACAAATAGTTGCCCGCAACATAGGGTAAGCAAGCACGACTTGTTCAAGAGCGCTCACTATTTTACTGTGTTCTATTTCTTTAAACGATAAGCAAACGGGGATTGAATCAATGGAAACATTCGGCGTAAGCTGAGCATTCACCCACAGCGCTTGTTGTTCATAAGACAGCGCAAACGTTGTGTTTTCGACTATATGACCCTCCATAAATCGCTGTTCAATCAGTATATCAACAACTTTACTTACGGTAGAAACGAGATAATCAAGATCTTCATCACTGTGTGCTTCCGTTAAAAAACAATTGCCTTGATGTAAATAATTGATTCCATGAAATGGAAGTAATTTACCAAACAAGGTTTTTTCATAAGGTTGCGTTAATCGGATTGAATTATTTTCTTCACTTAAAAACTTAAATCGAAACAAAGAACCAAAACATAAAACTTCAATGGCAACCTTTTTTTGTTGCATGATCGCATTCAAGCGATCACACAATAATTGTGTGCGTGCATTTAACGCATGATAAAAAGACTCGCCTCGGGTCTTCATATAGGTTAACACACCCAAAATTGCAGCGATTTTATAAGGATTATGCGTGTGTGTCCCTGCTAAAAAAGTGGTTTTAACCGAGGGCATGCTATCATCGTCAAACGCCCACTGCCCCCCATCGATGAGAGACATAATCTCCGCATTCCCCGCAACCATCCCGCCTGTGAATCCGCCACAAATGATTTTTCCATACACCGACAAATCAGCTTGAATACCAAACAAACCTTGGACCCCACGTGGATGCACTCTAAACCCTGTAATCATTTCATCAAAGATGAGCACAGTATCAATGTTATTTGTTAATTTTCTTAATTTCTCCAAATAAACTTGTGCGTGAAAACCCGGAAAACGGCTTTGGATCGGTTCAACTAAAATACCAGCGAGCAAATGAATATGATCTGCAATATAAGTAAGCGATACTTCCTCTCCATAGGGCAAATAAACAATATCTTCTAAAAAATTTTCTAGAACGCCTGGATATTTAGGCCGTGCGTTATAATCATGCGCTGTCCCATGTGCTAACACCCCATCAAAGTGCCCATGGTAACTACCTTTAAACATCACTATTTTTTTTCGACTCGTAAATGCGCGCGCCATACGCATCGCAACCATCACGGCTTCAGTCCCCGATTGACAAAAAGCAACACGATCATTTTGTGTTATTTCACAAAATAATCTTGCAGTCTCGACGATAGACTCTGCGCCCATTGAAAGCACACAACCACTCTCTGTAATTTGACGTATCATCGCATCAGTTAATGCTTCATTACGATGTCCAAATAAATTAACCCCATAATCACCTGCAATATCCAGATAATTATTGCCATCTACATCGGTTATCCACGCATCTTTAGCATGTTTAAATATCAACGGATACCATATTTTTTTAAATGTTTGGTCAAAAAACAACGTTAACCGTTGATCAGCAAAATATTGCCGGCCACTTGTCGCTATGTGTAAGCTTTGCTTCGTTTTATTGATATAATCCTGAAAAAATTCTTCCAAAAATGCTGTTTGCTGAGACGACAACGTCGTAGCATTATTTTGCGGTGTTAGCGTTTTTAGCGTTGCAACGGCAGTACACAAATCTTGTACGGATCTGATTTCTGAAATGAAACGGTCAATCGATAATTTGACTGTGAATTGCTCTTCAATTTTAATCAGTAATTCCTGAATGATGATTGAATCAACACCAAGATCAGTCAATGAATCACTGGGCTTGAGTTCTTTTGGATTGATAAAAAGTAAATTCGCCAAAATAACTGCAACCCGTGAGAACTGTTGCGCTTCTTGCGTGGTATTTTTTTCTTGATAAGCTTTTAATTGCAGAAAAGCCTGCTCTTTAGAAATTAATCCCGCTTTCACATTACTGATGATTGATTGCATACTCATATTTCACCCTTATATATCGACTCGAATTTGCCAAATAAACGAACCGCATTTTGTCCGATATCATGACAGTCTGCTATAAATTTATTTGACTCAATGATTTGAGGTGGCTCCATTGCATAATCCAAACTCATAATATGAGAGAGCCAAGCTTCTTGACCCATCGCATAAATATAGACTTGCTTACTTTTAAGGGCGTGGATTAATGACGTTGCACGCTTAGAATCAGAACCAGAATAACGTCGTGATTGCTTGTGTTTACTTTTTAATTTTCTAGACAATAAAGGTCCATAGATCCAATCCACAGGCGCACCAACACATTCCATACCGAGAAATAGTGCATCTAACGTCCCCACTTTCTGATGTAGGTATTCATAAAGACCTGGATCAAGATTATTTGAGTCTGCAGCAAATAAAAATTTATATCCTTTTAATTGAATATAAAATGCAGATTTTGCTTGAATATCAAGATCACCATGTTCCCCGAGAAACGGGAAGCTATAAATAACGCCGTCTTTACAGGATATACCTTCCATTTTATCTAACGGAATAAGACCTTCAAATCCTTGTTCAATTAACATTAATTTCAAACAAGGATCGAGCACTGTGCCGCCAGAAGAGCGAGGAAATACATATTGTTTAACGCGACCTTTTAAAAAAATAAGCGTTTCAAATGCAATATGATCTAAGTGATTATGCGTAAATACGACGTAATGAATGACATCAGGTAAATCATCTAACGAATAACGTTCAATGCCATTTTCAGGCTGAAAATAGCTGATCAAGGGATCAACCAAAATGGACACATCTCGTGTTTGCAATAATATACACGCGTGTCCAAAATAACGGACTCTGACGCCCTCACCTTGATAATGTCTACAATTTTTCAGCATGGGAGGTTCATCGTTAAAAAAACTCGCCAACACTTTAGATTTATTTTCCGGCAGATCTAACTGTTTTTCTAGCGTTACATAATCAATTCCTTCTACTCTCGATCGGCAAATGTCACTCAGTAAACCACTCTTTAAACCTATAGTTAACTGCAACTCATTCGGTTCTGCAATGCGAGGGGTTGAAAGCACAAACTTTCGTTTGTCCGTATTTAAAGGAGATAAGAGGACTGATTGTAAATGAGAAAACTGAAATTTATCATATAATATTTTGTCAAAAAATCTCAGTTTAGGATGGTTGTTATGATCATAAACAAACTCCACACACCCGCGCAAACGATCAGGGAGCATCTCATACAAATGCTCTAAGGAATGCCCCGTTCCCTCGAGCTGCAATTTTTCATCCAAAGCTTCTATATCAGCCGCTAAATCTAATAACTCAGCAGCTTGAGTTTCTATAGCGGTGATCAACGTATGTATGACCGTAAATTTATCAACGCTTACATCTAAAAATTGTCCACCCAATAAAGTAGCATCAGTTGCCGCTGCGGTATGCAATTCAGGGAAGTTTATAAAGGAGCGTAATCCAGGTAAGTAACGATTTTTTAAAAAAAGGCCCAGTGTATGCGGGGGCAATAAATAACTCCAGAGATATAAAGAACAAACCAACGGTTCAATTACAATATTAGGCTTTAAATATTTCTTCATCATCATTCATCAAGGTTAATGTTTGCAAAACATTGTTTATGGGAAGCTAATTCGTAGTCAATAACCTGCGGTATCGCATCACAACGTCGCTGGCATAGCAACTTCTTATTTTCCCGCAATAAATAACTTGGTTGACTCAGCAATGACGTTGCCATAGACAATGCCTCCGCAATAAGCTCTGTTTTTTTCTTCACGATCAAACTAGGTTGTCGTTGCTTTAATTCACTGCCACTAAAAATATTGCCCGTATACAATAATTCGTTCGCTAAAGGCTTATCAAACCATTCAAAAAAAAGATACGTCGAACCCACGCCAGGTGTAAATCCATGCTGCACAAAATTCGCAGAATAGCGGCTTTCTTCACTTAACAGCATAAAATCACCATAGCAACCCAAAGTAAATCCACCGCCAATGGCATGCCCATCCATGGCCATAATAAGGGGAACAGGACAATATAAAAGTGCTTCAAAGAGACTATAATCACTAAAAATAGATTGTTGCGTGACGATATTTTTTAAAATATTTTCATCGGCACCGGAGCAAAAATAACTGCCATTGCCTTTTATTAAGACCACTTTAACCCTTGGATTAGTATTTACCCACGTCAATATGCACACTAAATCATTGATGAACGGTAAGGTAATTAAGTTTGTTCTACCGCTAGCCAATGTTAATGTTAATAAACCTTCATCAGATAAAACGTAGCTAATCATCTGCACTGGTGCCAGATGCGTAATCATCGTGCGTCCGCCCATGCATACTCTCTACTATAATGATTGAGCTGTTTTAGAAAAAGTAAGTGCTGGCCATGATATTGCTTATCAAAAATGTCCTGAAATAGTTTAAAGTTAATGATCTTGTCCCTATCTCCCACGCGAATTCTATTTTCAATCTGGCTTAACTCATCGTATTGTTGAATACTAAGCTTTGAACGACCCTCGATGTGGTCCTTAAATTGTTGTGTTAAAGCAATATCATGAACACCAGGACGCATGACTCCACTAAAAAATTCCGCTGAACAACCCGATCCATAGGCATATAAACCAATGCGCTGATGCGTCTGAAAACGCGCATTCGACATCAAGCTAAATAGCGCTAACAACAGTGCGCCAGAATACAAATTACCAACGCGTCGACAAAATTCAATGGATGGTTGCACCCGCGCTAAAAAGTCATCCATAATTTGGTCAGCAGGTGAAGCTAACTTTTTACGCATGATCTGACGATGCGCCGCTTTAACCATGCCTGCAAATGGGGTATGAAATACAAGATAAGAAAATGTATCCCGTAGATGAGCGTTTTCTACTTGTTGACAGTAATCATCATAAGCCCCTTCTAAGCAATCCATATAAGCCATCAGGGAAAGATCCTTATCTGCTATTTCGATATCCACGCCTGGACGAAATGCATCCTCAATATGAAATGCGTGTAAGCCACTTGCACCACAGTCGACTTGAAATATTTTTGGATTCTTACTAACAATCACAGCCACAGCGCCTGCGCCTTGTGCGGGTTCCATATATTCCAAATCGTGAACAGGTAACGCAAGATCCGTTGCAATAACAAGAACCTTAGCATTCGCAGAAGTACTACACCGCACCATATTAAACGCAACCTGCAATGCTGCATTACCACCAAAACACGCTTGCTTTAGTTCGAACAACCGACAACGATTTGATAAGCCTAGAAATTTATGCACCTGGGTACTCATCGACTTGCCAAAATCTATCCCAGATTCAGAAGCAGTAATGACCGCTTCAATGTGTTGTCGCTGATCATTCGACATCGCATTGATTAACGGAAATGCAGCATTTACCGCATAAGTTACCGGATCTTCACAAGGCAATGTCACACCGCGCTGTTGCATCATCAAGTTTTCTAAGCGTGATAAATCCAAGTTTCTTGCTGAAAAAAGATCGCTCACCTCAATATACGCACGAGCAACATAAGCATTAATCGATTCTATTCCGATTAAATCATTCATTTAATTACAACCAATTTGGTCATCAAGAAATTCATATAACTGCTCATCGCTCATGGTGAGTAGCGCGTCTTCAGATAACAAAGGTGACTCATCCAGCGATTTAATATGATTAAAAGGATAATTGGGCAACACAAGCATCGTTCGTTTGATCGAAAATAATTGATCTAATGGTATTTGATATCCTAAACAATATAACTCAACAAACGAGTAGATTAACTGTTTAAATTGCGCCTCATATTTCACCGCGTCCAATACTAATAATTCACATAAATCTTGCAAATTCGTCTGAAATGCCGCCACTGAAAACAAACTTAAACGCTCTTTCTTATACTCTTGAATTGATTTGGGCATGCAATCATCAAATTCCTTGATATATTCGACCAAAACATTTTCTAATTCTGATAATGAGTGAGCTACAAATGCAACTCGATAATTAAAGTGGCGTCTTTTCATCGTTAAGCAATAACTTAAATCATAACCACTCACTTCTGTTGAATTATTTTGTAAATAAGTAAGCATATTTTGCAACTGCACTTTTAAAGTCGTCATGGACTTCGCTGAAAAAGGAAAGAAATAATAGGGCAATGACGGTGCACCCGGATCTTCTATCTTAAAATCTTCTACAACAACATGCGCTAATGTTCCGCCCATACCAAATGAATTAATCCCACTTATTCTGGGTTGATGACTTGCGACCCAATCAATATTTTCAGTGGGTATAATCAGAGGCGTTAAATTTGATTCTAATAGATTATTCTTTTGTTCGAACGCTGCTAATGCGCTAATTTTATTAAATTTATATTGAGCCAGGACCTTAAGTATACCTACCAAACCAGAGGTGGCTTCAGTATGCCCAAAATTTGCTTTGGAAGACCCGATATAACAAAAATTTTCAAGCTGAGTTTGGGATTTAATAGCATTAAAAATAGCTTTATATTCCAGTGGGTCACCAATATTTGTTGATGTACCATGCGTTTCAATATATTGTATTTTTTCTGGACTAATATTCGCTTTTTTCCAGGCTTTTTCAATAACAGCTTGCTCTTGATTCACATTAGGCACAGTGGCGCCGCCGGATCTTCCACCAGAACACACTGCAGAGCTTTTAATAACACCATAGATTTTATCACGATCAGCGCTAGCTTGCGCTAAAGGCTTTAAGACAAAAACGACGACCCCCTCAGCAGGCACATAGCCATCGGCTTTGATGTCAAAAGGACGCATACACCCCGTTTGAGACAAGGCATTCATTTCACAGAAACTAATGTATTTATCTGGGACCAAACAAATATTTGCTGCCCCCACTACAGCCATGTTGCATTCTTTTTGTATTAATGATTGGCAAGCGTAATGTAATGCGACCACACCTGATGAACATGAGGTATCGAGTGTTAAACTTGGGCCAAGCAAATTAAAATGATAGGTCATACGATTTGCAAGATAACTATTACTATTACCTGTGATAAAATACTGATGATCTACATCTCCGCCCTGCTTAAGTTTGTGAGCATAATCATTAAAACAACTGCCTATAAATACACCTGTATCTGAGCCATCAATTTCGTTAACAACACCTGCATCTTCAAGTGCGTGCCAGGCGACCTCCAATAGCAATCTGGATTGTGGATCCATCGATTGTGCTTCACGTGGAGAAATACCAAAGAACTCCTCATCAAAATGATCATGGTTATCAATAAAACCACCTGCTTTACAATAAACTTTAGCATCCACATGATTCCATCGCTCAGAAGGAACCTCATCAACCACCGTCTGGGCATTTGAAATGATATGCCAAAATTCATCCAGGTTATTTACACGCGGGAGCCGCATACCTAAACCAATAATTGCAATGTCATTGTTCGTGATTTTAACATCACTCATCGAAGGCTGCGATTCTACCGGGATCGTTGGTTGCAATACAATTTTCTCATCTCTCATTTTCAGTTGATAATTTGACGCATAATCTTCTTTAGGTAGTGAAAGCTTTATTTTAGGTAAAGCAGGTGTTGAATTTTTATTTTGATCAATAAGGTTATAAAAATCCTTAAATATTGGGTATTGATAAACCAAATCAACGGTTAATTGTAATTCAAGCTTACGATTTAATTTTTGGATGAAATCCATGGCAATCAAAGAATCAAGACCATAATCTAAAATGCTTTTATCATCATGAATATCGAGTGACGGATCAAGTAATACCTGACGTAATGTGCTCACTATTTCATGTTTCAAATATTCGGATTTATTATTCATTATGATCTACTTTTGAAGTTAAACTTAATTTATGTATGGCTGAGAACTGTATATTCACAAATTCAACCGCTATCTTTCCTGTCGTATCAAATATTACAGCACCCCATATCGATTTTTGTAGATTAATAGACTCACAATACAACCAAATACCATACGTTGAGTCAAGCAATGGTTGAGAAATATGAATAGAATCAATGACTGTGGGCACATAAGCAATATCCAGATCGCAAGTTTCAGTTCGTTTTTTTATCAGCATATGGGCTAAATAAATAATATTATCGATAAGCGCAGGTGAAGTATAAAATTGATGACGTAATTCGCTTGCAGATTCTGACAAATTAAATTGACTTACGACCCCGCCACGAAAATCAACGTATCCAGCAATCCCTCTATAAAAATCCCCGAGCGATACTGCTTTGTCAGCGTAGATCTCCGTACGTTTAATCTCTAGGTTATCATCATATTTTGCATTATTTTGTAATAATTGATTAAAACAACCAAAAATATCTTCGCTTATTGGCATCAAATTTGCCGTTGTTGCAGACAAATTGCTCGACAATATCAGAGACCCTGGATTTTGGGATTCATTCATTAGATGCATTGTCAATAAGCAGCTGTCTGCTGTAATGACACAATCAAGACTGATTTCTCGACCCATCATATGCTTCACGGGTTTATTAAACATTACATTTTTGAGAAGAATCGCGTTTATATTAAATTGCTCACATGCAAAACTATACATGGCCTCTAAATAAAAATCTGTGGGTATAATATTACAATCAAATATCAGATGATTGCTCGCTAACAATGCATTATATTTATCAAGTTTAAACGTTAAATTTCCCGTATCATGATTCAACTTAGTCATGCCCCAAATAGGCGAATATTGCGGGACCATTATATTTTTTTCTATACGGGCTACGTTCACTAATGGATAAGGTGGAAGTTCTAGCATAGACGTATCTGCTTGCTCACACCAACTCCAATCGCATGACTGACCTTGGATATAAGCGACTTTTATTTTTTGCAATGGTGATTGATCATTGACAGGCACAGTCGTCGAACCACGTTCATGCGTTAAAGCCATAATCTCTACTTCAAGCTGCTGCACTAATTCCGTTAAATTTTGCACAATAAATGCCATTCTATAGTCAAAATGTGTTTTACGACAATTTAAACTATATTGCAAACTAGGTAGGTCGACATCCTTGTTTTTAATCCATTTCAACAGAGACATATAACGTCGCTGTAAACATGCTTTTGAATGCGCCGAAAAACATAAAATGTAATCTTGCTTTTCCAAAGTAGATTGCACGCCTTTCACTCGATGATAACTTTCAAGAATTGCATGCGCATTCGTACCACTAAAACCAAATGAACTGATTGCAGCCCGTCGCTTCTCCCCTGGCTTACTTAACTTCCAATCAAGCAATTCTCGGTTGATTGTAAAGGACGTTCTACTTAAGTCAATATGCTGATTAGGCGTGACATAATTAATCTGCGGAGGAACTTTATAGTGACGAAACATTTGTATTAATTTAATCATCCCAACAATACCCGCAGCGGAAGCCGTATGCCCAACATTGGCTTTAACTGAGCCTAAATAACATGGCGGCTCGCCGGCGGAACGAATGGGAAATTGACTTGCCAAAGCTTCGTACTCAATGGGATCACCTAATTTGGTCCCTGTGCCATGTGCCTCAATATAATCAATTGTATTAACATCTATGTTACTATGAAGAAAACACTGCTGAATTAAATCAGCTTGTGCTGTGACGCTAGGCGCGGTTATGCCATTTGTTTTTCCATCTTGATTGATTTCACTCCTTTTAATCACGCCAAAAATTAAATCTTTATCAGCAATTGCCTCCTGCAATTTTTTCAAACAAACAACACCCACCGCCTCCCCAGGGACAAAACCATCCGCACGATGATCAAATGTGAAAACACCCCCTGTTGGAGATAACATCTTTGCGCGATTTGCAAGCGCAGAAAAACGCTCCGATTTTAGAAATACGCCCCCTGCCAACGCAATTTTAACGTCGCCAACCCATAATGCCTGGCAGGCAAGATGTATTGCAACTAAAGAAGACGAACAAGCCGTATTAATCGTAATTGCTGGGCCCTTCAAATTTAAAAAATAGGCTATTCTTGATGACAATACTGCTTCTGAAGATCCCCAAAATAAATGCGGATCTGCTTCATAAGAGCGACTAAAAGCATCTTCACGATAATCAGAATACGCAAATCCCGCATAAACGCCACAGTTTAAGCCCTCGTGAAGATGTGCATATCCTGCTTGTTCTAAGGCCTGATAAGCAACCGTAAGATATAACTGTTGCTGTGGATCCATGCATTGTGCTTCCCGGGATGAAATACCAAAGAACTGTGCATCAAATGATAGATTGGCATTTAACATTGCAGCCCACGGGTATTGCTCTGTTGTCGTTTCATTTTTTCTTATGGAACAGATGCCATTACAGATATTTTCAAAAAACATATCAATATCCTCGGCATCAGGAAATATACCCGCCATTCCAATAATAGCAATATCACTCTCTTGAGATAAAGAAACATCGTCTATATGCGAATTAACCTGATGATTCTCCGTATCTATTTGCGCCGTTTGCGTCATGGCGATTTTATTTATACTCTCTTTAGATGACAAATAAGACATTGCAGCACGTATATTAGATAGCGGGAAAGTCTTATGCAATCCGTGTGTAATATGACCCAATTGCACATCACGATTCATTTGTTGAAGATAACGCTGAATTAAATCAGGATTATCTAAAGTTAAGCGCCTCACATCGACACTAAATAACGTTTGATTATGAATAAAAGCACTAAAATCCAATTGCTTATTCAAGACGAGCCCGCTCATCGCCGTTTCAACATATTTACCATAGGGGGCAACTAAATCGATACTCCGTTGCAACTCTGCATGCCCCATTGTATTAATAACAATATCTAAGCCTTTATTGGCGGTCGCCAAAGCGAGTTCTTCAACCACATGACTGGTGTTATAGTTTAACGCTAGTGTCACTTCCTGACGTTGCAGATACTGAACTTTTTCATCTGAGCCAGTCAATGCATAAATATGCAACCCATGCTGCTTCGAAAATTGAATCAGCATGTTACCCAAGCCACCAGCAGCAGACTGAATTAAAATAGTTTGTCCTGCAACTGGATTAATCAGTGAAAAAATATGCGCTGCGGTAATATAAACAATGGGTAACACAGCCGCCTGCTCATAACTCAAAGAATGCAGTTTCGACACAACAAGCTGTTCATTCACATTGACCAAACCAGCATGCCCACCCATTGCCAAACCTGTCAATGCCACGACTTCATCACCCAGTTTAAACGAACGTATATTCGCCCCAACTTTAACTACAATTCCCGCAACTTCTAATCCAGGCGTAAATGGATAACAAGGAATAGTTGGATAAATACCTTTCATACATAACATATCAGCAAAATTTATCCCTGATGCTAACACTTGTATTTGTAATTCATTTAGGCCCGGCTCTGCTATCTGCACCGGTGTTAAAGCAATATTAGCAGCATCAACCGCTGACACAAGTTGCCAGGCTAGCGTATCATCTTCGCCATTATTGATCGGAAGAGGCGCAGATATACCCGCGCTTTTACTCTGGATATACTGAGCTAATTTAGCGATAGTTGGGTATTCAAATAGTATAATTGTTGGTAATTGCAGATTAAAGCGCTGATTAATTCGTTGAATAAGCTCAATGCCAACAATGGAGTCAATACCCAACTCAGAAAAAGGTTGCGTAGGCTGTAAATGTACAGGAGAAATCTCAAGCAAATCACCAACACATTGATAAAGAAACTGCTCTGTATGGTTATTAAGATTTGTATTCATATTGCGGGCGATAATAACAGAGCTACCCAATTTGTCAATTTGGACATTTGTACCTGAGGTATGCATACAGTTCACAAACTTAAATGAGCACTTGTGAAACGCATTTCGCCAACTTTCTGGTGATAAAAGTGGGCTGTTTTGTATTCTATGGTGAGGGTCTTTCGCTAACCACCAACCATCAAACAAGCCAAATATGACATCTGTATATAAACACCTTTGGGTTAATTCGTTTAAAAACAAATAACCCTCTGGATGTAAAAATCGTTTGATATTTGCCAAAGTACATTCTATATCCGCAGTTGCATGCAGTACATTTGTAGCAATGATTACATCAAATTTACGTCCATCTACTGGGCTTTTATCTGGATGATTAATATCTAAAATTTCAAAATGTATAAACGGATGATGGGCGAATCTTTGGCGGCCAACATCCAAAAATTTCTTCGACAAATCAGTGTAGAAAAAAGTGACGGAAATCTTCAAAGTCTCTAATACTTTTACGATATATTCACTGCTCGATCCTGTGCCTGAACCAAGTTCTAACACCCTGATTTCACTCAAATTATTGGTAGAGAAATATCGCTTTAATTCTTGCGCTAACATTTCATTATAATATTGAGACACAGGATACTTCGAATAGAATCCTTCCAAAAGTTGCATTTTTCCAGCAGGAAAAAAAACGTCTGTCGCTACTGTTTTCCCTTGAATAATATCAAAACAATGGGCAATTGCCGCCTGATACAATTCTAAATACTCTAAGTAATCCACACTCGACGTAATCCTGCTGTCTAAACTATGTTTAAATTTTTGATTGAGAACATAACTATTTTGTACGCTCATCAGTATTTGCTTCATCAACATATTTTCTAACAAATTATCAAGATAACGATGGTATTTAGGTAAAATATCTAAACGCTGAATAATGTCTTGAACACACCATGTCCTATCATCCACAAAAATACCCTGTTGCTGAAATTTCAAGTGCAAATGACGTATGAGTTCGTGTTCAATATCATCACGGTTTTGTATTAATTGCGAATAGTCCATCGACACGATATCCAGAGTTTGGTGACTGTTATCTATTTCGCTATGTTTATGGCCCATAGCAACATTGGTTAAAAGATCTCGAATTGGCTTTCTGTGTTTAATGATCATACACTGAGACGCGGTATTCAGCATTTTCAACGCCAAAGGTAGCCCCTCATCGGGTAAAATTGAATCATACCCGAGTTTATAAAATCGTTGCTGGTGCAAGGGTGTGGCAACCGCGCCAATCGTTCCCCAATAGCCCCAATGAATTGCAATTGCCCTGCATTGCTGTTGTTGCTGCAACCAGTAAATAAAACTATCTTGAAATGTACAACCAGCCAAATAATTACACTGCCCAGCATTTGATTGGTAAGCTAAAAAAGAAGTGAAAAATACGGCTAAACTCGGTTGTTGTAAATGTTTATGAATTAACACACATGCCGTTTTGACCGCCATTGCCATTAAAAAATCGGATTCTGACATATCCAATAATAAATTATCATATAATGCTAATGCCGAATGAAATATCGTATTAATTAAACCATGTTGCATCTCAATATGATTCATTACAGACTTAACAGCGACTTCATTTGTAATATCGCATGAATAATAATAAAAATGGTGTCGAGTTGTATTAAATATCCGCGCAAATTCTTCTTTTACCACATCAAACGCGGTGCGGCCAATGACAATAATAGTCATCTGTGTATGGAGCTGCTCGCTTAATAAATGACACAAATATTGCCCAATCCCCCCCATGCCGCCAACCACAAGAATGGTCTTACCAAAATCAATTGAATCATTATTTTGACTTGTATTAGTTCTAACTTCATCCCAGTACTGCAAGTGAACCACCCCATTTCTAAGCGCGTAAACGGCTGATTTTTCTAGGTTCAAATGAAATAAAGTCTTACAATCCACTGGACTTAAAGGTCTATCAGTATCAACCAAACAAATGGTCCATTTCATGAATTCTTTCTGCAAAGATCGGATTATACCAATTGCTGTAGCCCATGTAGGGTTGACCAAATCAGAAGACGTTGCCGATAAGACGCCATGGGTCACAATAACGATGGTATACGCCTCATGACGCGGTTTTACTTTCGATATATGCTTAAAAAAATTAAATAAATCTAATGCCGCTTGATTAATATGCTCATATTCAAGCTGTGTTGTTGGGGCATTAAAAGGGCTACTGTCAGCGATATAATAGACTGCCTCTGTATGATTGGCATGTTCAACATCAAAATTTTTATAATGAGTCATATGTTGGACATCATGCATCAATTGTTCATCAGGGCAATACTCACCTAAATTTGAGCAAACCCATGCTATTTTTTTCACCCCATGCGAGCTTCTCAACGTTGCAGAAGCCCATGAAGGTATCAGCAGAGAATATTTACTTTGCGGCGGATCTACTGGCTCTTTATAGGTTGCTTTATAAAAACCCAGCATCAATACACTTAAATTTCCACAATCATCATATAAATATAAATCAAAATACTGTTCCTTTTTGATCACAATAATTTTTTCAATTTTATTCGTGTTATAAGTTATAATTTCTTTAATATTGTATGGAACTTCCAATGGCATCGAATGAACATCAATAAAATATGTGGCTTGAAATGCGGCATCAATGGCATAAATATCTATCAGGCCATCAGTGCTATCACGTCGCTTCATAAGAAAACATATAGCGCGTTGATTTTCTACTGAAACAGAGTCAATTAAAACATAGGCAGCTTGATAATCTAGCTTACGTTGTTTGAACCATGCGTAGATTTGATTCTGCGTATAACAATGGGTAGGCAACAACTGATGGTCATTGATCATGGGTATCGAATCACCCATCGTTTCTTTCAGATAAGCCATAGCATAAACTGTATGATGTTGATCACATAACTTAATCAACCATCGATGCGCACTCGTTTTATCTACAATAATAGATAAATTCATATCTTTTCTTTTCACCCATATCGTTAAAAACACAATATCTTCTAAAGTGAAATTTGGTTTATTCATTATCAATAAACTCTGTGAAAATAGAGCCATAATTAGTGCAGCTGGCACTACTAATTTTCCATTGAGGTTATGTCCCGTTGCTAGAGAAAAAATAGAATCTTCATTTAATGAAATTACAATTAAGTGATCAGACGTATCAATATTCCTAAAGAGAGACCTCGCAAAGGATTGACCTAGGTCGTTAGTATTTGTCATTGCTGGGCGTGGCAAAATCGCAGAATCTAGATCAAACCAATGTTTTTCTTGTTCAAATGGATAGAGGGGCGTTGCTTTATAACAGGGCTGCAAGGTTGGATATACACTCTTCCAATCTATCTTTATGCCCCGCTTCCATAAATTTAAATATAAATCATCTATCCTAAAGGGATCACTTAACAATTCAATATAATCATACTCAGGAAACTGTGCTTTTTTTACCAAATGATCCTGCGTGGACGCGCTATAACTATAGGGCACAGGTGAATTAGTTTTACCCTCAACGCACGGAACCCATTGATAATCCTTATCTAAAAATACTCCTTGCTGAGCATAGACATAATCAAGAATATTCGCTATTTCTAAGTCTGAGTAATGATGAATAAGAACTGTGAACTCTAATGGATATTCATGTAATTGCTCATGATAAATATTCCATTTTTTATCTAATCTAAACAATGACAATTCAATGATAATAAGCGCTGTAATTTTAACGCATTTTTCCGGAAAGACGGTCTCTAACCAAGAAAATAAATTGCTA
The DNA here is from genome assembly GCA_945878975.1 of Legionella genomosp. 1. Lineage (GTDB taxonomy): Bacteria > Pseudomonadota > Gammaproteobacteria > Legionellales > Legionellaceae. The sequence goes on from CAMCUM010000015.1 coordinate 49,876, forward strand.
TGATCCTTTAGTTTTAATAAATTAAAATTCTCATCAATCATTGTTCTAAACGTGTTTTGAAAAGAATAAATTTGCTTTGCAAACAAAACTCTTTTCTCAAATATCGCCCAATCATATTGATTCGTTAATAGTCTATCTAGAAAACCAGCATCAATCACCGGCGCTGTTAGTATACGTTGTAGTTGACTACTCATGACATGAAATTGAACACGACCAAGATCTAGATATATCTCGCAAGCGTCATTGACTGGGACTGGATTAATTAGCGCGCTTAATTGTGCGAAATCAAGGCAGCCACTCGCTTTTAATAATGCTAATTCGAATAGACCCGAGGCGCTCATCACAATATTTTTACTATTAAATCCGCACGTGATACGAGTGACTAATTCAGCACATTTAATATAATTATCCCAAATTGAATTATCCGTTATTATCTTACGTTCATTTTCACTGATTGAATGGCGGTACCAATTCGATTGATAAATGTCTTTTATATCTAAAGTATTTTTAAAGTGACTCGGATCAATATAAATTATTAATTTTTTTTCGGTTTTTCTTGATACATGACGCGTACAATCTAATAAAAATAATTGAATATCATCTAGATTCGAAACAACTGCGCCCACGCGATGGGTCATATCAGTACTGTTAAGAAGTGTTTGGGAACATAAGCGATCCCAACGTTGTCCTTCGGAAACATATTTTTGCCATTTCACCACTAATTTTTGCAGCGATTGCACTGTATGGCCAGATAAAATAAATGGCAAAAGTGTAGGTGATTTTATTGATTTTTCTTCGGAGAGCATGACTGTGTCATACTCCTTTAATATCACATGTGCATTAACCCCACCAAAACCAAAAGAACTAATGCCGGCATACCGCGGTTTTCCTGCTACGGTTTCCCATGGCAATAAGTCTTGAGTAATAACAAATTGAGATTCTTCTACTCTTAATAGCGGGTTTAGTGTCGTAATATTGATTTGAGGTGGTATTTGTTTATAGCGTAACATTAATAATGTTTTAATGAATCCAGCCATCCCTGAGGCCGCTTCCAAATGGCCTATGTTTGGTTTCACAGATCCAACCGTGCACTTCTGTCTAAAAATTTTTTTTAATGCAGTTAATTCAACAGGATCGCCTAATGACGTACCTGAACCATGTGCTTCTATATAACTAATATCATCAGCTCTAATATGGGCTTTATTTAAGGCTTCCGAGATAAGATTCACTTGCGCCTTAACATCTGGCACTGTAATTCCAGACACCCTACCATTGTGATTCACGTTTGAGCCACAACAAATGGCGGAGATATCATAACCATTTTCTTTGGCATGCTTTAATGAAGTGAGCAACACCATCCCCACGCCTTCTCCGGGAACGTAGCCATCCGCATCTTGTGAAAATGTACTAATTGAACCTTTTTTACTTAACATGTGACATTTTTCAAATGCTTTATGTTTTATTCCATAACAAATCAGGTTGACCCCCCCGACTAAAGCATAATCGCAAGCGCCTTGGCGAATCGATTCACAGGCCTTGTGAATCGCAACTAAAGAGGAAGAGCATGCGGTTTCAATCGTTAAGCTTTCACCCCTCAAATTTAAATAATACGACAGTCGATTTGCCAAAATACAACTTGAGTTTCCTAGATAAACAGCAGGATCTATCTGTGTGCTTTTTTTAACAATGCGCTCGTAATAGTCATTTGTCATTGCGCCTATATAAACGGCCGTCCGCTTCGTCTGAAGTGTTGCGAGTGGCACACCTGAATCTTCAATGCAATGCCAGGCATTTTGTAGCAATAATCGTTGCTGTGGGTCCATTACCTTGGCATCTTTGGGAGAAATATTAAAGAACTGACAATCAAATTTATCTTTGTTTTCAATGACTGCGACAAAAACACCCGTTTCAACATCTACCTCATCACTGAAGTCAGATAAGCTTAGACTTGAATACTTATATTTAGCAATAGACTGGACACCCTGGCCAATGTTACCCCAAAACTGCAAACAATTTTCAGCATCAGGAAATTGACACGCAAAGCCGACCACCGCAACTTGTTCTTCAACCATATAAAAAGCCTTATTCTTCCTGCAGAAACTCATGCTAATTAGACTTTGCTCGATGACAACCTAGAACAGAAATAACAAACAAAGCCTTAGTGGTGCTTCCGCGCGAGATGTAGTATACGCCAAGGATGCGGCTAAAAACATCTTAATTAACAGACTAACCTGAAAATCCTATCCGATTTAAAACGATCATTCTTGACTCCCTATGCAAGATAAATATATCCTTAGCCTCACCTTCGGTCGATTATTTTTTCAAATCACCCATCTCATCAAATTTGTGATTAAACTATGAACATATGCTTTTTTTTGAATATGTTCTCAATTCCTCCTTGAGGAAACTCAATAAAAAAATAACAGCTTGTCAGCGAACAACCGATGGAATGAACGCAGAACTGTCACTTAAAAAAGAGTCAAATAATGCCCAAACAAGATCAGAGCCAACGCATACCCGCTTTACTAGATGACTATCAAAAAATAATCCACAACAGCAATATGCAAGATCCCTTAAGTAAGGAGCAACTAAAGTTACAGATTATTGATCAGATATTACGACAACTAAAAATGATTATAGATGATAGTCCAAGCACGCATGAGCCTGATATAATTCAAACCCAACCTATCCCCCAAGAAACTTGTAAGAAAATACTCTACTATTTGTTAGTGGTACTGGGTACTCTCCAAGTCGCAGCCAGAAATTATTTGTTTGGCACGGCGCTCATTGGCTTGCTCCCAGGGCTTTCACCGATCACAACTATAATATTGTCTTGTTTGTATGTAGTTCTTAACAATATTTTCTTTTATGCCTTTGAGGTTTCTTTATTAAGAAATGCATTAGGCATCAGCAACACCCATACCCATCTCGAGCACCTAATCAATACACATTTAGAACAAATTAAAAAAATTAAAACCATTAATCTATTGCTTCTAAATATTGCAACAATAAATCATAAATTATACAAAGATTATGAACCCATCATCACAGTATTAAATCACGACATACAGACAAAATATAATGATCTCCAAACGCATAACCAATCACTTTTAAAAAAAATATTAACCATAGCTATGGTTGGGTTGGGCACTTTATCTACCGCAGCAATCAGCTATTTTATACTAAATACCATGCTAACCCTGTGGGCGACCACATTAATTGGCACCCCATTAGGAATCCTTATCATCCTATTAGGGGTTGCTGCTGATATTGGGTTTTATTACGTAATGGGCGCATCCGGTGTGATGCGATTAATCAATTCAGATTATGAAAACTATCAAACTTTAAAACAAGAATTAGAACTATTTGACAAAGACTATAATTGTTCTTTTTTCGCACAAAAACGCAGGCGTGCTTATGATAATAAACCGGAACTTAATGATGCTGCAACACAAACAGAATTTGGCTTATTAACACTTACAGCAACTTAAAACAATAAAGTGAAACCCTATCCGAGCAGAAATCTCTATGCTGCTTTTTAGACTGGGCGAAATTCACTTTCAATGTTAATCCCAAAGGGGATAGAATGAACATGATGCTCAGGCGCAAAAAAGCCCAAAGAGCTCGGCGAAACACTGCGCATGGCTGTGCCCTCACTTGTGGTAAAGGACATCGTGGTCTGACCCCTTTGATTTCATTGATTTGGTAATTACTACATCACCTGCTGTGGTGCTGGCCAGGCTTCTACCACTATGATGTCTTCTTCTGGATTATGTGCATCTAGATGTGCTTCAGCAGGAATAGGTGCTTGCCCTTGGAGGTTTATTCTCTCAAGGATGTCTCTTACCATCTGTACTTTATTTTGATCGATGGGTGCCAAAACATTTAATAATACTAAAGTAGATAAAAGAGCAAGGCCATATGCAGCTATCAAGATCACCCCGCCAATTGCAAAGATAGTTGCTTGAATAGTAGCGATATAAGATATTGCTACTCCTATTGTTGCACTCGTAATCAACAGCCACAAAACAAGTTTAAAAGACGAGATAGGATGCGTATTGGAGATGCGACGTAGCCAGAATTCAGCTATTTGGCGGTCATGAAACAAGGTGGGTGAGTAAAAATCCTCCTCCAAATTGCGACCATAAAAATCTTGTAAAGTACGTTGGTTGAGCTTACCATCCAGATGAAAAAACTCTAATAGGCAGTATTGAACTAAGTCATGCGCTGTTGAGGATGGATGGAAACTGTCAAGCTTACCAAATAAACAGTATTGCACAATGATTTGAAATGTGGCATCTTGATGTGGAATGCTCCTGTTACCATCAGGATAAAAATACCTTAATAGGGCAGATTGGAACCAATACCTTTCTTCCTCTTCCGAAGAAAGGTCGAATCGTTGTTTTAACGCACCAAAATCTGTAAAGCTATTACAGTTATAGAGTTCTGAACCTGACAAAGTATGAATGGATACCCATGCGGCATCATCGGTATGCGCCAATACAAAGCGCCCCTCCTCTTGAATTCCGAGAGAGTTTGTATGAGTAAAACTAATCTGGATCGTTTTAGGGGTTCTAGGCCGAAACCGTCGAAATTTCCGGATGGTTTTTAGTCATACTTTGTTTTTTTGAATCACCCAATGAAACCTGGTTTATTATTGAATCAAGGTCAATGATTTTATCACCCGAAAAAATTAAATGTCCTTGAAAATGTATGTGTTGCCAGGCAACCGGAGAAATTTTTTTCAATCTGGTTAATGCTTTTTGATTTCCCTTGGCCTCATACTTCAATTTAAGCTTGGATAATATTGCTGAGTTGTAATGGATAATGGCATTGGCTATAAGTCTTGCACATTGATTGCTGATCTCAATTTCACGATCCCCTCGGCCTGATAGCTGTTTTTTCCCATATGCAGTTGCAATAGCGGATCTTAATTGGTGATATGATTCGATGCGATTCTGAGAACGGTGGACATCTCGTTGTAGTTTTTTGTCTTGTAAATATTTTAAGGTATAAATACTTCGCACCAATTTGTCATATTCGAATATGGCCTTTCTGGTACGGTTTGATGTGCTGTAAGTGCACAACTTTTTAATCAGAATGCTTTGTGAAATTTCTTTAAGACCCAGTGCCCTAATGATGGAAACAATATTAGGCCATTCATCTTCAATAAGTTGACGATCAATTTTGCCAACAGGTTTGATTAGCCAGTCACTCTCACTGTATTGATCTAGATCTTTGCCACAATAAAGATGTTTTCGTTGTGTTTGTATGTTAGTAAATCGTGGACACAATCTACCGCCAAACCAATCCATCAGCGCAAAATTGGCTTTGTTAATAACATGCATGTCACCTGTAATAGCATCAGGCATAATGCTGCTTGTGTTATTGTACCAAATATCAAAAGCAAAATAACTTTCATGCTCATGCGCCCCAATCAACTCAGTTTGCAGAGGGATGTGATTGATTAGCATTGTATATGCAACAACACCTTTACCTTTTTTAAAATATTTTTTAGATCGCCTTGCCTTGAGTGTTGGTCTCGCCACTTCAAATTTCTGCCCATCTACACCGCCATACATTATAGCCATATCCAAAGAGTAATCAGGAAAGATGGGCATTTTGGCAATATCATCTCCAATGAGATCATTTGCACTCTTCAATGTTTGTAATCTCACTCTGGTCTGATAGATGTTAAGAAGATTATCATAAGGAATGTCTGATATTTCTGCCATGTTGAGATTGCCATTATTGAATGCTTGCGCAATAATAACGGCATTCAAGCAATTTTCGTCCACAAGTAATTTAGTATACCGTGGTTGTATGTGAGTAAACGCCGAGGAATATCGACACTGTTCATTAACAAATCGAATTACATCCGTAATATCGCACAGTGGCAATTGGTTATAAAAATGCTCCTGAGCTGCTTCATCCGCATCTGCTTTAGATTTTTTTAGATGCAGAGTCTGAGTTTTTTCATCATAGAATAAATGTTTGAGCTTGCCTTGAGTCAAGGCGGTATTGAATTTTAACCATTCTGTGTTTAACTCTGCAAAACGTTCGTCTAGTAATTGTTTGATGGGCGTTCTTAATGCAGGAATATCTAGTGGCTGAGTTAATGCTCCCTTTTCATTTGCAGAACTTATTTCCTGCTGCAAAGACCGATGGTGGACGCTGTCTGCTAAATAGAGATCGCCTGCTTTGAGCCGTTTCTTCATTTGGCGATAGATCCAGAATTCATAACGGTCACCATGAAATTTTTGCTCACCCTTTTCATTTGTATCAAACAAATAGGGTTGCAATCGTTTAGGTCTGGTTTTTTCGGGACTTTCAGAGACAGGAAACTTATTGATTTTTTTTCCTGCATCAAATATTGTTTTAAGCCAAATGATTGCGGCAAGCCACGGGCTATCGGGTGCCGAACTTGAAAAATCAATGGCCATCATTAATGGTTGCAATTGCAGTTTGTACCGATGAAAATGTTTATCAACCATTTTCCATTGAAAATCGATTAATTTAAGTTCTTTTTCACCATCAGTTGACACTTTATTGCGCAAGTCATCTTCAGATATGATGCTAAATGCTTCTTTACGTACTTCGCCAAAACTAACTTCATTGGATAGTTCCGGTGCTACATATAATCGTGCCAATTTTCTCATGACAGATAACTCAGATTGTTTGCTTAAAGCATACGCAGAATACGCCTCTTGCGCTTTTTCTTTAAGCTCATTTTCAAATTGCCTAAGATGAATGAAAAAAGCATCGATCAAATTATCATTGAGATGAAGGTAGCGTTGTTGGATATAACATAGCAGGTACAAATAAGTTTGTTCAGATTTTAAATCCTTTCGCAAATCATAGATATCGTAATAATGGGTGTTATTACAGGAATGGGGGTATGCCGTAGCAAGCTGCGGAAGAGATGGTGGTAGACCCACCGAGATCGGGCGCCAGAGGCTGATCTCAAACCACCTCATGCGGCTGTTGTTAAGAGCAATGGTCGTGAGTGATGAGGAAA
>CAMCUM010000016.1 GCA_945878975.1 Legionella genomosp. 1
TAATCGCGCCATTTCCGCTTGCTGAATCTTCTGATGTTCGAGTGTTGTTCCGCCTTGTTTCTTCTTTGACCGCCACGAATACAGCATGGCTTCGGCAATACCAAGATCTTTGGCCACCTGAGGGACACCATCTTTTTCTGCTCGCTCTACTGCTTGATCTTTAAACTGTGCACTGTATTTGCTTCTGATTACTTTTTGTTCTGAATTGCTATTCATTTTTCACCTCTGGTTAAGATTTTACTCTCTTAACAGGGTGTCCATCAAATCAGGGCAAGATCAATTGTCGCTATGAATAGCAATTCGTAGATGGTAAAATGCACGTCTGGCAGAGACGTAGCCGGTTAAGCGCTGGAGAGAGAACCGTTCAGTGCCCTGCAAAAGATGTGGGGAATTCTAGGGGATTTAACATAATTTATGAAACAACATCTAGAACAGTTATTACACCAAGCTTTGCTCCAACTTAGCCCACAACAAGCTTCGATGCCTATCGCCCTGGAGCGACCACGCGATCCCAGCCATGGAGATTGGTCTACTTCGTTGGCTTTGGTTTTGGCAAAATCGCTGCAACAAGCGCCACGCGCCATTGCGGAACAATTGCTGGCGCTCATTCCGTCTGATCCCAACATAGAAAAGATTGAATTAGCTGGACCAGGCTTTATCAATTTTAAATTACATAAAAATTATTTGCATCAACAGCTTGAACAGATTTGGACGTCCCCGACCTGTGGCGTCACAGCACAAGCGCATCCCACGACCGTCGTCATCGACTATTCTTCGCCTAATTTGGCCAAGGAAATGCATGTGGGACATTTGCGTTCTACCATTATTGGCGATGCCTTAGGGCGTGTTTTAACATTCTTAGGCGAACATGTGATTCGACAAAATCACATTGGCGATTGGGGAACGCAATTTGGGATGCTCTTAGCACATATGGATGAGATACAACAGCGGTCACACACTGATTTCAATTTAACAGATTTAGAAAGCTTTTACCTTGCTGCCAAACAACGCTTTGATGCTGATCCTGGTTTCGCGGATGCCGCACGTGGCTGGGTGGTCAAACTACAAAGCCATGATCCTGTCGCGCAAGCACTCTGGAAACGCTTTATCGATTTATCATTAGCGCATTGCCAAGCATTGTATCAAGTATTAGGCGTCCAGCTTACCCCAGAAGATGTGCGTGCAGAAAGTGCTTATAACCCAGACTTACCTGGTGTCATCGCACATTTACAAGAAAAAGGTCTCATCCAAGAACAAGATGGCACGAAATGTGTGTTTTTGGCACAATTCACTGGCAAAGATAAGCAACCCTTGCCCATTATTGTCCAAAAGAAAGATGGCGGCTTTCTCTACGCCTCAACCGATTTGGCAGCGCTGGACTATCGTACCCATACTTTGCACGCCGATCGGATCCTCTATGTCGTCGATGCACGCCAATCTTTACATTTTCAACAAATCTTTGCCCTGGCGGCACTAGCCGGGTTTGTCACGCCTACAACACAATTAGAACATATCGAATTTGGCATGATCTTAAATAAAGCCGGCAAGCCTTTCAAAAGCCGCGATGGCGGCGTAACCAAATTGATTGATTTATTAGATGAAGCACGCCAGCGCGCAGCAGTCTTGATCACTAGCAAAAATCCCGATCTAACGACACAAGCTTGTCAGGACATGGCCGATATTATTGGGATTGCTGCCGTAAAATACGCAGATCTTTCTAAAAATAGGATTTCGGATTATATCTTTGACTGGGACACCATGCTCAGTTTCGAAGGCAATACAGCGCCCTATTTATTGTATGCAAATACACGCGTACACAGCTTATTACGTAAGGCAAACATCGCTGCACAGCAATTGAATCATGCGGCCTTTCTCCTCGATGCCCCTCACGAAATCGCGCTGGGTAAGCATTTGGCCTTATTCCCTGAGACCGTCGCCACCGTTGCCAGCAAAGCCGCCCCACATTTACTCTGCACGTATCTATTCGAACTTGCGGGCTTATTGTCTTCTTTCTACGAAGCGTGTCCTATTTTATCTGCCGAAACAGAAAACCAGCAAAATTCACGATTAAAATTAGCAGCTTTGACGTCTAAAATCTTAGAACAAGGGCTACAACTGCTTGGCATCCCCACTCTGAATCGTATGTAACGGAGTGAGCACACATGCCAGAATTACCTGAAGTAGAAACGACCGTATTGGGCTTGAGACCGCATGTCATCCAACAAACCATTGTGGCGATGACCATTAGAAAACATCAATTACGCTGGCTCATTCCAGACAACACGCCAGAGCTGCTCTGTGGTCAAACCATTCAAACAATTGAGCGGCGTGGAAAGTATATCCTCATGGCAACACAATCTGGAACGATTCTGATTCACTTAGGCATGTCAGGACGGCTCAGTATCTTGCCCATTACAACCGCACCGGGCAAACATGATCACATCGATCTGCAGCTCAATCAGCAACAAATCCTACGCTATACGGATCCGCGCCGTTTCGGATCATGGGTATGGATCCACCATCAACCCGCTTTGCAACATCCTTTGCTTAGCAAACTCGGAATAGAACCGTTTGATCCCAATTTTAATGGCAGCTATTTGTGGCAAAAAGCGCAAAACAAATCAGTCGCCATCAAAACCTTTATCATGGATCAACATATCGTCGTCGGAGTCGGCAATATCTACGCAACGGAAGCCTTGTTCACGACAGGCCTACATCCCAGTACGCCGGCCAAATCGGTGACACTAGAACAAATGACACAGCTAGCAAAAGAGATTCAAATCATCTTAAACTATGCCATCCAAGCAGGCGGTACGAGTTTAAAAGACTTCTTACAAACCGACGGCAAACCCGGGTACTTCACCCTACAATTAAAAATCTACAACCGCGCGGGCCTACCATGCCCAGCGTGCCAAACGAATTTAGAAAAATTAACCATTGGACAACGCACTTCTACGTTTTGTCCAACATGTCAGACATTACCAGCATAAAAATACGTCCGTTCGCACCGTCTTTGCGAGCCGTAGGCGAAGCAATCCAGTGACCTGACGCATCCCCACATCAGGCCACTGGATTGCTTCGCTGCGCTCACAAAGACGGGGAGCTGTTGAGTTATACCCAAAAGAACCTATACTCAATTAGAACATTTAAAGTCGCATGGTGTAATTTGGGATGATTCAACACCTACACCAACGTGTTAAAAAATAGCCGTTAATGGTTCTGACCTAACTTGGTATGTTGACAATCAAGGAACCACCCTGACAATTAACCTTGCCAATTGTCAAAAAGATCCAAAAGATCCAAAAGGTTTCTACATGATTACGGGAAACGCTAACGCCTTAACCTGCCCGGCCGCAGCCCAATAAACAAATTGTAACGTCGTAGCCCGGATGAAATGCAATGTCACCCGAGCTACGACTTTTATTACCTACGGCTTTCTAAAAAAGCCAAATAATCGCCCGCGATATTCAAGCCTGTTTCGGCGGAGATTTGGCGGATGCAGGTGGGGCTGGTGACGTTGATTTCTGTTACGTAGTCGCCTATCACATCTAGCCCAACAAAATGAAGGTCTTGCGCTTGTAAACTCGGTTTTAATGCTTCACAAAGGGTACGATCGCGCTCTGTAATGGGGACAACACGACCCGATCCCCCTGCCGCCAGATTCGCTCTGGATTCGCCTTGTTTAGGGAAACGAGCCAAAGCGTAGGGAATGGGCTCGCCATCAATGAGAATAATCCGCTTATCTCCCGCTTGTATCAATTCTGGAATATAACGTTGTGCCATGATATTGCGCGTTGCATGCGCCGTCAGCGTTTCTAGAATCACATTCAAATTAGTCCCATTTGCATCAACATGAAAAATAGATCCTCCCCCCATACTATCTAAGGGTTTGAAGATGACGGACTCATGCGTATGCCAAAAATCTTGTAAAAGTGTCATGTCCATGCTGACGAGGGTGGGCGGACAGAGATCCGGGTGCTGTAGCAAACTGAGCTTTTCATTATGATTACGTAGCGACTGCGGTTTATTACTGACCAAAACCCCGCGTTGCTCGGCCAAATCCAAGATTTGAGTTGCATATAAATATGACAAATCAAACGGCGGATCTTTGCGAATTAATAGGATGTCACACTCGGCTAACGCACACAGCTCTGGACGGCTTTCCTTCCAATGCGACGCATCCGTATCAACTATAATCGGTGTCAGTTTAGCAAAAGCTTCCCCATCCTGAGCAAACAAATCACTTAAGGTAAAATAGCTACATTGCCATTGACGCGCACAAGCTTGGCTCAATATTGCCAAACTACTGTCTTTGCTCGGATCAAGTTTCGCCAAGGGATCCATCAAAACAGCCATTTTCATGTTATCAGCCCCTGCCGCAAGCTTGCTGCTTCACGTGCGGCCGCCAACGCTGCTAAACGAGCAATCACGCCATAGGCATAAAAGCGATGGTGCCCATCTATGCTGGGTGCTTTGGGGATATTACAAGCTTGTGCGAAGGCCAAAGGTTCGAAATGCATACCGGGTGAATTCAAATTATCATTGATCCCTAATTCACGATGCACACGATAAAAACCACCTACCACATATTGCCCTATCATATACACCACAGGTTCAGCGACAGCACCATCCGTCATTTTTTCTAAACTGTATACGCCCTCTTGCACCATGACTTGATGCACGGTCTGATTACCCTTGATGGTCGCCATTTTGGTACGTTGTTTGCGATTCAAATTCAAAATTTCTGACGCATCGTGAACAATCATAATCCCCATACCATACGTCCCATTATCAGCTTTCACCACAACATAAGGCTTGTCATCAATGCCTAAAAGACGATAACGCTCTTTCACTTTTTGTAACACAACATCAACCTCAGTGCTCAGGCGGTCAATCCCGGTTTTGGCCATAAAATCCAAATCTGAAACCACCGAAAAGACCGGGTTGATCAACCAAGGATCCAGTTTGATCAGAGGAGCAAATTCCTGGACCACCTCATCGTAATGACGAAAATGCACCGATTTACAACGAGAGGCCCAACCCAATTGCGGTATCGGTTCCATCTGTTGCTCTAAATTCTTCAAAATATCCGGGATCCCTGCTGATAAATCATTATTCAAAATAATCAGATCAGGATCATAATCCTGCAAACCAATTCTGCCCTGCATGCGCTGCAAAGGTTCTATGGTCAACGAGTCTAAAGCGCCAATCTGGATCGTCAAAGGCTCAGTTTGATCAGCGTTTAAGCTGCCTAAACGTACTTGGTAACCCGCATTAAGGAGCATATCGCGCAAAACGACCAAATTTTGATGATAAAATTGATTGCGCGTATGATTTTCCGGTAAAAGTAAAATGCGTTGACAATGATTGTCCAAACAAGATTGAAGTGCTTGCACACACAAAGGAATAAAATCTGGATTCAGATTATTAAATCCAGCGGGGAATAAATTGGTGTCCACAGGTGCAAGTTTAAAGCCCGCATGTCGCAAATCAACCGACGACATCAATGGCGCAGGCGTTTTCATCCAAGCGTCGCGAAACCAAGCTTCAATCGCCGCAACCTCCTGCAAAATATGCGCCTCTATAGCTAATAGTGGGCCAGTTTGAGCGGTTGTTAAGTTTGGTACTGGATGTATCATTCATAGTCCTTATCTTACTGCTATCCTGTCTTTCATCAAATCCCGGGCTTCCCCAAGCTACGATTCTGGCATCGTAGCCTTGATGGAGCGCAGCGTAATCAAGGATGCTTTCAATCGAACCCTTGATTACGCTACGCTCCATCAAGGCTACTGTGCTAGAGCAAGTGTAACCCGGGTTTGAATTCTACGTAAAGTACTTGCTTGATCAAATAAATATGGGATAATCCTAAGCATCGTTTTCATTTAGGATTTTGTGTGGAACAAATTAGTCAATTTGCTACCCGTCATTGGCAGTTAGTCGTCGCATTCGCTGTTTTGTTGATCATCGTTGCGATTTACGAATATTTCATGATGAAAAAACAGGGAAAAACCCTCAGTACGGCTCAGGCTATTGAACAGATTAATCATTTTTCAGCCGTCGTCATCGATTTACGCGCAGCTGAAATTTATAAAAAAGGTCATATCATTGGTGCTATTCGTGCCAGCGTAGCTGATTTTAAATTACCTAAAATGCACCAATACAAAGATAGACCGCTGATTTTAGTCTGTGCCAGAGGGGTTGAAGCGCAAGCAGCCAGTGCCGCATTGCGTGCGCAAGGTTTTGCGCAAGTCATGGTGCTCTCTGGAGGCATCGCCGCCTGGCAAACCGCTCATTTACCTTTGGTGAAAAAATGAAACCAGCTGTTGTCATATATAGTTCTGCTATTTGCCCATACTGCGACCGAGCCAAATTGTTGCTTAAGAAAAAAAATATTGCCTTTACTGAAATACGCGTCGATGAGCATCCAGAAAAGCGGATTGAGATGCAAAACAAAAGTGAAAGACAGTCCGTACCACAGATTTTCATTGGTGATCATCATGTTGGAGGCTGCGACGATCTTTATGCATTAGAAGCCGCAGGACAATTGGACCCCCTATTAAATAACGCCTAAAAGGAAAAATAATGAGTAGTGAAAACCAGGAATCACAACAACAATTCGTCATTCAAAGAATTTATAACAAAAATTTATCATTTGAAACCACGCAAACACCGGCTGTTTTTCAAAAAAAATGGGAGCCTGAGTTAAATGTAGAATTGAATACAACTCATACAGAATTAGAGAAAAATATCTATGAAGTCACCTTAACGGTCACCGCTACGGTTAAAAATGCACAAGAAATCGCATTTTTAGTAGAAGTTCAGCAAGCTGGGATTTTTACGATTGAAGGTACGTCGCCAGAACAACTGCAACATATTCTTGAAAGTTTCTGCCCCAATATTTTATTCCCCTATGTGCGGGAAACCATTTCATCATTAGTAAGCAAGGGTAGCTTCCCTCCTTTGATGTTGGCTCCGATTAATTTCGATGCTTTGTACATGCAAAAAAACCAAGCGCAAAAAGAGGATGTACAGTAATTTGGGCCTGTTGACGATTGTCCCTCGGGATCCAGAGCTCTGGAACAAGAGAAGACTGATTACAAGATAAAAATCGACGGGGATCCCCGTAGCCCAGTAAGTAACTTGGGTACGGGGCGTAGGGCTTCTCGAGCGGAGTGAATCATTACGATGTCAAATAGAAAAGTTGCCATCTTAGGCGCAGGCTCTTGGGGCACAGCTGTTGCAATTGCTTTGGCAGAACAGGGTCATACCGTCATATTGTGGACGAACGAACCTAGTGACGCACAAAACATGCAACAAAAACGCTGCAATGAACGTTATCTCCCGCAAATAGCGTTTCCTCCAAGTCTCAGTTGCTCCGACTCATTGCAAGATTGCGTGAGACAAGCAGAGCTCGTTCTGATAGCGGTACCTTCTCATGCTTTTGCGGACGTACTAAACATGATACCGCAACCCAAACAAGGCTTAGCCTGGTTAACCAAAGGCGTTGATCCTAGCTCTCACCAGATCTTAAGCACATTGGTCTCACAACGCTGGGGGAGCACTTATCCCACCGCGGTCATATCTGGCCCCTCTTTTGCCCGTGAAGTGGCACTAGGCCTCCCTACTGCACTGGTGGTCGCCAGTCAGCATCCTACTTACCAACAAGAGCTCCGTGATTTATTGCATAGCACGTCGCTCCGCGTATACTTGTCTGATGATCTGGTCGGTGTCCAATTATGTGGTGCAGTAAAGAATATTTTAGCCATTGCCTGCGGAATCAGCGATGGGATCGGCTACGGTGCCAACGCCAAAGCAGCCTTGATCACGCGTGGATTGGCAGAAATGAGTCATCTCTTGCATGCCTACCATGCACGTCCAGAAGAAACCTGTCTCGGTCTAGCTGGAATAGGCGATTTGGTGCTAACCTGCACGGATAACCAATCACGTAATCGCCGTTTTGGTTTATTACTAGGACAAGGTGTGGCGCTAGAGGTAGCAGAAAAAGAGGTCGGACAAGTAGTGGAAGGCAAACACAATGCCGCCCAAATCCACGCCATCGCCACAGAACATCAAATCGACATGCCTATTTGCGCAGAGGTTTACGCAGTATTGTCTGGTCACCGCAGCCCCAAAGAAGCTGCCGAGCAGCTCATGACTCGACCGCTTAAAAAATAACGCCGTCTTTGCGAGCTGTAGGGTAAGGCTGTTACAAATAAGGTCTGTTAAAAACCTTCAGGAATTGATATAATTACACAGTAAGCTTCTATATTAACCATTTAGTTAGAGAGAATATGAATCACAAGAGTGAACGTGTTAGATCAAAGGGAACGAGGCTTTTTAAAGAACATCCCTTTCAATTGAGTCAACAATTACAACGGACTACTATACCAAAAAGGCTTTCAAAATTTGTTGTGATTCCTGGCAATCCAATAAGCTCAGAAACCGACCTACCAGGTATGGCACCAATAAGGGTATCGCCGCATTATCTTGAATTGATTCAGATGGCAGAATCCACGCTATTATTTCTTTCAGAGGTATCTACTCGAACAGGAAGAGTTTGTCCCAAAGCTATTTTTTCTCAAAAAATCTCACAATCAGAACGGTACACAGTTCCTCACCAACTCAAAACCTATCTAAACGAACTCCACTGTGAAAAACAACATACGTTCGAGTTTCATGTCGTAGGTCATGCGACACCAGAGGAAATTGGTCTAAGCATGTGGCAAAGAGGCGTATCTAATATTGAGTTTGCCGAACAAATTAAGAGTATGCTAGAAGAGGAAGAGCTAGATACATTGGATTTTCATAATCGACCGATTCATTTTGTTTTTCATACTTGTAATAGTGCGTATTGCAGTATAGATACTTACATGACGAAGAGTAACATGCAAGATGTTATCAAAAATGAATCATTCATTGGTCATTTTTTCAAGCAAATGAAACAGTTTGGCTTTAAAAATATTAGCGTGTCTGGCTTTCGTGGCTATTATTCACATGCACTAAGCCACAAATCTTCGATGGTCACTGATGCTTATGATTATCACACTGTCTTATTACCTGCTGATTCTGCAAAATTTACAATTTTTGCTGATGGACAAGTACTAATGCCATCAAATAAACAGGGATGTTTTATGCCAATATTTTTGTCAGATCCGTTTAGCGAAGCAGATATTATGTCAGACTCTGAAGAAGACACTCTCTCTGAACGTGGCCCTTCTTAGGATCTTTTAACACAGGCCTAACGACGATTCTGCGGCAATCCAGCTTCTTCAGCCCTAACATCCTCTGCAGCGCTTCTATGCTCAGGAAAATAAACAGGAAACTGAAGATAACGCTCATTAGGAACACGGCTAACAACAAGGCAAGGGCGGTTAGACCTGTCCACGCCCACATTAATAGTAAATTTTGTATTGTCTATTAAAGTCTGTTGATAAAATTTGCTGAGCTCATCAGGTGTGGAGGATACGACAGCACCTAGTCCTGGTCCTAAGGTTCTGTAATATCCACGAAAACCAGAAACACTCCCTTTTATACCCCGCTCCATTAATACGCTCGCGACTTTTCCAATGAAAGTGTCTTCAATGACATGCCGGTCTCTCTCACTTATATCATCTTCGGGAGCTTCGAGCACGTCAGGAACTTCAGGAACTGCGAGTTCTTTTGCAAAATCACAATAGGCACTATTACAAGAATGTAAGGTGATATGAATTTCTGGTTTAAAATATTTTGCTCCACTCAGTGCATCCTCTACAATAAACAAAAGATTTTCGGTGAAAATCTCTGGGGTAAAACGAGTATCTGAGATTGCGTTCCCTATCCAATACATACTTGATCCAATACGCTCATTATTGCCATGTGATGCAATATCAAGAAAAAGTTGGGTTTTCTGACGTTCTACAAGGAAGGATGGTTGGTAATCTCTTAAAAAATGACCCGGATAAAGTACTTTATTGCGCTTTACCACCTCAGATCGCGCCAATATTTCTGGACTAATGTCAGGATAAGTCGGTGGTTCGAGTCCGAAAAAAATCACTCTCGGGCAGACACTATGATCTTGTTTTTCAAGCAATGCAACTGTGGTTTGTCCCATACAAAGTAAATCTGTATCGATAGGACCCAGCCCTCTCTCTTTATGAAATGACAATTCCGTTGCACCCTCTGCGAGTACGCCTGCATGTTCAAGAGGAAATTCAGGAACTCTCGTAATCAAAACAAATCTATCAAATCGACCAGGATTGCTAGGCAAAAATTTGTTGATTTTAGCGGAAAATCCTAATTCCTGCTCTTTGCGAGGAGAAGCTTTTTTAAATTCTTTTCGAAACATACTCATGGCACTAGTCCTATAATAACTTATATTAACTATAGACCATTTTGTTTGTTTTATTTTGTTTTTGTTTATTTCTTATTCATATCGTAATGTACCTACCTGCTGATTGCAACTGACAACCCGCTTAAATCATGAGCTAATTGCCCTTCTTTGGAAAAATAGTATTGTTTACAACCTGAAGCGCCATGCATAAAAAGCCCCATACCAACCAAACCGGCTATGGCACCTGGCACACCCACACCTAAACAGAGGCTGGCAACGATTAAAGCAGCACCTAATGCAAGCACGGCAGCGCTCAACGTTGGCCAAGATTCTGCCATATCCTTTGCTGAATCCTGGAGAAGCTGAATATTGAACAGAGTGGGCTCACGGATGGCCAATGCCACCACATTTATAACATGCCTCATTTGAGGTGGTGCTTGATTTGTATACAGCATGTCTGTTAGATCTCGCAGTACTCTGCTAGATTTTTGAATCAATAGAGCATTTTTTTGGCCATAGTACATTTCTGCAATCAAAAGTTTCAATTGTTCAAGGCAATACTGAGTCATTATCAGTTCAAAATCCTGGGCAGGGATCCGTGTCACTTGCTTGAAAGCACTTAGACAATCCCATTTTTCTTGGTCATTAATAAGTTTACGCGCTATAAAACAATCTAATATATTGGACAATAACTCCGCATCCAAATTTTGATCAAAATGCCGATGATAATGCGTCTCATCTGCATCCAATGGATCATGATGATAATGATCATGTTCTAAAAAGAAGCGATATACTCCGGAACTGGGGGAATATAAAGAACGATCCACCTTGTTCAAGGCAGAATTGAGCATTTTAGGAGTAATACCTTGTTGGAAATCAGGGTAAATAGTAAGTGTATTACCCATCACCGACAATTTGACTTTTTTACCTAAATAGGTAAATGCACGCATATCCCTATGCTTTGACTGTTCTGTGGTTTTATCATTGGTATACATATCACCTTCAGGAATGATGCCCAGCATGGGAGTCATAAAATATGGACTAAATGGCTTAATATTATACCACAACGGGTGATTTTGTTCAAAATATACACATAAAATACTGGCGTCTGTTGACAATTCAAAACCCTACGTCCCGCGGCTTGTCCGCGTGATCCAGTTCGACCTTTATCAGCCCAATCAGTTTTTGTATTGTTCAAGATTCCTAGATCCCGCGGACAAGCCGCGGGACGCAGGGCTTCGTGAGATGAATTGTCAACACGCCCTACCTCATCACTCGCCCATACGCATCCACCAATTCTATATCGTGGTCATATAAGGGCTCTTGCAGAAAAAATTCTCCGATGGTTTGGAAGCGCTGTACCGAATCGGTTACCAAGTATTGTACATCACCGTTTTTTTTAGTATGCGGCCGGCACAAATCTTTCAGAGTTAATTGCTGTTTGAGCGCTGTTGCCGTGGCATCTGCTGAATCAACCAATTGTACGTTTTCAGAGACCATTTTACTTAAAGTATTTTTGAATACAGGAAAATGGGTACAGCCTAATAAAATAGTATCCTCATTACTAAGCCCAGATAGATAATGACTCAATGCTTCACGGACAATTGCATTATCAATCATACCCTCTTCAGCCAAGGCTACCAGCACACTACAGGCCCTAGAATGGATGGTCACATTAGGGAGTTTTTGGCGAATCAAATCCTGGTATGCATTGGTAGCAATGGTCGTTTCGGTTGCCAATACCGCGATGCGTTGGTTTCGAGTTGCTGAGACAGCCGCTGTCGCACCGGGCGCCACCACTCCTAAGACTGGCATCTCGGGCAAACTCACCTGCAAATGCTCTAGCGCTGCCGTGGTCGCTGTATTACAAGCAATCACCAACGCTTTGATTTGACGTTGTACCAATAATTGAGACATTTGCATGGCATACAATTTCACCGTATCTCGGGATTTGGTGCCATAGGGCAACCGGGCGGTATCACCAAGATAAATGAATGACTCTGCAGGCAAGGCTTGACGCAAGGCTCGTAAAACCGTCAGACCACCCATCCCAGAATCAAATACTCCAATCGCTAAATGTTTGTTCATAGTTACCTTTTTCCATCATCTCTGCCGCGGGCGGTACGCAGGCTCATCAACCAACAATGTTTTTCCTTTGATTTCTCTGATCTTTTCTTTAAAATCATCTTTAGCATGATGACGATCGATCGTAGCCGCGATCGTCGTTTGAAGTTTATCGGACTCCAATTTACTGTCCCTTGCCAACCCTATGGCATTGGTCCATCCTGGCACGTCTACTTTGATATTTGCCAATTTTAACACAATTCCTGCCTGTTTGGCTTCTACCATTAAGGCTGCTACCACTAATTTGACTTGTGGCAAATAATCTTTCGAACCTCGCAGATAGATTTTTTTCTGAGGATGCATCGTCATATCCAGCAATAACAAATGCGCCATTTTGATGGCAGCCAGCGTTTTTTCTTGGGCACTCCCCGTGGGGGAAGTTTTATCGATGACCTTTCCTGTATGATCTTGTTCTATCTTGATTTTGGTACCAGGCAGTGTATAAGAGACCAGTTCTCTCTTTTTTAAAATGGCACCATACCCCACCCCATACCCTTCTAACCCAGATGTCTTTGCTGTAACACTGGGATTTCGACTCAGGATTTCTCCACGAAATCCATAAATATCTTGCTGTTCCAATACAGTAGAAGCAAGACTGACCCAGTGCCCAGCAAATTGTCCGGCATGCGCAGCATCATAAGTGTTGGCCATGTGATGGCACCGTTCAATCCGCTGCTTATTTTGCAAAATATGCGTATGAATCTCCTTGATCACATCTTCCGCTTGAATGATTTTTGTATAATTCGCTTTGTCTGTATCATTCCAAACCAATCCTCTCACCACTTTGTCATGCAGTGCCGTCCATAAAGGCGTTATTTTGTTGTTTTGCACCGTAATTTCAGCGTATCGTGTTTCATCATCACGCTGTAAACTAGCTATCAATACTTTTGTTTTTTCAAGTTTGGTTACAATTTCTTGCGCAGACGTATATTCTTGTGTGGCAATCTGAAAGCGACTTTTATCTTCTTGAAACTTCAGTGTTTTACTTTCAAACAAGCGTTTCTCTTTGAAATAACTTTTCTTTATAACAGACATATTTGCTTTTGCGGCATGAATTTTCGCATCTAAATCGACATTGGCTGCTGCAATCGCAGCCGCACGCCCACCCATCTCAGCAACAACAGCAGTCGTCCAATCCCCAATCACACGATGAACCACATCCAGTTTTTCCTGCATCAGTATCACCCTATGCTAATAAAAACCTAAAATTACGTTGAATTTCGGAGAAATCAAATTGGTCCAAATACAAAGAAAATCCTAGCCAAACACTCAAAGCTGCCAAGTCGCGAAATTGCGGTGGCATATAGCGTGGCTCAGACAACAGCCCTTCAGCCTTCAATTCTAATAATAAAGGCACGTCATCTAACGAAAGCTTGCCAGCAAATAAAATAGGTACCACATCCACACGGCGCTCACTGATGGCATAACAGAGGAAGTTATACAACAACACAAACCCTTTGGCATACGCCAAATCTTTGGTAAAAGGCTCTCCATTTGGCAAGCTCCCTCGAAAAACGCGCACGCATTGCTTGTAAGCATCATCTTGAGACAGTCCACACTCTATAAAATATCGAAAAATATCCATAAAATCAGCACCCCGAGTGGCTTTATCAATGGCAATCACGCGATTGGTGATCTTGCGCATACGGGCCGGATATGATGAAAAAGTGATCACCTCTGTCAGCACTGCCAACCCTTCCTGTACCACCGCACAAGATGGCCCGCCTTTGGACAGAAAATAGCAATAAGGCTGCAATTTCCCATTGATGGTTGTCCCCAAATGAACCCAGCCCTCATGGACCTCAAGATACTTTAATTCACGGTCGGTAAATTTTGCTTTTTTACTCAATTTGATTTTATCAAAACCAGCTGCGGCGTCCGCTATCATATTATCATTGATCAAAACCTTGATCTTATCCTGCGTAAAAAACGCATTTAAACGGGATTGCAACAGCGTTTTTGCTTCGTGTGGACTGTATTTGGGGATGTCTAGATCCGACACCAATTGCACGTCTAATGTGGTCAATAAATCAAATAGGACAGAACCCATTTCTGATAAACGCGGTCCCCCGACGTAAAAAACATCGTCTGGACTACCATACAGTTCTTTAGACATTTCGTTGAAAACAGGTGTGCCACGTGCTTCTAACATCCTGACTGCACGCATATATTCATAGCATTGTCGTTTGATAAGGCGCGTGACAGGAGAGTATTCTCCTAATTGATTATAGGCATCGCGTAAAATACCACGAAACTCTTCAATTTTGTCATTCGGCTCAAAAGGCAGCGGGTGTTTTTCGTAATAATGCAGATCCACATTAGGGAGTCGCTTGGCCTTGTGGCGAAAAAACTCGCGTTTGACGGTATCATCCCATTTTACTTGATCTAAAATACGGATCGGGCGTTGTGCTTCCACGATGCGTTTGGACAATGCTTTGATGATCGAACCTTCCTCTGTCTTGATCGTCATAAGGCTAGCTACCTCATAGTTGACAAACCGCCAAATCAATCATTGCATGCTGTAAATCCCTTACTTCTTGCATAGAATAAGCATCACATAAGCGAATGCTCAAACCATGGTGACCAATCTGAATTTTTGGAACAATATTGTCTTCACGTAACATACGTAACAAAATTAATTGATGCTCAGCCCGAGTTGGCAAGGAGCATTGATAAAAGCCATTAACAAGCTCAATAGCCTCAAATTGCGCGGTATCGCGCAATAACGCCAAATAAATCGCCACTGTATCACGTAATACTTGTAACTGCTGCACCCAGTTTAATAGATGCTCTTGCCGCATCTGGGTGGGATTATCTAACCAAAACAACAATTGCGGCGCATGCAATTCACAATCACTAGGATGCGCCGTTTGAGCTTGCCGGATGGATTGCAAAAAGGGATCTTGGTGAATAGTATCACCAAAACGCCCAGAAATATGGCTCAAAACTTGCACTTGAATGAACAAACGCGCATAACTTGCATCCGAAATTTGGGTTTGTGATTTATTAACAGCATGTTCAATCCGCATGAGCTCTTTGACAAAACGACTTTTTAATTCAGGTTTTTCAACCAGTTTGATAATTTCTATAATATTTTTCAAAGCATAATGATGAATAATAGGATTTGCAGCATGGCATGATTGTTCAATGCCTAAAAATAAACGTTCTAAACGTAAAGAAATTTTAGAGAGTGAGTTAACCGCCAATTGGTAAACAATCTGATTGTCACTCATAACAAGGTGAACTCGCTGTTTCTCTTAAGATTAGCAGGTTCTGGAAAAATGTCATACTCAGGGGCTTGCAATGCTTTTTCAATGTCTCCAATATACAAAGGGGTCAATTTCTCTTGATAATATTGAAAAGCACCCTCTTTAGAAGGCTGCACGCCTGTCGGATGCGCGCCAATATAAATAGTCCAATCGCCATCTGGCTCTTCTGCAGCAGGCGGCTCAATCAACGTACATTGCTCCGGACGACGAAGCACACGCACCGTAATATCCGAATTTGGTTTGATTATTTGCAGCGCTTCACTTAGTTCAGTCGCAAATGTTAATAATGACTTTTTCTTAGAAACATCCGAAATTAATAATTGAATGGTACAAACAGGCGCCAAAATCCCTGCCAATTGCAGGCGTTGTGTCATGATTTTGGGTGAAAACTTTTCCTGCATATTACCATTCGCATTCAGTTCAATAATGGTCAAAGTCGTATCAGTGGGATCAATAAACAGGGGGCTTTTCGCTCTATTAGAAATACTTTCTAAAGAATAAATCTCTTGCGGCCGCTTCGCCACCAGGGCCTTGACTGCTCTCTGATTTAATTCGCCTGCCTCAGAAAAGACAATAATCATAATGTACCCATTCTCAAAACGTTTCTTTTCATTATAAGCTATAATCCAGAATTTGGTCATGGGGAACATAAAGCATAGCTTAAACTAGGGCATGTTGACAAGGCTGGTTCCGGGAGCAAGATTATGTATGTCTACAACTTTTACAGCCAAAACCCCTGCCCAAATTCAGGCAAAGGCGTTACGGGGCTTGGTTCACCCTCAAACCGACGCACAGCAAAAATACTTGCCGCCAGCAATGCAGAGGTTCCCGCTAAAAAAGTCGCAGTCACTGCGATTTCAGATGCCGCAACTCCAAACACCGTAGTAAGACCCAATGCCGCAGCCACAGGAGAACAAGTTAACACCGCTATCACTGCAAACAGACCGCCCAAGGCTAAGAAAGCTTGCATAGTGCGTAACCAAAAATACGTGTTCGATGGTGACACTACCTGTTGGAGAAGGACTTCATTTACCGCGCGAACAAGGCTTCTGTGCATACCCCGCCCAACCCCCAGCCTATTCAACTTATCCGTGTCTGCAAGACGTTGAAATTCCGGTAAAAGATTTCTACAAACAGAGGCTTCATCAAACGAAGAATCAGCGATATCCTCGGGAGGCACCCCTCTAAATGATACGCGCCTCTGCGAGTGATTACCTGTATTTAGGGTGAAAAGCGGAGTTAAGTGAGTGTCTTTTTTCAGAATCGATGATAGCGGCAGGCTACTTTCTACACAGTTGGCACCCTTACCATCAACCGTTCGACGTACCTCAATTTGAGGCAAGTCAGTCGATTCTGAAAAAGACTGATTATACACGCGCCTTTTAAGCGCATCAGTGGCTTTTGCCATAAAATGTGGATCCAGCTGCAATAAGTCGATAAATGACTGCGACAGTTGACAGGCTATTTCTGGCTTGTTACACAGTTCATACAGATAGGTAGACAAACCTTGATCATATATAATCCGTTCCGCGTACTCAGCCGTGATGCTTTGTAAAGCAGAAATCTCATTGGCTCGCAGTGGCCATACCTCACTTCTTTCATGGGTATGCGGCGCAGTTTGCGGCACAGCCGGCGTCAGTAAGGTCAAAGCAACCTGGTATTGCTGATAGGTAAAAGACTGTTTTGTAGGAGCTCTGTATGTTGAAGACTCTGGATTGTGCAGATGTAACAAATCAGTTAGTCCTTGATCATACTCTATACCCTGAAGATCTGATAAACGACCGGTAAGATTTTTCGCATGCTCTGTGATAGTATCATGACCTAAAAGCCAGGATGAATCTGCTGGACGCACCCATAACCTGTTATACAAAAATTTTTCGATTTGCGCAGTGGTTAAATTAAAGTCATCGAACGCTTTGCTACAATCCTGAGAGCTATTCTGTCCAGCCAAAACCAACGCCACATGCAAACGCAATAACTCAAAACCAGTAGCGGTCACTTCCAAGGAATCTTGCGGAAATAATCCAGCTACCATGTGCAAATTCGCATTCATCTCTTGTGCATAATCCGTGCGCTCCGCTTTATCCCCTGTTCTTTCCCAATGCCCCCCAGCGCCAGCACCGTCCACACCGCCTTCATGAAACATGTCTACCATAGGACGCCCGGCAAAATCAGCTAGCGTACCATCCTCTGGAAAGGTCCTAATCTGGTCACCTTGATGGTAAGTCAACATTAACCCCAAATGGGCGGCGACATAAACAAAGACCTCATCCGGAGAAAGTGATTCATAACGCCCATTGTCCTGTAGCGATGTTTTAGCGCTGATAAACTTCTCCTGCTCCTCATCATCCATTCCATAGATACTGAATAGCTGCTCCCTACTAGCACGAATATTCACAGCCATGACGCTACGCAGGACCGGTCCAAAGAGTATTTGGATATCAAATTCATTATAACTCAGTAAAAGCGTGTGAAATTCTTGCCAAGAAAAAGACTCTTCTCTATCAGAGAGATAAAAAGCTGAAAATTGGGCTTTCAATGTCTCGTAAGCGGGCTTAAATTTAGCAGGAAATGCCTCTTCGTTTTCAGCAAGAGATTTAATATCTGCGCGCAACTCTCGAGTCAAAACATGCAGTGGGCAGTTATTCAACGCAGCAGATATTTTTGGATGACTAGGCATGGATAAATCTTTGCTATGATAAATGTTGCGCGTATTTTAGCAGAATTTGCACAAGGCAACAATAAAATCTTAGTGAGTATTTGTTGGGCAAAAAGCCATTTTCCTACAACTGAACCACACCTCAATGAAGATCAATCTTCATTGAGGTGTGGTCTTAACGTACGCTACTTTCAATCACAGACTTTCATTTAGTAAGGCTTCACAATCACAGTCGTACCCACATCCACGAAGTCATCGTGTAACCAACGTGCTGCGTCAGGTAACACTCGGATACAACCGTGGCTAGCGTTATAGGTAGGCACTTCATAGGCCGCATGAATCGAATACCCACCATTAAAATGCATACAATAAGGCATTCTGGCACCGCCGTGGGTTTCTATTGGATAAAGGCTAGATCGACAATCTTCCCCTTTCTTAGAATAAACACGAAAATTACCGGTCACCGTTCGACAAGGCTTTCCAACGTCTTCACAAAAGTCCTTACCACCGGAAGCACTCCCCGTTTCAACACGATGTCCCTCTTTGTCATAAGCTGCCCAAGCAGTCGCTCTTGGATCAAATATAAACACCTTATGACCGGTTGCTTCTCGTGTTTCAGGAAAATAATAATCGCCGCGACGATCGGCCTCTATGCTCTTGGTATAATGAACACCACCATTATCATCCGTAATGGGAACGCCACCAAAGCTGGAATGACCGCCATCGGTACTTGCACAGGCATTCAGTAGCGCTACGGATGACACAACGATCAAGAATTTGTTCATGATCAAATCCTCCTCTATTTCTTTTTATATCGGATGATTTGAGTAAAACTTTAGCGTCTAGAACCATAAAAAAACAGGGGTATTCAATCAGTTCCCATTAATACCAAAATAGCCTTCTTTAACTGCTCATCACTGCATTCAAAACAGCCACCCCGTGCAGGCATAGCATGATATCCTTCTGTAGTGTGTTGCCATAACAACACTGGACCTTGCTTGCGGCGCGCCACCCAATCTCCAGCATGCCCGATACGCGGTGCGCCGATGGCAATGAGGGGGTGTTCAGCATGGCAGGTCGCACAAAAATGTTGGACAATCGCTTGCCCTTCTTCCTTCGTGCCCTGGATCTGATCTAGAAATGCTTGTGGGCGATGACTTGCTGCGCCCACATCACAGGTCCCCAACAAACAGACCATCAGACCAAGCACCTTACGCATCTAAAGTCTCGGCATGCAGGTTATAGGCTTCTTGTGCTTGAAAATCCACTAAAATGAGCTGTAATTTACTACGGCCTTGATACGTATTGATATCCAGTTTGTATACAGCATGCAACCAGTTTACCCGATGATTTGGCCATATCTTAGTATCAATCTGGAAAGCAATCGCATCCAAGGGTAATTGGGTCCCTGGTAAACATAGCGTCAATTTTAAATGATGCTGGCCAACCAAACGTTGCTCCAATATTTCAAACTTATTATCAAATAGCGGCTCTGGAAACTGCTGACCCCAAGGACCGGCCTCTTGTAATAATCTCGCCAGATCTAACGTCACCTCTTGCGAGCTCAAACCACCATCAGTTAACGTGATATTGGCATCTAAGGTGTCATCTCCAGATGCAGCAACCTCCGCATAAAATGCCGTTTTAAATGCTGACAAAGCATCCGGATGCAAGCTCAAACCAGCTGCCATCGCATGGCCACCAAATTTACCTATCAAGCCGGGATGAGATTTATCAATGCTCGCTAAAACATCACGAATATTTAAGCCCATCACAGAACGCGCAGAACCTTTCACTTCGGTAGCACTGACTTGGGCAAATACGATCACAGGTCGATGATAGCGCTCTTTGAGGCGCCCGGCCAAAACCCCAATCACGCCCTGGTGCCAGCTTGGATCAAACAAACACAAGCCAGGCGGTAAAGAACCCGTTTCTACTGTTAAAACCAATTGCTCCAGCGCCGCCAGGGCTTGCCCTTTCATCTCCATTTCAATTTTACGCCGCTCGATATTGAGCTCATCCAAACGTTGCGCCAAAAGCTGCGCGTGGTCCATTGATTCTGCGAGCAAGCATTCAATCCCCAACGACATATCATCCAAGCGCCCTGCTGCATTCAAACGCGGTGCCACAGCAAACCCCAAATCGCTCTCACGCAGCCGCTCATGACTGCGTCCAGCCACCGCCATCAAAGCAAGCATACCAAAGCGCACCAGGCCTTTGCGGATCCGTTGTAGCCCTTGGCTTACGAGAATGCGATTATTTTGATCCAAACCCACGACATCTGCGACCGTACCCAAAGCCACCAAGTCCAGAAATTGACTCATATTGGGAACGGGTATATTTTGTGCGACAAACCAGCCCTTATTTTGTAAATGTCGGCGTAATGCCACCATCACATAAAAAATCACGCCCACGCCCGCAATGGACTTACTGGGAAAAGGATCCCCGTGCTGATTTGGGTTCACTATCGCGTAAGCTGCAGGCAAGGTCTCAGCAGGCAAATGATGGTCAGTAATAATGACATCGATCCCCCCAGCATTCGCAGCTTCCACACCCTCGATACTGGAAATGCCATTGTCCACAGTGATGATCAACTGAGGTTGTTTCGTTTGCGCGACCGCTACAATCGCAGGCGTCAAACCATACCCAAATTCAAAACGATTCGGCACCAAATAATCAACATGCTGTGCACCCAGCACGCGTAAAGCACTCACCGCCAGTGCAGTAGACGTCGCTCCATCTGCATCAAAATCGCCGATGACCAAAATGCGTTGTTGTTGCTCTAAAGCTTGGGCTAAGCGCACACAGGCCTTGTCGATATCCAACAACGCATCGAAAGATAATAATGCCTGTAAATTCGTATTGAGTTCGGCCACATCGGTGATCCCTCGCGCGGAGTATATACGCTGTAATACGGGGTGCAAATGCTCTAAACCTTTTGCAATACTAGCTTGACGTCGTTTGATAACCATATGAATCCTAGTGAAAATACGCTAAGCTTGGGTCTGTTTGACAGCTCATATGCCGACGTCCCGCGCCTTGTCCGCGAGACGTCGGGCTTCTAGAGATGAATTGACAACAGACCCTACTATCCAAAATATAAGGTACCTAGACTAGCATGGAAATACACTTAGAATCCACAGAATCCCATACGATCCGTTCATATAGTGATCAGAGTATTCTCGTTGGTCAAACTACGTTGGAACAATCCTGCATCATCAGCCAAC
Source organism: Legionella genomosp. 1 (assembly GCA_945878975.1). GTDB lineage: Bacteria > Pseudomonadota > Gammaproteobacteria > Legionellales > Legionellaceae. Next base: position 21,589 of record CAMCUM010000016.1, read on the forward strand.
AAACGATTCAAACCACTTGGCCTATCCGCCATCTCAATGAGCTCATGAACCCTGATCTGGTCGCCGCAGTCCTGCAATACCATCCTGAAGTCATTATCATAGGACACGCAGGCCCAAGCCAATTCTTACCTAACCTTGCCAGTGAGTTGTCCCGCCAGCGTATCGGACTGGAATGCATGTCCATTGGCGCAGCTTGCCGGACTTTCAATGTCTTACTCTCTGAGGGACGAAATGTGGTGTTGGGCATTATATTTTAGGGTGATATTCATCCCAAGTCACAACTAAAAACCGCTCTTGTTGCTTCTCAGTCGCCCTCAAAACATTCGGACAATCTTGTCGATGAATGGAGACACCCCGTCCTACAGTAATATAACCTATCACTTGCTCACCGGGTAAAGGCTGACAGCAACGTGCCATATGCGTTAACAAATTACCTACGCCCTCGATACATACTTTGCTTTTGCGCTGCGGGGTATAGAGCAGCTGTGGTTCAGGTTGGACAATCGACGCCCCTTTGTCACTAGGTGTCAAACGATTCAAAACCTGGATCAGCTTCAAATCCCCTCGCCCCAAAGCCACATAAACCTCATCTAGTGTCTTTGCATGCTGGATGGGGAGGAGATCTTGTAATTGCTGCGTTTTGATACCTAAGGCTTTGAGCTCTTTATCCAAAAGCTCACGTCCAGCTATCGCATTTTTATCAGAATCTTGCATTTTAAACCAATGCATGACCTTGGCTTTGGCACGGGAAGAGTGCAAATAATGCGCATTCGGATTGATCCAATCCCGTGAAGGCCTACTTTCTTTGCCAATCAGAATTTCAACTCTATCTCCCGTTTGCAGGAGATAAGTCAAAGGCACGATCATGCCATTCACTTTGGCACCGCGACAACGATGCCCCATATCGGTGTGCACATGATAAGCAAAATCCAATGCGGTTGCTTTTTGAGGCAAATCTAAAATATCGCCGTCTGGGGTGAAGACATACACCCTATCATCCATCGCCCCTGCTTCCAGCAAATCCGCACCATGTTGCGCCGACACATCTTGGTGCCAAGCCAAAACGTGGCGTAACCATTCTATTTTACGCTCGTGACTGGCTTTGAATTGCGTAGTACCTTCTTTGTATTTCCAATGTGCCGCCACACCCATTTCGGCTAAATCGTGCATATGAAACGTTCTAATTTGAACTTCAAAAACCCGATTTTCTGGCCCTTGCACCGCCGTATGCAACGATTGATAGCCGTTCGCTTTGGGTTTCATAATATAGTCGTCATATTCGTGGACCAAACGCGGCCAAAGACGATGAACGCAATCTAACACTGCATAACAGTCTGCTTCGCTATCGACCAATACCCGCACAGCGGTCACATCGTAAATTTGGTCCAATGGCACCGCTTTAAGTGTCATTTTTCGATAAATGCTATGAAGGTGCTTAGAGCGTCCGTACACCGAAAAATGTGGCAGATCCATTGCCTGGAGGGCGTCTGTCAATAGCGTCACGATGGACTGCACATAGCGGTCGCGCTCCAAACGCTTCGCTTTCAAATCCTTGGCGATGGCTTGATAAGCCTCTGGTTGCAAATAACGAAACACGAGATCTTCCATTTCCCATTTGATGGCACCGATCCCGAGTCGATTGGCCAAAGGCGCATAGACAAACATCACTTCTTCCGCCAATGTTCTAAGCATCGAAGCAGAAATCGGCGCGGCAGACCGCAATACACACAAGCGATCCGCCAATTTGATCAAGACCACGCGCACATCATCGACCATGGCTAGCAACATTTTGCGCATATTATCGATTTGCTGCTTGCTGTGCGGATAACTGGCATTGGGTCCCATTTGGGACAAAGTACTCATTTTCTCAACCCCGCTCACCAAATGCGCAATCTGAGGGCTAAGCTGTTCCGCGATATCTTCTAACGTCAATTCCGCATCATGTTCAGAGCTATACAAGATGGCCGCAGCCAATGTTTCTTGGTCAACTCCAATGCCCTCCAAAACACTGGCCATAGCCAGCCCATGATGCAAACAGGTTTCACCTGTTTCAATGGCATGATCAAGACCTGACACATGCGCCAAATTGCAAGCAGAACGTAATAATTCTAAATCAGGGAATGTAGATTTCTCAGAAATTTTTTGCAACCAAAGCGCAAGAGCAACCCCACCATCAGGATGCATGGGGAGACTATCATTCACTTTGACCATGTTGTCTCTTTTACGCTATGTGTCTTAATAGCATAGGCAAGAAAGCTAGATTTTGCGAAAAACCGCAATCGATTCAACATGCGCCGTATGAGGAAACATATCCATCACGCCAGCTGCTTGTAAGGTATAACCATGGGTTGTGATCAAAACTTCCGCATCGCGTGCTAAAGTCACAGGATTACAAGAAACATAGACAATCAGTTCTGGATGGAATTGATCCATTTGTTTGACAATCGCCAAAGCGCCGGTACGCGGCGGATCTAATAATATTTTATTCGCTCCCTTCACCAAAGGATCCGTTAGTGACCAATCCTCTAAATTACGGCAAGCAAAATCGGCATTCAAAATGCCATTCTCAGAGGCATTCATCTGCGCCCGTTCAATCATTTGCGCACTGCCTTCCAAACCTATGACACGCGCGCAATTTTTAGCAATCGGCAATGAAAAATTACCCAGACCACAAAATAAATCCAAAACCACATCCGTTGGTTGTAATGCTAATAAGCGTATCGCCAAGCTCACCATTTTCCGATTGATGCCCATATTAATTTGAGTAAAATCATTAGGATGAAAACGGTAAACAATCGAAAAATCAGGCAAAGCATATTGCAAATACGGTGCTGCATCCAAAGGATAAATCAAATGCACCGAGTCAGGTCCTGCGGGTTGCAAATACAAGCGAAACCCAGATTGCTCACCAAATTGATATAATAACTCATAGGTAGTAGAGCTTAAATCGGTCAAATTACGAATGATCAAAGCCACTTCTGTATCCCCAGCAGCCACCTCAATTTGCGCGATACTGCGATTATCGGGCGAGGCATCTAATACAGCACGCAAGGCATCAATATGCTTATCGACTGCTGCATGCAGGACCGGACATTGATGAATATCTGTGATATAACGCGGATTATTTTTTTCGCGAAAGCCTAATAAGGTGGCAGCCTTCTTTTCTACATAGCGCACCGATAAACGCGCTTTATTACGATAATGCCATACCTCTGATGTCACCGGCGGCAACAGTTCATTGGGTTGACAATGGCCGATTCGCGCTAACACATCGAGCAACAAAGCTTGCTTCGCTTGAATTTGCGCTTCAGCCGACAAATGCTGTAGAGAACAACCTCCGCATAACGCATAATGCGGGCAATGTGGGACCACTCGATCCGGAGAAGGTATCACGACATCTAATACCCGCCCCTCATCAAAATCGGCTTTTCGGCGCGTATAAGCAAAGTTCACAGTTTCCGTAGGCAATGCCCCAGCAATAAACGTAGTTTTACCTTCAATCCTCGCAATACCACGCCCATCATGAGAAAACTTTTCAATGTTTGCCGGATGTGGCGTAGCAGATTGTTTGAATTTTTTAGATCGCATATCCTTCCCAATGCAGCCATGAGGTTGGCTATTTAATCATGAAAGGCTGCACTGGGAAAGGGGATGGAGAAAATTAGGAAGGTTTCATTATTCAAATACCCCGTCCCGCGAATAAATCGTGGGGCGGGACGTAGGGCTTCTGAAGATGACCCAACAACAAGGATTAGATCATGTGAGTGTATAAAGTTGTTCAGCGCTAGCATACTCAGAATCCAACTGTTTACGGACTTTTGCAGCAGATCTAGCCTCATCGTCAGTTGACGCTGTTTGCTCGTGCACTGTCACGCCTGCATAGGCAATTGGGGCCAACACACCTTTGATAATGAAATTTAAATTATTGGGGGCATAAATTTCATCTTCTTGTTTCTTAATCATGTCCTCAAACAAATTTTCACAATGGCTTGCTGCACCTGCAATGCGTTCAAAAGAAGTGACCGCAGATTGCAAAAAGTAAAAGGCAGCACAAGCACCTATCCCCAGCATCGCCAAAGTCAAGAAAATACCACCCAATGCCATCGTGAGTTGAATCGCTAGCATGGCCGCAATAATGGTTCCAAATCCGTACTTAGCATTATCCACGCTATTTTGCGCATGCGTTGTTACTTGACGCGCCGCTGTTAACAAGCTGCCCACATTTTCTTTACGCGTTCCAAAAGAAATACCATCATGAATACTTCCGTTGTACTGCGGCTCAGCCATAGGAGAGGTATTCAGATGCGCATGCATTTTATCAATGATGAAAATCAAATCACTTAATTGGCCTTTACGAGCAAACGCCAAGAAAATATTTTGAACTGACCGGACAAAACTAGGCTCAATATCTTCATACTGACTTTGATACTGACTAACTTTTTCAGCAAATTGATCATTTATACTGCCTATTTTGATTGGCGTACCCGTATCCGTATGCCTATGTCCCTGTAATAAACTTACAACGGTTTTTGTACCTGCTGCTGCGAAACCGCGCATACTATGATCTTTATATACAGGCATCCCTTCTAAGAAGTTCTTTTTTCTCACTGTAATCGTATTCAATAAAGTGGCATATAGATAAAATTTACCAAAATGATCGGTCGGTTGAAGTTCGATCTGTTTAGACAATTCTGCTAAAGCATAACTTGGCATTTTATAACTCCAATTCGTAGTAAAAAAAAGAATTGTATAATATTACAACACTGGCGTCAATATTTTTTCAAAATATATTAAATTTGAACGCACACTAAGCTGCGGAAAAAGCGATTACAACTTCTTAATCACCTCATCCACCTCTTTAATAGACAGTTCCATATGGTCTCCACGCGCCAAAGATCTGGGCATCGTAAAATCACCATAACGGATCCGAATCAAGCGACTGACTTCCACGCCCTGTGTTTGCCATAAGCGCCGTACTTCACGATTGCGCCCTTCACTCAATACCACATGGTACCAAGTATTCATCCCCTCGCCACCGCGACATTCTATTTTTTTAAACTTGGCCAGGCCATCTTCCAACATCACTCCTTGTAACAATTTTTTCATCACATCTGGTTTGACTTGCCCATACACACGCACGGCATACTCGCGTTCTAACTCATATTTGGGATGCATCAAACGGTTTGCCAAATCACCATTATTCGTAAAAACAAGCAAACCTGATGTGTTCAAATCTAGGCGGCCTACCTGAACCCAACGCCCCTGTTTCAAATGAGGCAAACGATCAAACACCGTTTTATCAAACTTGGGATCGGAACGGCTAGAAATTTCACCAATCGGTTTGTGGTAAAGTAAAATCCGAGTTTTAAACTGTAATTTCAGAGGATTGGCAATCACACGCCCACGCACCGATATTTTATCATCAGGTCCAGCAGAATCTCCCAAGCGAACGGGTGCACCATTGACCTGGACCAAACCCTGTGTAATCCAAGTTTCCATCTCTCGTCTAGATCCTAATCCTGCTTGACTAAGAATTTTTTGTAAACGTTCGGTACTCATTTATAAACCTCCGGCAGGGTCTGTTGAAAACTCACCATTTGACCAAGATAGTAAAATTTCAACCAGACCCTAATAATCTAAAGACATCACAGCTCGCACTTCCTTCATTGTCTTAGCAGCTTCTTCACGGGCATGTTCGGTGCCTTCTGAAACAATGCGTTTGACCATGCCCAAATCAGAATCATAATCCTGAATCAGGGTTTGAATCGGTTCCAATTCTTTTTTAACCGCATCAATCACAGGTTGCTTACATTCCAAACAGCCAATCCCTGCCGAGCGACACCCTGTTTCTACCCACTGTTTGACACTGTCGTCCGAATAAAGGCGATGAAATTGCCAAACAGGACATAACAATGGCTCACCAGGATCCGTGCGCTTCACCCGCGCTGGATCGGTCGGCATCGTGCGGATCTTTTTCTCTACCTCTAGCGGATCATCCCGTAAATTAATGGTATTATGATACGACTTAGACATTTTCTGACCATCCAACCCAGGCATTTTAGCGTTTTCTGTCAACAATGCTTGAGGTTCAGGTAAAATAATTTTGCCAGAACCATCCAAAAATCCATACAAACGCTCTTTATCACCGATCGATAAATTAGGTTGCGAATCGATCAAAGCTTTCGCAGTCGTCAAGGACTCATGACAACCGTTTTGCTGATATTCCATACGAAATTCTGCATAAAGTTTGCTGTTCTTTTTACCCATTTTTTTCATGGCTTCATGCGCTAATGCTTCAAAATTAGGCTCTCGTCCATACAAAAAATTAAAGCGCCGCGCCACTTCACGAATCAATTCAATATGCGCGACCTGATCTTCACCGACAGGAACCAAATCTGCACGATAGAGCAATACATCTGCACTTTGTAGTAAGGGATAACCTAAAAACCCATAAGTAGCCAAATCTCTTTCACGCAATTTATCTTGCTGATCTTTATAAGAGGGCACCCGCTCTAACCAGCCTAATGGGGTAATCATCGATAACAGCAAATGCAATTCCGCATGCTCAGGCACCCAAGATTGGATAAACAAACGACACAAACCAGGGTTTACCCCACACGCCAACCAATCAATCACCATATCCCAGATTGAGCGTTGAATGAGTTTGGGATCATCATAATGAGTGGTCAAACCATGCCAATCGGCTACAAAAAATAAACAATCATGCTGATGCTGCAGTTTCACCCAATTTTTAATCACGCCATGATAATGCCCTAAATGCAATCTCCCACTGGCACGCATACCCGAAATCACACGCTTATTTCCAAAAACTGACATGTAGCTCCTATATTGTTAAATTCAAGCGATTCCGACGTCCTATCCCCACTAAATTCCCGAAAATGGACTAGAATCTCCCTTACCATGCCGCACAATCACCGGTACGTCACCCGTTAAATCTACTACTGTGGTGGGTTGATGACTGCAGATCCCACCATTGATCACCAAATCCACGTGATTTCCCAACACGTCATAAATAGCATCAGGCTCACTTAACGGCGCTTCCGCGCCGGGCAAAATCAAAGTTGAGCTCATCAATGGCGCCGCATTGCACTCTAATAATGCCAACGCAATCGTATTATCCGGGACACGCAATCCCAAAGTCTTACTTTTGGGATGTAGCATCAGACGTGACACGTCCCGAGTGGCATTCAAAATAAAGGTATATGCGCCAGGTGTAAAGGCTTTCAGCATACGATAAATAGGTTTGGTGACAGATGCATAGTGCCCTAATTGCGATAAATCGTGCGTGACCAAAGTCATATTATGATTTTTATCTAGCTGTCTTAACGCTTTGATGCGCTCCAAAGCAGATTTACATCCCAAGCGACAGCCCAATGCATAACCAGAATCAGTGGGATACACAATCAAACCGCCTTCCGCCATGATCGTTACGGCTTGACGCAACAAACGCGCTTGCGGATTATCAGGATGCACTGCAAAAATTCGACTCATTCTTGTTCCATTTCCCATGAATCCCAGATTGGTTTGCAATGCTTAGGAAGCGATTTCTGCCGCCCCAAACCAAGTCTTGATAAACCCTCACCATGAAAATCTGAGCCAGAGGATGCTAGTAAAGCATGTTTTTGGCATAATCTTGCCATCTTCTCAACATCTTCATCCATGATTTCTCCAGATACCACCTCAACACCTGCCCCACCTAGTGCCTGAAACTCTTGTACCAACTCTTGTAGTTTCGTGCGCGTCAAACGATATTTTAAAGGATGGGCTATCACAGCTTGCCCTCCCGCGTCTTGAATCACATCCAATGCTGTAGATAAGTTTATCCAAATTGCAGGAACATAAGCAACTTTTCCTTTGCCTAGGTATGTTTTAAAAGCCGCCTTGATATCACGTGCCATCCCCTCTTGTAACAAAACCTGGGCGAAATGCGCTCGACCGATCTGAGTATGTCCCGCTAGTGCACACGCTTTGGCATAAGTATCTTTGATACCACAACGCTGCAACGCTTCCCCTATCGCTTGTGCGCGTTGAAAACGTTGTGTTTGTTGTTGCACAATGATTTGCTGTAAGCGCTCTGCATGAGTATTAATATTCAGCCCCAAGACATGAATATCATATTTTTTCCACTGAACACTTAATTCAATACCAGGCACAATGCGCATGGCATGCCCGATAGCTGCCTGCTGCAATTCAGAAATGCCCGCAACGGTATCATGATCCGTCAATGCCAATGTGGTCACACCTGCCTGCAGGGCGCGCTCAAAGAGTAACGCAGGAGATAATAGTCCGTCAGAATAAGTACTGTGACAATGCAAATCAATCATAATAGGTAAGGACTCACTCCGTAGCGAAGAACGACGCGATCTGCATTCAAATCTGGCCGCGCTCCAAGATTCTGATATGAAAACATTAAAAATTATCTTTTATATGTTGTTTATTGTATCATTATTGACATTACAAGTATCTTTAATTTTCCCCATGCGCACAAAACTACTCTCTACAGGTATGCTTTATCTCATTTTGGCGCAATTTATGGTCGCTTTGAATATTGTCGTTTCAAAAAATTTACTTGATACGATCCCGATCATGGTGATGATGAATATTCGTTATGCGATTGCAGCATTGGTTCTATTTCCATTGCATTTTTTGAGTCGACAACGCCGCAAGCCCTGGACAGTTTATTTTACCGAACTCGAACGCAAAGATTGGTTATTTCTTGGTGCCCAAGCTTTGTGCGCTGGTGTGCTGTTTAATTGTTTGATGCTGAAAGGTCTCAGTGCCACCGATGCTAACGTAGCAGGGATCATCACGAGTGCCTTACCAGCGATGATTGCAATCTTTTCTTGGTTATTTCTGAAGGAAAGCATTTCATTTAAAAAATGCTTATGTATCTTACTAGCCACAGCGGGCCTTTTAGTCATCGCTTGGGACAAATTTACCGGCATTGGAGACGGACACTCCTTTTTTGGAGATGCCATCGTTCTGCTCTCTTTGCTTCCTGAAGCAGGTTATTATATTTTAACCAAAATGCACGCCAACAAATTACCCATTTTTCTGACCTCTTCTTTGCTCAATGGCATCAACGCATTGCTTTTGCTACCTTTTTCCCTATCAGAACATTGGAATCCACTGACCATGAGCACATCGTACTGGTCAATCATGATCATTTTAGGCATCAGTGCCGGTTTATTTTACGTGTTTTGGCTGTTTGGCAGTCAACAAGTAGACGGCGTCATGGCATCGCTCTCTACAGCCATCATGCCCATCGCAACGGTATTATTGGCGTGGTTGCTTTTAAATGAAGCTTTGAATATTTATCAAACCTTAGGCTTGTCCTTAGTCTTGCTGTCGATCATCACTTATTCGCGCCAAGAGTAAGGTAGCCTTGATGCAGCGTAGCGTAATCAAGGTTTTTTCATTCCTTGATTGCGCTACGCTGCATCAAGGCTACGTGCTCGATAGCAATACTCCTTTTTTCAATAGTGCGTGCCATGTTGATCATTCATGCATTGACCTTCCTATGAAATTCCAATACATTAAGCAATCAATGATCGCTCAAAATTTTTAACTTAATAAGGAATATAATATGAAAAAAATAGCGCTTGCTATGCTTGTTTTATTCACCACATTGTCAGCTGCGACACTGAGCTCGGTTGCTTATGCAGAAGGATCTTGTGGATGTGGTACTGATGGTTGTGGGGACAATCCAATAAGTGCTGATGCGCCGAGTGAGCAGAATCGCAGCCTTGATATCCTCAAATAAAAAATAGCATGTAGGGTGTGCAAAGCGCAGCATGCACACCCAGGTGCCTGAATTGGTGGGCACGTCGCTACCGCTCCTTTGGCCACCCTACACGTTTTATCCGATAGGATAACAAACCAAGATGTCTGATCTATTTCATACTTTTGACCTGACGCTAAGGTCTTTCATCCAAAATCTTTTTCTTGCCTGTTATAAAATCTTTGCTCGACAATCCCATTGCAATAGCCAATGTGCCTGCTACATAGATAGAAGAATACGTTCCGATCACAATACCAATGATCAACGCCAAAGCAAATCCGTGAATGGTTTCACCGCCATATACAAATAAGGCTACGACTACGAATAGCGTCAACACCGAAGTCATTATGGTTCGTGACAAAGTCTGATTAATAGAAATATTCATAATCTCTATCGGCGTTGAACGTCGCACTTTGATAAAATTCTCACGAACCCGATCAAAGACTACGATGGTATCGTTCAGTGAATAACCAATCACCGCCAAAAGACCCGCCAATGCTTTCAAATCAAATTCGATGCCAAACCATGCAAATATCCCCAAAATCAACACGGGATCATGAACCAAAGCAATGGCCGAACTAAATGCCAAGCGATATTCAAAACGCACTGCGATATACAGCATAGTAGCCAACAAAGAGACGATGATCGCTAAAGCACCTTTGGTTGCCAACTCTTGACCAACCTGCGGACCAACGAAATCCACTTGCTGCTTCACCGCACCTGGCAAAGCATTCATCAACTGATCGACCAAAACAGATTGATTAAGATCCGCTCTAGGGGCGATGCTGATCAAAACATCTTTCGAAGTCCCATAGCTGACAACTTGAGCTTCCTTAAATCCTGCTTGATACAAGCGTGCACGGATATCTGAAATATCAGCAACAGGAGTGTAAGCAACTTGTACTTGCGTACCACCCGTAAAATCTAGTCCCCAGATCAAGCCTTTGTATACCAAACCAGAGATTGAAATCAAAAAAATAAAAACAGAAAAAATAGCCGTCCATTTACGTGCGCCCATGAAATCTATTTTTGAATTTGGGTTAAAAAACTCCATCAGAACCTCTCTCAAATACCAATTGATATACGCTTAATTGTACGATAACCATAAAGCATATTGACCATCGCACGGGTATAGGTGATCCCGCTTAGCATAGAGGTCAACAACCCTAAAGATAAGGTCACAGCAAAGCCACGCACAGGACCAGTTCCGATCGAAAATAATACAACCGCAACAATCAACGTGGTGATATTTGCATCCAAAATCGTCGAAAATGCTCGTTCATAGCCCGCATAAATCGCAGCTTGCGCCGATAAACCACTGCGCAATTCTTCTCGGATCCGCTCATTGATCAACACATTCGCATCCACTGCCATCCCAACAGTCAACACGATCCCCGCAATCCCAGGCAAGGTCAGGGTCGCACCCAACATCGACAATAAGGCACATAAGAAAATCATATTCAGAAGCAACGCAATATTGGCGATCAATCCAAACAATCGATAATACACCAACATTAAGATCAGAATCAGACCCAACCCTACTTCCAAAGATATCAAACCGCGTTTGATATTTTCTTTACCCAAAGTCGGACCCACCGTACGCTCTTCTACCGGGTAAATGGCTGCAGGTAAAGCCCCTGCACGCAACAAGAGCGCCAAATTACTGGCCTCTTTACCATCTGACAAGCCGGTAATTTGAAAGCTATTCCCTAAGGCAGAATTGATCACAGCTATGGATATGATCCGCTCATCGCGCACCGTTTTATGCTCTTGCACACCTTTGACCATACGATCTGAGGTTTTAGACTCTACAAACACAATGGCCATCATTTTACCAATGTTGTCACGTGTTATCTTATTAAATAAGGCTTCCCCACCGCCCCCTAATTGCACATGCACTGCATTACTCGCAGTTTGCTGATCAAAACTAGACACAGCCGATGTGATCGAGTCCCCACTCAGTACAACTTGGCGCTTCAATAAAATAGGACTTGATTTACGGTATAACAATTTAGAACTAGGTGGAATTGCCCCAGTTTTAGAAGCCATCACAGCATCATTATCTTGGTCTACCATGTAGAATTGTAAGGTCGCCGTACCGCCTAAAATTTGCTTCGCACGCGCCGCGTCTTGAATACCCGGTAAATCCACCCCTATCCGTGATGCGCCCTGCTGAACCACTATCGCTTCGCCCACCCCTAATTCATTCACACGATTACGCAAAATCCCCATCGTTTGATCAATCGTATTTTGGCGAATATTATGCCGTTCTCGGCCTGACAAACTAGCCAAAATCACTTGCTTATTTTTAACTTGCTTGAACGTCACTTCCGTAAACTTTGTTTTCAATTCATCCAACGCTTGATTCAATTGATCAGCAGAACGCAAACCAATTTCGATACCTTGATGTGGAAAATAGCGAATGCCTGCATATCGAATACCATGTTCACGTAAATCCTGGCCTATCGATTTCAAGACCCCTTCATAACGACGCGTGATCACACTATCAATATCGACTTCCAACAGAAAATGCACCCCACCGCGTAAATCCAAACCTTGCTTCATCGGTTCCGCGTAAATCGCAGATAGCCATTTAGGGGTAGAGGGAGACAGATTCAGCGCAATAACGTAATTAATACCCAATCCATTTTTCAGCACATCGCGACCCTGCAATTGCTGATCAGTAGACGAAAATCGCACCTCAACCCCATCACCATGTACCGTCACAGCACGATATGGCACGTGAGCTTTATCTAAAATTGCTTGGGTTTGTTTGAGAATAATGCGTGCATCCACCACCGTTTCAGAGGAGATTTGCACGACAGGATCTTCGCTAAATAAATTGGGTATCGCATAAAGGATAGCTATACAAGCCAAAAAAACTAATGATAAATTTTTCCATAAGGGATATCTATTTTGCATTTTTTACTCGCTTACCATCGATCCTTAAAGTGACTCAAGAGTGCCTTTGGGTAATACTGCGGAGACCGCGTCACGTTGCACCAGAATCTCAACGTTACTCGTAATGGTAACCCTGATATATGTCTCATTCACCAGTTTATCTACTTTCCCCAAAACGCCGGAGGTCAACGCAATTTCATCGCCTTTTTTCAGTTTGTTCACTAATTCTTTATGTTGTTTTGCGCGTTTACTCTGAGGACGAATCATCATGAAGTAAAATAATACGAAAATCCCTACAATCATAAGCAAAGAAAACGATCCTTCTGCTCTAGGGGCCGCGGTTGCGCCTGGGGTGATTGCTGCTGTCACTGTGGCAAACGCATCACTTAGTAATAAACTCATTTCTACTCCTAAACTAATCAAATTGAGACACAACGTACATCTGTTAACAATGCTAGCAGACGTCGTGACATCATAGCGATATTTCTCATCAGCGTAAATGACTTTCTTAGCTTACAAATCCTACTTTGCAAACACGATGCTACTGTCTTAAACAGATAGGGTTTGTAACATACAACATTAACCCGTAGCCTTGATGTAGCGCAGCGTCATCAAGGTTACACGCCAAATCACCCTTGATGACGCTGCGCTACATCATGGCAAAGACAAATTAAAGATATTATGCATCAGCAGGAAACGTTGTGCCAGCAGCGGTGTACTTTGTAACAAATGGTGCAAATAAGCTCGCGTAAATGATTGCTGACAAGTCGGACAGACACAATTTTCCCCTAAGAATCGAAAATCCATAGCATAGGCAGCATCCAAAATGGCGTACGAGGTACCATCCTCTTGATATACCATCCCTTGCACTGCATCACGCGCGGGCTGATCCGAAGCATATAAAATTTGTTTGCCATCCAGCAAAAATAATCCTGCTTTGTCGACCCTATACACGTCATCTAGCAGTTTGGGCCCAGGAGAATCTAAACGGATCAAACCACAAGGGCGTTTCGCAATACCTGGCGGTAAAAGTAGCCTATCAGGTTTTAATTGCTGCACCAAATCCCAAAACTCATCTAGAGTGAAGACATGACGCGTACCATCATAGGGTGATTGCACGACAAATTGCGAGCCGGCATTCAAAGCAAGGCGGCTAGCATCCAAAATCAGCTTTTTCTCCCAGGCCAAATAACGCGCCAAACTCATCCCATTTTTCCAAAATTCCAAACCTGGTTTGATGATAAGAGGCACCAACTCGCATAACCCGTACTCAATCCCCAATTCATGCCAATTGGCTTGGGTCAAACAAGCACCTGCCGCTGTCGTTAAATACGGTACAAATTTGTTCATTATAGGAATAGACACAGGTCACCATATGAGAAAAAGCGATATTGCTGAGCGATAGCAATTTGATACAGATCCATAGTGGGTTGATAGCCAATCAAAGCCGCAACCAACATAAGCAAAGTAGATTCTGGCAAATGAAAATTGGTGATCAATCCATCACAAATTTGAAATCGATACCCTGGTTTGATAAAAATACTGGTATCACGAGTACAGGGCTGTAACAGTCCGTTCACTGCCCCAGACTCTAAGCTACGCATTGACGTCGTACCGACCGCAATCACACGTTTTCCAGCCGCTTTCGTCTCCGCCACCGCAGTACAGAGATCCGCACCAATCGTAAACCACTCTGAATGCATCGTATGCTCATCTAGATTGTCACACCGCACGGGTTGAAAAGTGCCGGCACCCACGTGCAACGTAGCAAAGGCTGTACGCACGCCTTTCTTTGCCAAACTTGCAAACATAGCCTCATCAAAATGCAAGCCAGCCGTTGGCGCCGCAACCGATCCTTTATGCTGGGCATAAATCGTCTGATAGCGCTGCTTATCGGCCTGATCATCTGGGCGAGTAATATACAATGGCAACGGGATATGTCCAATCGCTTCTAAGATCGGCTCGATGACATCGGAAGCACGACAACGATAAAGATCGTGGTGTTTTTCAATGACTTCTAGAGACCAATGCGGCGAAAGATGAATCACTGTCCCAGGACGTGGTGCTTTGCTGGCTCGAATATGTGCCCAAAACTCATGATCCGACAGGATGCGCTCCACAAAAACTTCAACGCGCCCACCACTGGCTTTATGACCAAACAGTCTAGCCGGGATCACTTTACTATCATTAAAAACCAGCAAATCACCCGGTTCCAAATAATCCGGTAAATCGCGAAAACCACGATGCGCATGCGTTTGCGTAGCACGCTGATACACCAGCATCCGCGAATCAGCCCGTTGCGCCAGTGGGACTTGCGCGATCAATTCTGCCGGCAAATCAAAATAAAAATCGGACTTTTTAAAGGAGCTCATGAAATGGTGCCAACAGAAAATTGCCTCTCCAGAGAAAACGCCTCTTTCGTTTGCTCATCTACCCAATCTTGAACAGGCGAACCATCCCAACCTAAAAGCAAGGTGACCCCTGGTAGCGCAGCGATGGCATCTAGCTCCGGATCACTGGCCACTCTCGAAGAAACAAAATACAGATTGTGAGAAACACTTGATTTTTGTGGGGTCTGGGCAACTAGAAAGGATTCAGGATAACTTTCGCTCGCAATCAATCCTGCTAGCATTTCTACAATAGATTTCTGCTGGATATAACTACAAGACAACCGCAAACCCGCAAATCCTACTAAGTCACCATTCACCACCACATAATCTTGGTCAAAACGTTGTAATTCATGTAACAAATGGCTGATATCTTTAGGATTGGTAAAACTGACCAACTCAAAATCATAACGAGCTTGACGAATAGCCTGGGCATTGACTTGGTTTAGTTTAGATTCAATTTGGCGAAAATCAGGATGAGCGGTTTGCCAAATCTGATTGAACTCTGACACAGTCAAAACAACACCCAACCGTTCTTGAATGCAAGCGACCATCTCTCTATCAAACACCGTTTCTTCCATGAAGCGCATTTTTAATCGATAAATATAACCACTGGGTGCTGTTTCATGTTCCTTAAGCAAATCAATAGCTCGCGGTACGAGATCAGCCGCCGCAAAACTCGGATCCGATTTGATAGCAAACGCAAGCAATGCAGCCACTGCTTTTTCGTGCTTTTGTTGTACGATTTCTCCCAATACCATCGCAATCGTATGTTGTTTCGGATGAATAGGGAGATAGGAATCAACCCAAGCATGATAATGACGCGCATCTAAGCCGGGATTATGGAAACTGAAATGAGTATATTCAGGAATCTGTTGTAATAATGAGGTAAAAGAAACAATCGCTCTTGGCGCTTCTCCAGCCGCGATACAAGGGTAAACACGGCGCACAGCTGCCACGTACGCTTCTTCTGTATCCTCTGCGATCTGAGTGATAAACAAAGGCGCGTCTGGAACGCACTCCCCCACATCTAGGTTTGAAATTCCAGTATAAACATTGGCAACTCTTATAAAGTTTTCCGGATTATCCTCCTCCGTTGCCAGTAACAATACTTTGACCTGAGTATGCCGAAGTTTATGCAATGCTCCCAACATTTCTTCATGATTCAGGCCTGTTTCGCCGATAAGTGCATGAGCACTCATCCATTGCTGTAGAGACATCAGTGCTAGAATCATATATTGCTCCCTGTAACAAAAATGGGGGGAGTCTAACATACAACGGCACAAAGATGAATGAGTGCGGCAGCCGCACAGCAGGTCTCAATGTAGAAAGGAAAAACGCCTACGCCTGCTGTAATTGGTTACGAAATTGTTTACGATACCAAAACCAATAAACTGGCACACCACTGAGTACAAACAAAGAGGCAATCCCCAAAGTCAAGGGCGATGTCTGTGAAATGATCCAGCCACAAAACAACAAAGCACCTAGGCTATAGGACCAATGATACCACCCCAATTTATGGGTTATAAGCAGTTTGATATAGGCCAATACGCACATCAAATACACAAACAAAAAAGCCACGACTGAAAAATCAATAATGGCTGTGATCTGTTGTGCGATATTCACATTCATCGCCATATATAATAGGGGCAAAATACCTATAGAGCTGGCTAATAATCCTAAGGCAGGCGCATTCGCAGCATTCTTTCGCGCAAAAGGAGCCGGCATCAACCCATCCTCTGCCAAGCCCAACACGATTTGTCCGCTTGCAAGCACCCAAGCATTCAATGTCCCGATACACACAACAGATGCGATGATCGCAACCAAATAATGCCAATTGCCCCCAAACAAATAATGCGCGGCTTCCACATAGGGCGCCTTAGAGCTGGCTAAAATATGACCTGGCACCAAACCCATGATGCCAATACTGCTCATCAAATACAACAATGCTGTGCAAAATGTGCCCAATATGATGGCTCGAGGAATCGTTTTACCTGGATCCTCAACTGAGCCGGCAGGCGTCGTGGCGGCTTCCAATCCAATGAATCCCCATAATGTCAGCAGCACAACCTGTGACAATTTCGCAGAAAACGGTAATACAGCAATATCCGGCACCACGGAGAAATTGTCTCGATTAAAGTAGAAAGCAGCGAACAATGGCAATAAAAACAAAGGGACAACCTTCAATACAGATAAGACAAACTCCATTTCTCCGGCCGCTTGGATCCCTTTTAAATTCAAGACAGTTATCGACAACAACAATAGGATTTCCAAGATCAAATAGACCCAAGGCGGCTGCGCCCCGATAAACGGGCTCAAATAACTAATACTGGCAATGATCACAGCGGTGGTGCTGACCCAAGAAATGATCCAGTACGTCCACCCGGTAAAAAACGAAGGGCTTAGGCCAAACATGGCTTTGACGTACACATGCGGACCGCCTGTTCTAGGAAACTGCTGGCACAAACCAGCAAACACCAGAGCCAAACAAATCGCCCCCATCCCCGAAACCAACCATCCTAGGATACTATATTCTCCAAAGGGCGCTAAACTCGTGGGCAACATAAATACCCCAGAGCCAATTTGACTTCCCATCACAATGGCCAACACCGACCAAAAACCTATTTTTTTTCCCATATAATAGAGACCAGAGTTCGTTATCAAAAAGCATATTATAACACAATTTGTGCACAAAAACACGGAACATGTAGGGTGTGCAAAGCGCAGCGTGCACACCGACGTACCTCAATTTGGTGGGCACGTCGCTACCGCTCCTTTGTCCACCCTACACATTTTACCCAAGATGATAACATACAAAGATATCTGAGCTACTTTAGATCATACATGCTCTTGCCCTGATTAGGCTATGGGCCAAGGCCCAACCTACCTTTACCCGTTCAGGATTAGGAACCTACACCAAACGCAAGCCACGCCGCAATAACCCACGCTGCAAGCCATAGGCATTACACAACATCAACCCACCCAATCCCAGCATGACCCAGCCCAAATACCAATAGTAGCTTTGATAAATCTCCAAACTCAGCAAAGGAGAAATTTTATCGGTAGGCAAAGCAACCCAACGGGCGATATAGCCCGAACATACGTTTGATAATGACGAAGCCAAATACCAAGCGCCCATGGCAAATCCTAACATCCTGATATTACAATACAAGCCAATCATGCTCAAACCAATGGCACTCACCCACAACTCAGCCAGAGTAATGCCCACATATGTGAGGGCAATATAACCCGCATTCACTAAGCCCCCGGCTTGCGCCGGCGCGCATCCCAATCCCATCAATGCGATGCTTGCCACGATCGTGCCCGCAGCAAATTGGTACGGAATAGTAAAACGGGGAAACGTTCGATAAAATCTCGGCAAATAAAGCCCCAATCCAATGATCAATATTGGATTGAGCAATTGATAATGCGCTGGCGAAAAGGAGATTCCAAACATTTGATTATGCACATTATGCTTGGCAAACAAAATCAAAGTGGTATTCATTTGGTTATACATCACAAAGAAAACAACCGCCTCCATAATAAGCAAAATAGCAACACATTGCTTGAGGCGTACAAGTCCTTGCAAGGCAAATGTTTGATATAAAAACCAAGCAATCCCTAACAAACACCCTGCCCCAATCAAAACACCGGCTATCTGTACATGTAAAAAAGAAAACAACGTAAACCCATAGATACTTAGCACATATAGCACCATTTTCACCATCTGATTTTTGGCCAAAGGCTGGGTATCTTTGCCCTGTATCACATTATCATACAAGGCATAACGCGCAGAAAAATTGACTGCTGCAATGGCTTTGCCTAGAAAAGTTACAGCCAGCACCGACAAGGGTCCATAGCGACTTTCTAACAAAGACGGCGCAATGATGATTGCTAACAAAGCGCCAATATTAATTGCCATATAATAATAAGTCATGGCGGACTTCACTTTGACTTCTTCATCTTGATAAATATGCGAAACCATGGCAGAAGTCGTGCCAGACAGCAAGGAGCCCACTGCAGGCGTCATGGCATACGCCATGAGAAATAAAGTATCGCCATACGTAGCAACCGTCATACCACTCAACATAATCAATAAATAGGCCAAAGCCAGTAAAACGCTGCCTAATAAAATACTCCGGCGCAAACCCAAAACCTGGTCCGCCATATAACCCCCTAAAATGGGCATCAAATGTCCTGCAGCTTGACTCACACCCATAAAAGCATAAGCATGCGCTTAGGTATATCCCAAGCCATGTTCTAGGACCGAATTAGTCAAAAATAAAATGAGAATGGTGTTCAGACTATACGAAGCAAACATACTCCAGAATGTGATAAAGGCAATATTTAAAGTTTGTTTGCGTTGCAACGTGGCAGCGGTCATAGCAGTCTATAAAATAGAGTCCTCCTTGCAGTGTAATAGAACTTCTGTTCAAATACTATTGAGAGGGGATTACTCAAGAGGTTCATACACACTAACGATACACATGGGACAAAAATAACCCGCCATACAAAAGGAAGATCATTATGTCTTGGATAATCGGTATCATCGCCATTTTATTATGTCTCCTACTCGTGATAGGCTCACATGAACTTGGCCATGCGGTGGTCGCGCGTTGGTGTGGCATCAAGATTCATGCCATCGTATTTGGTTTCGGCAAACCATTATGGACTTGGTGCGACAACAAAGGTCGGAAATGGATCTGGGCATTATGGCCATTGGGTGGGTATGTCCATCTATCCGATACCCGGAACCAAGTGGTGATCCCCTCTCAAAAGAAATATTGTTTTGATAAAAAGCCCATCTGGATGCGGATTGCCGTCTTATCAGCAGGCGTTATTGCCAACTTGATCTTGGCATGGCTGGCTTTGACGGTATTCTTCCTAATCGGACATCAAGAAACCAAGCCTACGATTGCCTCAGTGCAACCTAACAGCATTGCCGTTTCGGCTCATCTTGAGCCCGGAGAAACCTTTCTAAGCATCGCTAACCATCCGACCCATTCTTGGCAAGAAGTGGGCATGCAATTACTTATGAATTTTGGCAAACATCAAGTACCCATCTCCGTCCAAAATTCAACGGGGATGCGCCACCAAAGCTATCTAGATTTGGATCAATGGCCCAAAAAATCGCACAACCACTCCTTACTAAGTCAAATAGGCCTCACGCCTGATACTGCCCTCTCCCAACAATACGTCGTCCCAGGTGCCACCTTACTGCAAGCGATGTCGACGTCTTGGCTTACCATCGTAACGCTGATTCATTTTTACTTCATTCTACTCAAACAAATCGTCACTGGTACCGTTCCTTTCTTTCTACTCCTTGGTCCCTTTAGCATCGTTGCTAATATTCTTGACTCATTCAAACATGGCGTAGCGGTTTTTTTATATTTTATAGCCCATCTCAATTTGGTCGTCGCAGTCGTCAACCTCCTCCCCATTCCCTCTTTAGATGGCGCCTCCATCTTATATGCCCTAATAGAAAAAATGCGCCGTAAACCCATGTCTGTTGCCTTTGAAGTCTTACTCTACCGCCTATCTTTCATTGCGCTCGTCCTCCTTTGGACCCAACTCATCCTAAATGACCTAAAAAGATACATAGAGTAGTTGCATAGAAATATTTGCATAATTTCAATACCATACTAAACTTATGATTAAGGAAAACCTCAAAAGGTGCAAATCATGCGTACAAACAAGGGATATGAAAGATTACCAGACGAGTCAGAAGTAGAATTAACGGAATCACATAAAGATAAAACCACAAGCAGCGATATAGAAATTTTAAAAGCCAAACTGCCCTCTCCCAAAAAAGCAGTTGTTTTCAAAACAAAATCGAACACCATCTCCTACACGGATATCGACTCAAATATCAGCACGCTAAAAACCGGGGATATTGTCCCATTTTTACGGGAAGCCCGTCTAAAGGGTGAGGCAGCTTGGGGTTTTGATGCCCTGTTTCAAAAAATGACCGGGCTCAGTGAGTTTGAACAATATATCCACAAATCCCCCTCCACCGCTTTGATAGATTACCAATTGTTGCGTTTAGGTGGGCACATTCGCATGTTAAAAGGAAAAGGCAAGACCGACGATGCTCAGGCCTTATCAGCTTTGTACACAGTATTAGTTGCAAGACTGCAAGGCTATGAGCAAGCCGTAGGTGAATTATCCAACAGCAAATCTCGACACCAAAACGAAGCACGTAAAAGACTGGTTGGAAAGTTCCAAAGTGACTGGCAACTCTTGATCCAACCCATTGCCAACAAATATAAACATCAAAAAGATACCTACAACATTCTCTTGAATGTGGCAACGGTCGTCTGCACCGGTGGTTTGGCACTTGGTTGGTTGTTCTTAAAAAATCTGTGGCGGTTGGCAAACCGCAAAGGCTTAGGACTCTTTCAATTTGAACAAGCACATTCTAGAAAAGTTGAGAATGTACAAAAACTCTATGATGACGTCATCAAAGCAACCGAAGCTGATATAGCGGGCTTACCTAATTATTTCTCAGATGAGGTTGAAGATGCCGATGACACGGCTGAAGTACTCTTAAAAAGCTTCGCTGAACTCAGTTCATTACACATCACCATGAAGATTGGTGATACTTATACCGCGGACGATCAGGATGATCTAGAAGAAACGATCGAGAACTTTACAACTGCTTTAAGACTTTTTATTAAAGCTTTAGATAAATACAAAAAAGAACCCCAAAATAGTAAACCACTTTCAGACATTCAAAAAACGTTTATGGAACGTTGGAATAACCTTGTTGTATCTCGCAAATTGGAAAAGAATAGTTCTATAGTAACTGGCAATTACCCAATTGAATGTGCTATGAAATTCGCAGAAATTGTCGAAATTTCCCAGCAGTTTGGCAAAGAACTCGAGGAACTGAAACAACAGGAACTTCAATCAGGCCGACGTAGTCCTTCAGTCGACTCGCACACAGGATTATTATAATCCCCACAAAAAAATAGGGTAACGTAAACTAATTTTACGTTACCCTATATCATCCTTGAATCCAAGAACCATCCTAGTTCCCTTCCCTGTGTATAGTCGCGCCATCCTGGTACCCACACACTATCTCATTACTGTAAAGCAAGATAATTTCGCCGTCATCCCATAAAAGCTGAATATACTGCAAGAGATCTCTCAAATAGACTGTGTAAACATCTCACAGGGCGTTCAAAAAAATCTGCGTAGGATATAAGAAGCGTTTCAAATACTTTCCTGTTTCTGCAACTCAACATAAAAATCATGTTCTTTTTGCGCAATATGTGTTTGATACCCAGCTGGATCAATAAAAGGATTCTTATCACTCGCAGACAATTCCGCATATTTTTTAGCCAAATCAAAATACATCGCATGCGCACCCAAAAAAATATCACATGGCAACGCTCTCAGTACTTCAAAAGCATGCTTATAATCAGTCAGAATATTAGGATACGTCACATTATCCACAAGCTTGTAGCCAGGGTTCACAAACACACTCCCGACCATCACCACATCATAGACTTGATTATTTTCAGCCACCTGCATCGTCCAAGTGGTACAACCTGGCGTATGTCCTGGCGTCAAATGCGCTGTCAAAACAGTCCCACCCAAGCGCACCTCCTCTCCATCATGCAAAACGTGGTCTACGCGGGTAGACGGAAAATACATACTGGGATCGGCTGCATAATGAAAATCAGTCCTACCACCCGATTCCACCAACGGCACATCCGCATCCATCACCATATAGGTCGCTTGTGTCTGATCTTTGATAAGCTGGCTGCCGGCAGCATGATCCGCATGCGCATGGCTGATCAACAAAATCTTGGTATCTGAATACCGAAAGCCAAGCTGCTCAATACTCGCCTTGATCATAGGCACATTCGCTTCCAAATCACTATTGATCACAATATTACCCGCTGGCGTCACCACCAAATAAGTAGCCAAATCATCCGTGCCAACATAATACAAATTACCCGCTATATGAAAAGGAGGAAAAGGATTGGGCATAGGATAAGCCATACACAACTGGTAAGAGAGCAGCATCAAACCGCAGCCTATCCCAGCCATTTTCTGATAATATTTAACCAACATGCGATACTCCTATACGAAAAACAGGCCATCATACAGGATTGACTGATAAAAATAAAACCAACACTCGACAAACCTAAGCGCATTCAGCACACCCTGCTTCCATAAAAAAATAAAATCACCTAAAATCAACACACCATCAAAAGCGAGCCAATCATGACCTCCACGCTAGAAAAAAAATGGGATCTGATCGAGAAAGCATTACCCAACGAGCCTATCCCCCTAGAAAAAATATTCTCAGTACTTGACTTAACGCGCTTAGACGAGCAGGCAAGTTCAGAAGATCTTGAACACCTGGCCAAAACCGCGCACCGAGAACATGTCGCCGCAATCTGTGTCTTTCCACAACATTTACAATATATTCCCAAATTAGACAGCATACAACGCGCCACGGTGGTCAATTTTCCCGGTGGGAACCAAGTTCATCAGAAAGTATTACAAGACATAGAACATGCGATCATACAGCAACAAGCTGATGAAATCGACTATGTCTTTGCTTATCCTGCATACCTGCACGGTCAGCAAGCAGAAGCATTGGCTTGGTGTCACGAAGCTTACCAACTCTGCCAAACCCATGGACGATTATTGAAAGTAATTTTAGAAACAGGCGCGATTCCCACACCAACCATGGTCTATCAACTCAGCACTGACGTCATCCATGCCGGTTGTGATATGCTAAAAACCTCTACTGGCAAGATAGCCGTAGGTGCCACCCTTCCAGCCGTATTCGCCATGCTAACCGCCATCCAAGATCACAAACCAAGTTGCGGTATAAAATGTTCCGGAGGCATCAAAACCGTAGCACAAGCCTCGCGTTTTATTCATTTAGCTGAACAGGTTTTGGATAAAAAAGTTGACAAATCATGGTTTCGAATTGGAGCAAGTACGCTAAAATCTGTTGAAAATTAGGACGTGTTGTTATTGATATCAATAAGCATTTAAATGATGATTCCAAACCCCGGGTGACACCGCGTTTCACCCGGGCTACCAGACTATCTAGAGTCTGGTACTGTCTAACCATCCTGCTGCTTCCTCATCATCATCTGAGTGATATGAGTTATGAGTTCCGGATCCACCGTTTATTAGTTCGATTTTTTGAAACATGCTGCCCCCACTAACACGAACTGAGCTCGAAACTTGATTTTCAAGCCGCTCTTGAGAGTTCTTATATTTCTGATAATAATCCACCGAAAACACCAATGCCAAACCAAAAACAAGACTCGCGCCCCCAACAACCAACATAGGGGTTAATGCCAAGCCCCACCCTAAGATCGCATTTAAAATCAATGCACCGACCACAGGTGATGCAGGGAGGTGAGCGGCTAATAGTATCAGTTCAAAAAGATCCCTATT
Organism: Legionella genomosp. 1; assembly: GCA_945878975.1. GTDB lineage: Bacteria > Pseudomonadota > Gammaproteobacteria > Legionellales > Legionellaceae. The sequence goes on from CAMCUM010000016.1 coordinate 46,111, forward strand.
AAATCCCGCCTTATTGAGTCCATATGCTAAGAGTCTAGCAGGAAAATAAGTAGCAAAACTACCTACCAAGGTCGCAACTAAGAAAGCAGCATAAGAAGCAAGCGTCGCTGTCACTGCCACCTTAAAAAGCGCCCCAGTTGCAGCAAGTGCCGCATACCCAAAATGACTGCACAGTAAATTTCCCACTTGCGACAATACCAAAACGTCTTGTTGGTGCTCCCAATCAATTGCCATAAACACCTCCAGTCAAATTATCTTTCATTACTTGTCAACAAACCCTTGTACAAAATGGCTAAAATCCAGCTTTAAAAGAAAAGAATATTGTACATGCATTTCGCACATAGTCAATATTTGGGCTTTTTTATTTTTATAAGGTACAGTTTCGTGGCACGAACGCGCTTATAGAGTGTTTTCATCCAATGGTACAATCAACCACAGCAAGACATAAACCAATACTGCACTCCCGCCAAACAAAAGAAACAACACAAACACAAGCCGAATCCATGTTGGATCGCAGTCCAAATACTCGGCAATCCCGCCGCACACACCTGCGATCATGCTATTTTTACTCGAACGATACAATTTCTTATAAGACGTTTTTTGTTGCTTCATCCTATTTCTCCTATCCCCAAAAGACATGAAATTATAGATCATCGAAGGAAATTGCAATAATTGATACATTAGCTATGACTTTGCGTCATAATCTAACCAAGAAGTATCCTGGATGGAGCGCAGCGAAATCCGGAAAATCGCTAATCGCTGACAGGGATCCCGGATTTCGCTACGCTCCATCCAGGCTACGGTTCTTAACGCTTTGAAAATCATCATTTTTTTGTGTTAAAAATGTCTCATAGGATACCATCTTACCTTCATCGATGCCATGCTCTGGCAATGTCCCCTCATCCGCCATTCGGAAAAGGTGCCCGAAGGAGAATGAGGGGCAATTCATTCCCCGACAAACGCTATAGACGCATCGCTACTAGGGCATCTTTGCTTGTCATACCTGGAATGCTCCCCTCAATAACCGGACCATCTAGTCATAACTAAGAACTAGTAAAAAGACTAGGAGTATGACTATGATCAACGCGACAGAAATAACTGAAATAATCCACTCGACGCAAAAACGGAAGAGATGGACAGCCTTTGAAAAACAACAGATTGTGAATGAAACGTACCACCCTGGGGTATCGGTATCTTTTATTGCAAGAAGACATGGATTATCACCTAGTCAGTTATTTCAATGGAGAAAATTGATGGAGACTGGGGGTTTAATTGCTATGAAAAACGAAGAAAAAGTGGTTCCAATTAGTCGAGTAAAAGAGCTAGAGCAAAGGATTCGTCAGCTTGAAAGAGCGTTGGGACGTCAAACATTAGATAATGAAATCCTAAAGGAAGCCGTTAAGATTGGAAGGGAAAAAAAACTAATATCGCGACAACCATTGCCCGGACTGGACGATATAGAATCAGAGCTATAAGTAGAGCTTTGGAAATATCTCGTTCAAATTTAATGGAGCAATTAATAATGAAAAAGCCTACACAAAAATCGATACTATCAGATGAAGAGTCGTCATTAATTACAGAAATAAAAGCAATTATTGATGAACGCCCAACTTATGGGTATCGACGAGTACAAGCTATTTTGAATCAACAAAGGAAAGTAAAAAATCTGACGCCGATTAACCATAAACGAGTTTATCGGCTGATGGGTGTACATGACATGTTGTTGCCTAAATATGGGCGAGTAAAATTAAGTCGCACCCATACAGGTAAGGTGATGACGCTGAAGAGCAATCTGCGTTGGTGCTCCGATGGATTCAGTATTTTGTGTGATAATGGGGACCAAGTATACGTTGCTTTCAGCTTAGATACTTGTGACCGTGAAGTCATGCGATACATTGCTTCGACAAGAGGCATTGATGGACAGATGATTCGAGATTTAATGCTTGAGACAGTGGAGTATCGTTTTCAGACTCAAACAACACCTCACTCCGTTCAGTGGCTAACTGACAATGGTCCTGGCTATGTGGCTCATGAAACTGTGCGTTTTGGTCGTCAATTAGGCCTTGCTATATGCACGACACCACCCTATAGCCCAGAAAGTAATGGTATGGCTGAAGCTTTTGTAAAAACGTTTAAAAGAGATTACGTTTGGGTCTCTAATACATGCGATGCTTTGTTTGTTTTGAAACAGTTACCAACTTGGTTTAATAGCTATAATGAGACAGCTCCTCACAAAGCCCTCAAGATGCTTTCACCAAGGCAGTTTATTAGATTACAATCGGCTGGCTAGTGGTCTGGTTTGATAGGGGCAATTCCAATACCAAGACCTCTGCTATCACTGTACTTATCAATAGCTCCCTCAAATGCATCCTTAGCACGGGCGCTGCTATAAATACCGCCTCCTGAAACCCGAGTTTTTTTCTTATCGGCTTGTTCGTTATAATACTGAAATCCAAAAAATCCTACCCCCATAGCCAAACTAACGCCCCCCATCACTAACATAGGTGCCAAAGCCAAACCCAATCCTAAGGTTGCATTAACAACCAAGGCACCCACCACAGGCGAGAGTGCCATAGTGGTCAAAAAAGCAGCCATTTTGCTGTAGAATTCATCCACTTTAAAATAATCTAGCCCCTTTCTGAGCATGATGGTCGCAAAATAAGTCAACAACCCTCCCACAAGCAATGCGCTTAAAAAAGCGGCATAAGAAGCAACTGTGGCTGCAATAGCAACCTTAAAAAAATAACCACTCGCTACGAGACCTGCATACCCAAAATGATTAGCCAATAGACTAGCCACTTCTGTAAATATAAAGAATTGTTTTTCTTTTTGTTTCTCTTGGGCTATAAGATATTTTTGCTGTGTTCTCTGCATGATGTCTGCTCCAATTAAAATAATACAAATTTCGAGCATTATACGCTCCATTAGGAAAACAACAACAATTATATCAAGAAAAGTTGAAATATTGACTATTGCCTACTACTATTGTATGTAATATATACTAAAAAGAGATTGGTAATGAGCAATATTCAGAGAGAGATTCTGCAGGTACAGTGTGCAACGGCTACCAGAAGCCATCACCATAAAGGATAACAACATGCATAACAAACTATGTATCATCATTAACAGTGCGTATCCTACGAGCGGTTTTAGTACTAAGGATGACCGGGAAAGGACGGCATGGGCCGACGAAGTAGCAATCGATTTACGCACGATTAAAACAACGCTTAACGACCATGAGCATATTGAGATCGATATTCCTGTCATTGCCAATATCCAATCCATGACAAGAATAGTTGAAGAGGCTCTGAAAACCATTACTCACTCTTACCACACATGCCATATTGTGATCAATTCGCATGGTGCCAGCGGACATAATGATCTAAAAGATGACGTCATACGAATGATAGCACGTGACATGTCTGAAAAAAATATTCAGATAACACAGATTAGTGCCTTAATCTGCAATGGCATGTCCGCGCTATTAGCCAAGGAAGCACGCGAACAGACAAGCATGCGCTCAGTGCACAGCAGCCCGGCGCGTGGGAAAAAAGCAAGTATGGAGATTTTACAGGAAAAACTAAATGCTACTATCACACAGACAGAACAACATTTCCAAATCCGTGGCTTTTATAAAGCTTATAGTGCAACAAAAGATCAAGACGAAGTGAGCGCTATTCTCAAAGGGACTGGAGGTATAACGCTTGAAGTCCGCACACCAGTCTTCAATGAGCCGAATCCAGAACAGCATGCACAAAAAATACTCGATAGCATCGCTGTAATACGAAGTGTCTCTGACCGTGTTTTTCCACCTGATTATAATGCCGCATCAAACATACTCGGAGAAGTCATAGCAGGCATGCAGAAAAACGTGAGCGATGCTCTCGATGGCAAACAACCTCTTGCGCCTGAAAATATCCCTTTATTAGAAGCGATAAAAAAATATCAAACCGACCGCCACGCGGCAGAACCAACAAATGCTCGAAGTTTCAATACCATCTACACCCAATGGCTAAAAGAAAAAAAAATAAGATCACCAGAACGGATTCAAATGCTTGAGCAACACGCAGGCGTAATATCATGTATCGCAGCTACCCGCTCTTCAAGAGCACTTCTTAAAGCTTTTAGTACTGATGACGAACCATTAACTGACAGTGAGCTTGGAAGTGTTCAAACAACTTCCAGTCCTGTTACAACAAGCCCAACCACTTCTGAAGATTCAAGTGAGGGTGAAGACAATGCGAGTCATTTAGGAAAAAACTCATAGGGGCTGTTGACACGCCCTCTCCCCAACCCTCGAAAAACATGATCATACTACTCAAACTCCTAGCGCGGGAGAGGGGGCAGATCGAAGTAAATTAAAAAAATTGTGCTCAGATTATTTGCTCGAAGTTTTAGATTTCAATTCTGGAGAAAGAGCACCTTCTGGTTCTACTTCAGTAGACAAAGTGAATAAAGCGTTCTTAATGTATGGCGATGCTCGCTTTGATTCTTCTTTCTGTTCTTGAGAATTTGAAAGTTCAGCATAGATTCTTGCATGGTCACTGAGTACTTGCAGCCGTTCAGAAGAGTATAATTTTTTTTCTTTTAACCATTTTGTATATATTCCTGTGAAATTTCGACCATCTAATGGCACAGTGATGCTCAAATCACGATGATACGTTGTTACAGCAATCAATAAAGGTTCATTTTCAGGTGAAAGCGGTTGTTCACCATTGAGATAATCCAATACGTTTTTTTTCATACTTGCTAATACTAATCCAAGCGCGTTCGTTGCAGCCCGATAAGCTTCATGTTCTTGCGGATGCTCTAATGCACGATAGTGTTGTACCACAGAAATACTATTCGATATTTGGTTTACATAGGATTCAGACAGCGGCGGCGTAAAAGCGGTCGTACTAACAGCTAGAACGATGCCTCCCTCCCCTCTCAGAACGTCGATCACTTCAGAACGAGCTTCCTCAGGTGAATATTCGCAGGCAAATCCACGGATATTGAAATGTTGCGCTCTTTGAGTATCCATACCATTTAAGATATTTTGCAACACATTCATACTAGCGGCTCTCAAACTTATCTTCGCAGGGACCGGTCGCGAACGCATTGCATATTTTTTACTTGCTTCTTCGAAGGATTGTGGCAACATGCCAGCGCAGAGTAGTGCGCTAAGCTGCGTTATAGCAATATTTCTTTCAGACAAATGTTTCACTACCATTTGCACAATGTCATGCCGCAAATCGCTTTTCCCAGCGATGCCATGCGTATTGAGCACGATATGACAAGTGGCGTAACCAGAATGAACCCTAGAAAGTGCGGTCTGAACCAATTTCCGAGCAGAAATCAATCCGGCAACCACAGGGATAGTCATTTCAACAAAGTGATGATCGGCGAGCGTTTCTTTGATCGTATTCAAATCACGTTGCACTTCCTCATTAAACTCTTGATTACTATCAGGATATTTGCTACTGAGTATAATAGATAATTTGTCTTGCATAATTTATCGTTCTCACAACATTCATTTATTTACAATATCATGTGATCTTATGTGAAAAAAGTCTTAGATTATCACATTTTAATTTTTTGCGAATTATACCAAAAAAAAGATCATTAGTCACGAAATTTATCAATTCCGACAAATAATTATACTAAATTTTACGGCTTTTCTCTACCCCCACCCAGCTCAAACCAACGTCAGGTCCCTGAACACCAAATCCAAGAGTGGCCCTATTCACGTCATAGTAAAAAATCAATCGTTTCTGTTGCAGCTCATGCCCCAGCAAGCGCCGACACAACTAGCTAATGCACTCATAAAAAACAACATAAACACACCAAGCGCCCCCCAAGCCAAATTACTGGTTGATGCGGTCATTTTAATCGTTTTTTGATGGGTATCTATTGTTAATGGTGCCGTCTTGAATATGAATGTTGCAAGCGAATGAGCTTTATCATCAGGAACAGTAAGAGTAGAACGTGTGATCGTGTTGGTATAAGACGTAACATATGAGCTTACCTGAGCCCCAACCACTGCGCTTAAGAGAAGCGCGACACTCCATGTGGTAAAACCATAAACAATACCAAGGTTTCGTTGTGGGCAATAAAAGCGACTAAGATAACCTGCTGCATACCCAGCAGCCAACATAGACACAATCAACCCAATCATAATACCAAATATTCCCCCAACTGCTAAAATAATGACATCATCGCTACCCACAATAAAAGCACTTAACCCGATGGCAATACCGAAGAGATTCAACAGAAAGCTTAAGCCCATCCCTACAATAGCGCCTATAAAAATAGCTGTCCAAGAAATCCTCTTAAAAGGATGAAGATTACAATAATGCGGTCCGTGAATCGTTTCATTTTTCATTATGATTTTCCTTGTCGTACGTTGTTGAAGTCCCTATATTTATGACTAAAAATGAGATACCAGCCAAATTATCACCAACAAACTTATTGGGACACCTAACAGCCAACCAATGATATAACGCATTTTTATCTCCTTTGTATTGCTTCTTTTAATGTAATTGCTCGCCTCACCTCCCAGCCAACGTCCCGTGGCTTGTCCACGGGATCCAGCGATGATGCCAAATTCCTGGATCCGGCGCATAAAGCGCGGGACTTCGGCAAAAGGGATGAGTCGTTACCTTTTAATCTCAAATTAAGTGTAGGACATTACATTTAAATGCGTATTTTATTTACCATAATAGAACCAAGGTTTGCCTTAAATCAGCAGATGATCCACGTAGCCCGCAAGCATAAAAACTCACAATAAGACTTGCTATTACTCGCTTTTAATTGCAGCATAGGTACCCTAAAATCTCTAAAACTCATTCGTAAGCGGTATCCATCGAGAAAACAATGATTAAAATAGGAAAAGTAAATAGATTAGCGGTCATAAAAAGAGTCCCTTTCGGCTTGTATCTCAATGGGGATGATTGGGGGGATATTTTATTACCAACTAAATTTGTACCGCCCGATACAGAAATCAATGATAAATTGGATGTGTTTATCTATTTTGATTCAGAAGATAAAATCATTGCTACCACGCAGCGTCCGCGTGCTCAAGTCGATACAGTCGCCTTTTTAAAAGTAGTGGATATCACCCCTTTTGGTGCATTTTTGGACTGGGGCTTGGATAAAGATTTATTAGTTCCTAAATCTGAACAACAACGCCCGATGGAAAAAGACAAATCCTATATTGTTTATGTCAAACAAGATTATCAAAACCGCCTGATTGGCAGCTCTAAAATTGATTATTTGCTAGATAAATCTCCTGCTCAGTACCAACCAGGGGACGAAGTGGATTTGCTGATCTCTGAAACAACTAAAATGGGAACGAAAGTCATTATCCATGACAAACACTGGGGCTTGATCCATGCCAGTGATATTTTTCAGACGTTAAGCTACGGAAAAAAAATGCGTGGCTACATCAAAGCTGTACGTGAAGATGGCAAGGTAGATGTGACACTAAGGAAAATAGGCCAAGATAATGTTGATGATTTAGCAAAGCGTATCTTAAGTGAATTGCACAAAATGAATGGTTTTTTACCTATACATGACAAAAGCGACCCCATAGAGATTATGCGTGTCTTCGGAGCAAGCAAAAAAAGCTTCAAACAGGCTATCGGGCAACTTTATAAAGAAAGCAGCATTACTATAGAATCCGATGGCATTCGTGTGAAGCATAAGGCTTGACACCGCTTGAATATTTCCATTGAAAAAGGGAATGTTGGGCCGAACGGCCCAACCTACATTAGAAACGAAAATGATAAAACGCGTAGGTTGGGCCGTTCGGCCCAACATTCCTTAATCTTGATATAAATGACTGCTCTCTGAACAACTCCAATCTTTAGATATTGTCTCATTTTTAATGTATTGATGAATACTTGAATATTTCCATTGAGCAGGTTGCTGAACATAACCATGTTTTACCGGATTATAATGAATATAATCAATATGATTTTTTAAATCATGCTCATTACGAATAAGATGCTCCCAGAACCTACGTTGCCAAATGCCGCGTTCTTTTTTATTTTTACGACTTGCATTGATGACTTCTTTCGTTTGAATTTCTTTTGAAAAATAACCTTTGATGAGATTCCAACGTAAAGAATAATTGCTATCATTTTCAGGCAAAGTAAAAACAGCATGCAAGTGATCAGGCAATATTACTATGGCATTTATAATAAAGGGGTGTAAATGATGCACTCTGCAAAATATTGTTCTCAGCAAATTAACTTCATTAATTAATAAACTACTTTTTCGATTATAAAGATTCACAGTAAAAAAATACGTTGCTCCTGGGATGATGACTCTGCGATAGTGCATAAGTTGGATCCATTCTTCCATTTGCACGCAAAATTATCTGCTTTTTACATGGAAGGCAATAAAAAATATAGAGATGTTGGGCCGAACGGCCCAACCTACTGGTTTTAAATAATCCCGTGCCTCGCGTACTCACGCTCGCGTTGGTTGTCGCGATCATCATGTCGCGCGTTATAAAAAAAACAACACGTAGCGACAGTGGCCACACTTACAATCCCCGTGCCAATGATTGCCACCCAAGCCGGCGCACTTGACCATAATAATGCGATTGCAACCGCTCCAATTGCAACAGATGAAAATTAACCAAATACCAGCCAGGGATTCAATGATATAAAAGGCGTCTCAGCCGAATCCGGTGAATCAGAGATGGCAGGAACCGGAATGTTTGAAAGGTCAGCAAGAACGAATGAATCACCACCTTCGGCGGGCGCAAACATATGATAATGCGAGGTAAATTCATTAGGCGTTAAGTGGTATTTATTAAGTTCATCCACAACAACAGGGTTGTCGCTCGTCGTCCTTATATGCCACAACCGACCCTCGATAATGGGTGCTAAGGTCGCATCACATGCTGCTTTGCGATAAAACGCAATAGCTGCAAGCATACGACTGTTTTGGTAGGGATGATTGTCTGCTTTTTCTTCATCAACAGTACTCGTAATTGTCCCATCAAGAAGTAAGGCACATCCGAGGAAACTCATAGGCCTCTGAGACGCTTGTAAAAATTTTATTAGTTTCATTAGGGCGTGTTTACAATTCATCCCCGACGCCTACGTGCCGCGGCTTGTCCGCGGCATCCAGACGATCTAAATCAACGACAAATATCTTCATATAGATCACGCCAATCTGGGTTTAGGGTCTCAATTAAATTTAATTTCCACTGTCG
>CAMCUM010000017.1 GCA_945878975.1 Legionella genomosp. 1
ATTTATTGTTGGGTTATTGCCTGTTCGGCAATCAAAAAGAAAAAACATGTTGATTATCACGCTAATTCGTCTAAAAAATTTAATGTCCTTTCGGCGATTAAGTTAGGTAAACGAATTTATAAGAAAATTAAAAATTTCTCCATATACCATTTTAGAGTCGCCTTCAGCTATTGGATAAAATTAATTAATGGCAATTTGTTATATGGAGAAATTTTGTGACGATCTCTCAGATCCCGAACGAAGCGAGGGATCTCCCTGCAGACGTCGGGAGTTACAAGACATTTTACAGTACCATAAATTAATCATTTGATAACCCTCGCATTGCCTTTATCAAAAAAACAAACTAAACTAATCAAACCTAGTTTAAAAAGGAATGTTATGCATATTGTTAATATTCACGAAGCCAAAACACATTTGTCAAAATTAATTGATGAAGCGGTAAAAGGTGAATCATTTATCATTGCCAAAGCTGGAAAACCTTTGGTAAAGGTCACTCGCTTAGATTTACCTACCAAAACCCGTCGTACGGGTTTTATGTCAGGCTGTATCAAAGTACCGGATGACTTTGATAGGATGGGTAGCGCCGAAATAGATGCATTGTTTCATGGTGAAAAATGAAATATTTATTAGATACTCATCTGTTGCTATGGATCGCGGAAGACTCTCCACATCTCTCAAAAAAAGCTAAAATTTTAATCAACGACCTAGACAACGAATTACTCTTTTCTGCAGCCAATCTATGGGAAATTTCCATAAAAAACGCACTTGGTCGAGCCGATTTTCAAATAGATGCGCGCTTATTACGCCGAAATTTTCTCGATAATGGTTACAACGAACTACCCATTACATCTGAGCATGTTGTAGCAATTGATACGTTACCACTCATTCACAAAGATCCATTTGATAGACTACTCATTACTCAATCTATGGTTGAAGGCATCACTCTTTTAACAACTGATTCTCTTGTAGCACAATACCCTGGTCCCATTCAACTAGTCTAATGAAGTACCTTAAAGGTATATACTTGTCACTAGGGTCTGTTGACAATTCATCTCACGAAGCGGGACGTAGGGTTTTGAATTGCCAACAATCACTAATGAGTTTTCGTTAGTGACAAGTATATCCTAAGTCACAGGAATCGATTCAACATAACTCAATTTGCTTTGTGACTGTGCTGACAACAGGCGTAATAATTGCGCTGCGTCGTGGTGACCACTATTCTGCGCTTTTATCAGCCAATTTTTAGCTTCTTGCGGCGAACAACCTTTTCCTACGTTGGATAAACATACTTTTGCCAATTGATATTGCGCTTCAGGATAATTTTGTTGCGCTAATCGTGAATAATATTCTGCGGATTTAGAAAGATCGCGTGTCACACCTGATCCTGATTGATACAAACGTGCCAAAGCTAATATCGCCATGCCTTGCCCTTGCTGTGCAGCAACTTGATAGTAGTTGAGCGCATCTGTAATAGAAGCATGTGGTGACAACCCTTTTTCAGATAACCAACCTAATTGATAGATAGCATCTGGATCGTGTCGATCAGCTGCCAAATTCAACCAAGTGAGGGCTTGTTTGATGTTATGTTCCTGCACATAGATATTACCCAAAGATACCATGGCTTTGACCACTTTTTGCTGCGCGGCTTGCTGATAAAACGTTTGTGCTTTGTCTATATCTACCGCCTGGTTCTTACCTTTTTCATAGATCAACGCCAAATCATACTCTGCAATAGGATCGCCCATATCAGCAGCTTGTTGATAGTTATTGAAGGCATGTTGATAATCGTCATTAATCGCTTCGTCAATGTACCCAGCTGCTGTGGCAGCTGGTGCATAACTTGCTTTCACTGTCGCATACCATTGTTGTGCCATAGCGTAGTTAGGACTATTGTCAATCTTGCCAAATTGATACAGCCGCCCTAATAAATATTGCGCTTGACCTGGCTTTTGTTGTCCAGCAGCGGTATACCATGCAACTGCTTGCTTATAATCCTGCGGCACGCCCAATCCTTGCTCGTACAAATAGCCTAATTTCAATTGTGCGGATTGCATCCCCTGCTGTGCGAGTTGCTCATACAAGAAACGCGCTAATTTTAATTGCTCAGGAGTACTATCTTTCGACATGTAATAATCAGCCAACGTTACCCCTGCATTACCCAACCCCAAGGCTGCAGCCTGCGTTAAATAAGGTAAAAAATCTTCCTTTTGCTGTTTTTTTAGCACAGCAAGATTAAAATCCGCAGGAGCAAAATTTTTGCTCGCAGCAAATTGCAAATAATCCATGGCTTTTTCAATATTTTTTGCAGTACCGTCCCCTTGTGCCATATAGGTTCCCAAAATAAAGGCACTCATAGGATTCGCCACAGCTTGTTCATACCAATACATGGCACGTTCTCGGTTAGCCTGGGTCGCAATACCACGATCATACATAACGCCTAATAAAAAGGAGGCCTCCACAGAACCTGAATTAGCAGCCTGCTGAATCGTTGCGAAAGCCTGGGCTTGTTTCAATTCATCCACATCACTCGCATCATAAAACGCCAGTGGCAGATGCGCGCTCTCTACACCAAAATCAGCAGCACCTTGCAATAAGCGTTTGATCAGCTTATGTTTGTTTTCTAAATCAGCCGTCGTTATATTTTTCGAGGGTTGACGCAACAACATTTCAGCCAAGTGCTGCTGTGCCAAACCATAATGATTGCTGGCAGATAATTGATACATAGCAAACGATTGCTCCTTGTCTGCAGGGATCAGCTTCCGACCATCTTTATCTTGATACCCATTCTCGTAGATACGCGCTACAACATACTGAGCATAATAATTGCCTTTGAACGCAGCATCCAATAACCAATCCATACCAACGCTAGGATCAGCATCCACACCCAAGCCTTGCAAATAGATCAAGCCCAAATGATATTCCGATGGTAAATCATTTTGTGCAGCCGCCATATGATAAAACTTAATAGCCAATTCCATAGATTGCGGCACACCCACGCCTTGCTGATACATTTGTGCCACATCAAATTGTGCCGTACTATCTCCTAACTCCGCTTGATTCAACAAACGCTTAAACGTTTCTGAGTAATCTATAGACCTATCGCGCGCAGCCGCTTGGGTTAAATAATCATAACCATCACGTCGTGCTTCTAATAATTGATGGGTTGTAGTGACGGTTTCTCCAGCTGTACTAGCGGGATCGTTGGTGGAAATGGTGTATTGCGGAAAACTCAAATCGCCCGCTGAACTCAGCGCTTGATCACTCATCATAGCGCCATAGTACTGATGAATCGGAATATCGTTGGGTAACAGCATTTGAAATTGTGGCTGATAAATATCTTGGCGTGTCACAGAAGGAAGCTGTGGTGCTTGATTATAAATATTATCCTGCAAAGCATTTTGATCATGCCAGGTTTTATGAATGTCGAATAATTGATAATTTGTGTCTGCCAAGCTCCGAGCTTTCCCTCGCGTTAGCCATATGGCCATCTGTTGCTGTGCATACTCTGGTGAAGCTGTCTGTGTATTGGTATCCTTGTGGTCTGCCGCTTTCTGATACCAAATTTTTGCATCTGGCTCGTTCCCTTGTTCAGACTGAAAACGGCCCATTTGATTATAAGCAGGCACATACTCCTGTGCCACAGCATCTTCCAGTAATAGTCCCGCTTGTTCTTTGCTTTTTGCGACCAAATCCCCTTTGAGATACAAATCAGCTAACATAAGCTCAGCTTCAGGATCATGCCCAGCTACTGCTTTATTCAACCAAACCAAGCCCATTTTTCGACTGGCAGTTTGGTTCGATTTTAAAAAATCCGCTGCCAACATTTGTTGTGCAATGCTTTGATTGCCGCGTGCTGCAGCAAGATAATACTCACGTGCTGCGTCCGCTTTTTTTTCTGTTCCCACACCAAATAAATAAGCACCTGCACAATACATCTGTGCCGCAACATCATTAGACTTGGCCGCCTTTTTAAACCAAAACAGTGCTTGTTGTGGATTGTTTTTTTGAAATAATTCTATCTTTGCTAATAATAATAGTGCAGGCAAAGAGCCTTTATCCGCTGCTCTTTGAAACGACTGGTAAGCCAAAGTAGCGGATCTTAAGACACCATAACCATACAAATACATCCGTCCCATGAAATATTCTTCAACGGCACTAAGATTAGGCTTCGTCTTCAACAAAGTGGCAGCTTGCTTATAATCTGCTTGATAATAGGCCTCTAGTCCCGTCATAGCGCAAACTTGTGTCGTAACCGCCAAACAACAAACCCATGAGAGCACTGCTTTCATTGACCGCTCCTATGAAAATTATCGAGGAATAATGCCATAACGTACCACTTGCCCAACCGCAACGCCTCTCACCGCGCTATCACCTATCCAAAAATTACCGCGATTATTCATGCCAAATTTCACACGCACATACTCACACACTTTTAGACTATCCTGGCAATTGATTACTTTACCATACCTGGTTTTACCTGGATTCACACTACATATAAATCTAAGTTCTTTTTGATTCGTCGCCAGCACTGCCCACTGTTGCGGCAAAATTCTATGATTCAAATAGGTACTACGTGTACTATCATCATGTAGCATCTGATTCAAAAAAAGTGGCTGATTTGTTCGATTATACAAAAAAAACAATGCTTGCCCGCCTTGCTCTTGTCCCATTTCATTGGGATCAGACACATGCACCAAATTCACAATATTCAAAAAATAATCATACCCGGTATCACGGCACCCCAATGGATACTTGGAAGGATCACGATATTGCGATTCCAAGTCCTCCGCACTCGTGCGCGACCAAGCCATCGTTACCCAAGCTAGTAGGACACATAAGACACTAAACAGAACACGTCGCTTCACCATACACTCCTAGTGAAAGTTGAGGGCGCACTCACCGGGCGCACGACAACTTTGGTACCCATATGTTGATTCGCATCGGCAGAAGTCTCAACAAAATTCAAATTCAGCCATTTTGCGTCCTCAGTAAATAGGCGCACACACCCGTGCGAAGCACGAAATCCAGGCATGTCATCCGCACCATGTAAAGCAAATCCCTTATGGAAATACATACAGTATGGCATTTTTGCCCCGCCACGCCCAATTGGAAAAACATCCGACTTACAATGGGAGTCCTCTTTGGAAAACACACGGTATACCCCGATTAATGTCCGACAAGAGCTAGCACTATCAGAACATTTATCACGACCCGAAGCAATAGGTCCCCATTTTACTAACTGCCCTTCTTCATCGTAGGCTGCCCAAGCCAATTTGTCTTGATCAATAATAATTTGACGTTCTGTATCAGCTATATTATGTGGAAAAGGTGCCAATTCAAGCAACGTAGCGGTCGCTAAGAGCTTAGGGACCACCACGATTTGGCCCAATGTCAATCGATTATAAGTACGGTTCACTCGTTGGACCAAATCTCGCTCCCTTTCGTCTGGAAACATTTTTTCCCAAGTATCACCACGCTTCACGGTGATGCACGTATAATCAGGATACGTACACAAAATTGGCCCGTAATAAATCGGATCCAACGTCCCTGGCTTATAAGACAATGCCGTGACTGGCGCTGCATAAGCCAACGCAGAATTCAAAAAAACCGCAACACTTACCCCCAAATACCAACGCGATTGCCGGCATAATCTGGTGAAAGTTTGCATCATATCATTCCTCAAAATATTATATGAACCTCTTAATGTCTACTTCGGCTGATGCTAAAAAAAGTTTAGGAAAAAAATGATAAAGCGATTAAATTGCAGATTAAAAAGACATGTAGCCTTGATGTAGCGCAGCGCAATCAAGGTTTTTTCAATTAAAAAATCTCAAAACCTTAGAGAAGAAAAGATATGGAGGAATAGCTCGTTTTATCCATGCAAATAAGCATAGATCTTCTTCGCCAAATCCTGACTAATGCCGCGGACTTTCATGAGTTCATCGATAGGCGCTCTGCGTAATTCACGCATACCGCCAAAGCGCTGTAATAATGCTTTGCGCCGTTTCGGACCGATGCCTTCAATCGATTCTAGCGTACTGCTTAAGCTAGACTTATCTCTTTTGTTACGATGCGCTTGAATGGCAAAACGATGCGCTTCATCGCGAATAAATTGAATCAAATGACGTACTGGAGAATGCTCCGGCAAGATCTCATCATTCGGCTGATCACTCGCAAAAATAAACGTTTCCCATCCCGATTTGCGCGTGCGCCCTTTGGCCACGCCTAAAATCGCAATATGGTCCTGGATCCCAAGTGTCGCCAACACACGACGTGCAATATTCACTTGGCCTTGTCCACCATCCACTATCAATAAATCGGGTAAATCCTGCTCCATTTTTTGATAACGGCGCAGCAATACCTGCTCCATTGCAGCGTAGTCATCATTCGCCGCCACATCTTGAATATTAAACCGTCGGTAGGCACGTTTGACAGGTCCCTGCTCATCAAACACCACACAAGATGCCACCGTTGCATCTCCCTGAAAATGACTAATATCAAAGCACTCCATTCTGCGGATCCCTTGTGGCAAGTGCAGCCATTGCGCTAACGCAACCATGCGGGCCTGCATCGTCGCTTGTGAACTCGTATGCTTACTCACAGCCAACTGTAAGTTTTGTAAGGCAAAGTCCAACCAACGCTTTACCAAACCACGCTGTGCCACTTTGATTTGGCATCGTTTTCCACGCAAGGATGTCAATGCCGATTGTAATAGTTCTTTTTCTTGAATGACACGATCCGTGAGCACCATTTTGGGAATACGATCAGGGGTATCAAAATAAATTTGGGCTAAAAAAGCATGAAATACGCGTTGCCACAAGACTTCCTCATTTTGGTCATTTTCCAAGTTTTCTGCTGGGACCGCTGGGAAATAATGATCACTAGCCACGACCTCTCCACGCCTGATTTGCGTCAATTGCACACAAGAAAAGCCGGAATGCGCTTCTAATACAATGATATCCACATCACCACTGGCCTGGACCATTGCCTGCTCTTCTTGGACCACACGCAAATGTTTGATTTGATCACGTAAAATGGCCGCCTCTTCATAAGCCAAGTTCTCCACCGCTATTTGCATACGCTCAGACAAATCATCTAAAATTTGTTGACTCTTACCCTGCAAAAATCGTTTCGCATCTAAAATAGATTGCTGATACGGTTGAGGCCCCATCAAATGCACACAAGGGGCACTACACCTTTTGATTTGATATTGTAAACAAGGTCTAGATCGCGTATTAAAATACAAATCACTACAATTGCGGATCTTGAATAATTTCTGAATCAAATTCAGCGTCTTATGAACAGCTGCGGTACTAGGATACGGCCCAAAATAATGACTAGAATTAGGCTTCTTTTTTCTTCTAACCAACCCAATACTTGGAAAAAACGGATGTTCAGAGAGATAAATGAAAGGATACGTTTTGTCATCACGCATCAAAATATTATATTTTGGCTGAAATAATTTGATCCAGGAGTTTTCGAGAATCAAAGCTTCCATTTCTGAGCGTGTGACAGTTACGTCAAAACTCGCAATTTGACTGATCAAAGAACGATTTTTAGTACTTTGCGCTGACCGACTAAAATAACTCGACACTCTTTTTTTCAAATTCAGCGCTTTGCCTACATATAAGACGTCGCCTTGAACATCCAGCATTTTATAAACACCGGGTTGCGTAGGTAAGGTGGACAACGATTGCTTAATAGACACTTACGATTCATCAGGCCGTTCAATCAGACGATGCTTCATAGCCAGATAAGTCATTTCCACATCATTTTTTACTGATAATTTCTCAAAAATTCGATATCGATAACCGTTGATCGTCTTGGTACTGAGAAATAATCTGTCTGCAATATCTTGCACCGTTACCCCACGCGTGATCATCAACATCACTTGCATTTCACGCTCAGATAAGGCATCAAAAGGAGAATCTTGACGAGCCTGTAGACTATCAATCGCCATCTTCTGCGCTACTTCGGCACTCAGATAACGTTCTCCTTGATATACTTTGCGAATCGCAGCCGACAAATCTTGCGAGCCTGATTCTTTGGTCAAATAACCCATGGCACCTAATTGCAATACGCGACTCGGTAGACTTTCTGTTGACAACGCAGTCACAGCAATCACTTTCACTTCTGGGTGAGATTTATGAAGGCGACGCGTCACTTCCCATCCATCAATACCTGGCATTTTCATATCTAACAATACAACATCGGGTTTGTGCGTACGAATGAACTCCAAAGCACGCTCACCATTTTCTGCTTCCCCTACTACTTCAATATCCGGCAAATCATCTAATAAACGACGAATACCCATTCGCACCAAAGCATGGTCATCTACAATGAGTACATTAATCAAACGATACTCCTTGAATTGTATCAATCAATACAAAATATGGAACTATGTTAACAATTCTTGGCTTATTTTACAATCGCCCTGATGGCGGTATCCTTAACAAGCATGAATGTGAATATTAGGATTAAAGTCCTCTACTGGAAACAATGGTGGATATTCTTTCAGTTTTCTGGCTTGAACAAGGATCTCCTGCAAATTTTTTTGCGCCATGCCGTACAGTTGTGCAAAATCTTGAATCACAAAATAGGTCGTTTGCAATTGGTCGATCCGATACGGCGTACGCAACGCCACCAGAGGGTCGAATAAAATCCTCAGTGGCACATGACTTTCAACACAATACACGGTTTCCGTTACCGAGGATAAGATCCCACCCCCATACGCGCGCAAACCTTTGGTGGTTGTAATCAATCCAAATTCTACGGTAAACCAAAATATGCGCTGTAATAAAGGCCAATCTGCTTCAGGGTATGTTAACACCAGTTTTGCATAATTTTGGATAAAATCAGCATATGTAGGCTCGACCAACAACGGGCAATGACCAAAAATTTCATGAAAAATATCAGGCTCTTTCACATAGTCCAATTCTTCTTGAACGCGAATAAACGTTGCCGCTGGAAAACGGCGTGCTGCCAACAATTCAAAAAAAGCACGTGCAGAAATCAAAGCCGGCACGGGCACCACTTCCCATTTTGTCAATTTTGCTAAACGTTGATTAACCTCAGGCAATTGTGGAATACGTTCTTCGGTCAGTTGCAAGGCCTCTAAGCCAGCTAAATATTCATCAGCAGCACGTCCAGGCAACAGTTTTTTTTGCCGAGAAAACAATTGCTGCCATACAGAATGCTCTGCGGGCGTATACTGAATCAACCCTGAGGCATCTGGTGCGTGTGCTTGATACCGACTTTTAAATTCCATATAGCACCCCTAAGCTCGCTGAGAAGGCAATGATGCCTTCAACTCCGCAACAGAGATGGTTGTTTCACCACCATGCTGAACGCGCTGATGTCGCGATTTCCAGGCATGACCATAGACCACTTCATAAGTTAAAGGATATTTATGGTGCACCGTCTGGGTCAGCGCCATGTATTGTTCGAATTTACGCCAAGAATCTTTGCCGGTCAATCCTGGTTTGCGCTTTTCATGAATATTTTTGACCCCTTGCGCTTTCAAACTCCGCAACATACTGGCTAAAGAAGAATAATGTGCTGACAAAAACTCCATATCCACTACCGGATCTTCGAACAGCTGCGTCAATAAACAATCTCCAACATGATGCATATCATGAAAAGTATTCACATGCTCATAAGCATCTACTTGTTGAAAAGCTTGCTTCAATTCTTGAAACGTATCGGGACCTAATGTGGAAAACAATAAACAGCCGCCCGGACTCAAGACCCGCTGCCATTCGCCCAATACTGCTGGCAAAGAATGCGTCCAATGTAGCACTTGGTTAGAGAAGATCAAATCAAATTGCCCTGTTGCAAAAGGCATGCGATGCATATCCGCATTGAACAAACTCCATGGGTTATCCAAGTTTTGTTTTGCTTTGGCCATCGCCAACATCGTATGAGCAATATCGATTGCCACAATCTGTGCTGCTGGGTAACGTTGCTGTAATTTCATCAAAAAAACGCCTGGCCCACAGCCCACATCCAAAATATAGCGCGGCTCGATTTTCAAATAATCTAAGCGCGCAAACAAGCGTTGGCCAATTTCCAATTGCACGTCCGCCTCACACTCATATTCCCGTGCGTGCGCATTAAAGGCTCGACCGATCTCAGATATTGATTTCATAGAAAAAACATTTAGAATGGATGCCGAAGTTTAACATAAAAAAATGGATATGTATGTTCAGCTTACCTGCCTTATGCCGCATTTGCCACCAATATCATCGCCATCCACACGCTATTTGCCATGCTTGTACCGCCCTTCTTGAGCCATTGGGCCCAGCCTGTCGCAGCTGTGCTATCCCTATTCCGCAGCAAAACCCCTTGATTTGTGGGGCATGTGCGGTACAACCACCAGCGCTGGATAACGTGATCACCGCATACCGTTTCACGGAACCCCTGCGTACTTTGCTGCATGCGTTCAAATATGAAGCGGCATTATACTTAACCTCTTTTCTGACGCATCTTATGCTACAAGCCAAAGAAGAACACTATGCCACAGAATGCTTGATGCCCATTCCCTTGCACCGCCAGCGTTTGCATACAAGAGGCTTCAATCAAGCTGCAGTGCTGGCTCAGCACCTCAGCACAGCCATTCAAATACCCTATGTTTTACATCAGTGCAAAAAAATCGTCCCAACCGTAGCCCAAGCCAGTTTGAGCGCCAAACAACGCCGCACCAATCTTCACCAAGCGTTCCAAGCCGCACCACTTCCTTATCAACATGTCACATTGATAGACGATTTATTTACCACTGGCGCAACGGCCAATGAAGTGGCTAGAACACTGAAGCAGCAGGCAGGCGTACAACGGGTTGATTTATGGTGTTGTGCACGTGCTTGTTAACTATTGTTTTTGATTGCGGGTTATCACATGAAAATAGCTTTCTTCTTAATGCAAAAAACGAAAACCCACCTAGAAATAGACAGATCGCTCCCGCACTAATTAACAGCGATTTTGCAGCAATTAGCCCAGCAATTAGCATCACAGCACCTCCTAAAACAGCAGCAGATAACATAAATTTGAAGCAAAATGAAAAATCAGTCTGATGTGATGGTGACGGCTTAGGAGGCCGATTGAAAGACTTTAAGATAAAAGCCATCGTTTCCCTGATTTCTCTTTTAGATATTGGCCGACCTTCTTTTTTATCATAATTTGAATGTAATAAAGTAAAATCATCAGTCGCTCTCATATGAAACTTCTGTAACATATCAAGAATAGAGTCATTAAAAGGTAAAAACTCCAGAATATTACTCAAGCTCAAAAAAGCCAGTTTTTTACTACTGAATTGAATTTTTTGGAGAAACTCATCCACACTGTAATGCTCCGAAACATTTAACACATGTCCCTGCAAGATTATCTTATTTTGAATAAGACGCTTTTTGCAGAGATCAAAGCTCTCTTTACTAGTTAATATACTATTTTTAATCGTATCCTCACTAAAAGAGTATTTTTTTTTGCCAATTTGGAGTTCTATTTTATTTGCTTTCAAAGTTGTCTTAAAGTCGTCGTATGAACTTGCCGAATAAACAGATTGGAGCAAGAACCGAGTAAATCCAAGGACACGAGGATCTATGTCGATTTGATGAATTTCTTGAATATTTTCCGGCAGCGCAGCAAGCGTTTCTAAAAAATAACTATTCCCAATTAAAATAGCAATCGAAGGCTCGTCCGCTTTTAACCGCCTTAAATGAATGAGATAGTCTTTTTCTGTGGCAAAATAATAGGGCTGCTCACTAAACGCTCGAGCACCTCTTGTCTCGTATTCATAAACTGTAAAAAAATCTTGAGCATTTTCAACAGTATCGCCGTAAGACAGTCCTAAATCTAATAATTTACATTCCAATGGAACATGCTCCTTTTTGATATTTCTTTCATAGCAAAATCTATCGACAGCCGCTATGCATGACACCTCATTTCATCCCTTGTTTCTTCAATAGACTCTGGCAGTGGATTCCATTCCAGCAGTAATTCTTGAATCTTTGCTTCTTTAGAAAAAAAAGCGCCCTGCTCACAATTATCTACAACATACGCAGCTATTTCGTTGCATATGGTACGATATTGATTGGTCACTTCTCCAACGCCTGTGACCACTTTGCGAGGCTTCGTTTCAGGTGTTTCTGGAGAGTAGTGCGCATAATTACTAGACATATACATCGTCTCTAAAGAGCAATTTTCAGGTACCAGGTGAGGATGTTTTCTAAAAAATAGAGTGACTAACTCAATAATATCAGGCTTATCATCCACAAATCTGAATACAAACGGCTGCCCAGGTTGATAGACATTTTGCGCAAAATACTGCATTTGGGTCCATAACATAAGACATTTAGAGGTATCCGCAAATTCAAAACCAGCAGTGGGTCGCTCCAAAACATCTTCGAACATACCTATTTCTGCATTATAATAGGCTAAGTATGCTGTCTCATCCGCGAGATTGGTTGCGGTGACATAACCATCCTCATCAAGCGGCAGCTGGGTATAATGCTCACAATCACCCATGATGCTAAAAGTTGTTCCATAATTCAGGCCATAGTAAATATCAGACAATAATAACGGATGAAATCTGATGTTTGGCACTGGCCGTTCGATACGGTTTCTTTCAAACAATAACGTAATCTTCCATACCACATCATCAAGAAAGTTTTCCGTGATAGCTGTACAAGATTGTCTTCTACCCTGATCATCTACTGGATTATAATGTGCATTCAAGTAGTCTAGTAACAATGTTTGGCGTAAAGAACTGATGATCACATCCAGCTCTTCAATCTCAGGATGATCCACCACAAAATTAGCAACATCATCACTTAATTTAGCACGCGCAATCTGTTTATCCGTGCATCCATCAAAATCGAGGCCCAGTACAAAGCGATTCATTTCTTCAGCTGTTTGTGGGGCGATAAAAAAACTAGGACTATACGAATTTTCCTGACGGGATGTACTCATGGAGTGATTGAACTCTTATTTTAAAAAGAACATATTTTGCACAATACATCTTAAGGTAACATTAAGATGATCGAAAAATGATCTACTGAAGCCGCGTAGGTGTTTTATAGCCAGGTGAATCGCAACCATTCCTCACAACTTTTGTGCGAACCTCGAAACGCTCTCGCCTCTGCAAGGCACCCTTATAATTTTTTTGCTAGAAAATCGAAGCAACTGTAGACTGTAGGGTGGGCAAAGCGTAGCGTGTCCAACAGTTCGAAGACATCCTTCAAAAACCAGTTTCATTGATCATTATTTCTTCGAATGTTGTATGCAGGCGCGCAATTTACAAATAATATAACTTTAAACATTTGAAGCGAGGGAACATGAAAAAAATAAGAGATCAGATTTTGATAGCTGGATGCGTATTAATATTTAACTCTATCGCATATGCCGTATTGCCGCTTCCGGCTAATCTGATTCATTTTTCCAGTAAGCAAGGCGAACAGATGTTGACAAAAAGCCTTAATCTGACCACGCTAAATTTGCTTCAAAATTACACAACTCAGCATGGTGTCACCTATTGTGGGGTCGCTAGTGCTGTGATGACGCTCAATGCGCTTCATTTGTCGCCGCCTGATGATTTGCAACATCCTCCCTACAAGTACTTTACTCAGGAAAATTTTTTTACGAATGCTGTATCCAAATTTATCAAACCAGAAGATGCTGAAAAAAACGGAATGACCTTGGCACAACTTGCACAAGCATTGCAAGCACATGGTGTTCAGGCCAAGCCATATTATGCGAATCAATTATCATTGGATAAAACCAGAGTGATACTCCGGGAGGCACTTAACAAACAACATCCGGTCATTGTTAATATCCTTCGAACCAACATAAAACAGGTAGGTGGAGGACATCATTCACCGCTGGCGGCATACGATCGGGAATCAGACCGGTTTTTATTTTTGGATGTTGCCCGCTATAAATACCCTGCGTTCTGGGTTAAGACCAGTGATTTATGGCAAGCACTCAACACAATAGATAAAGATCACGGAACTTATCGAGGATTTATTGTGGTTTCATAACGATTCGCTCTGTACGTCATCCCAAAAATGCATGAAAATCCGGAGTGACGCAATCGCTTGACCCGGACTACAAAACCGTATTTACACTCGTAATGATGCAGCCAAATCCCCTTCAGGCTTAGGATTGCGTCCAACTCTATTCATATAAGAACCAAACAACGTGAGCCCCCCAGTCACGACCAAGCTTGCACCCAACACAACATGCGAAGTCATCATGAGTAATGCAACGCCTGCCAAAAGGAGCATGGCGCCAACATACGGTGTTGCACGATGCGTCATGATTCTCAGGAACAAAGTAGGTTGTATGTCTCGATTAGAAGCATCTCTACTAAGTTCAGCTTCATCCGACACCCCAAGAAAAAGATAGGGCCGTTGTTGTAACGCTTCCGCCGAAAAGGCGGTGCGTGCTTGCACTTTTTGAGCAGGCGACATGGTTCGAAGCACGCCACCATTCGTTTGCAAAATGAACTGCTTAATTTTTTCTGGAAAGAGTGCTTGAAAAAACAGTTCTTTTTCTGGCGTAGAACAGCCTGATTGCATTAGCCATGTAAAAGTATCACCAGTGATAGCTTCATAGATACTAGGAATTTTAAACAAATCTATTTTTTGTGCTGCTGTGAGCTTGCCGCTAGTTATCACGTCACTATACGGACTGGCGTTAGTCGACCAAGACCGGTCATTTTTTTCAGGCAATTCATTTACAAATTCAGTGATTTTTTGCTGAATTTCAAGTGGCGATCGTGTTGGATTTGCAAAGAGCATTTCTATAGCGCTCTCAACCTTATTGGGGGATCGCACGCCTTGTGCGAGAAGCGCAGGCTTATCCCATATTAATTGGCTAAACATCGCCAACGTGGTACACCCTCTCAGCCTGTTTAAACTATTCAGATCCGTCACCCAGGTTTTAACAACATCAATCCCTATGGCCTCTACAATGGCGTCTTTCTTATTATTTACATCGGGTCTGCTAGTCAAACGTGAGGGATGGCTCCAAGATAACGCAACCAAGCTGTCTACTGATTTGATGGAATCTTTCAAAACATTATTCACTTCAGGTATAGCAAGAATTATCTTGCGTGTTTCTTCGGCACAGCCAGCAAAAAGATCTACTTTCAGATCACTCTGACTAAAAAGTACAGCTAACTGCGCTTGGATAGCTTGCCTTTTGACCAATTCATACGCTTTCTCAGGGTTTAGTTCCTGCAGTAAATAAACATAAAAGGCCACTGGATTATGAGACGACCAACCTATCTGGAGCAAAACATCGACGGTATATTGAAACTCTTCATGAGATAGTCCGTTCAATAAGGTTACGACACCTTGATTCAAATGGTTCTCAAGTGCGAAATGCGTGCCATTAAAAAGTAATTGTGGAACAGAAATATAAACGCTTGATTCCCAGTTGCTGAGAAAATAACACGCTTGCGTCAGTGCTTGCACTCTACCAGCAATCGATGTTGTCACATCCTCATACAGAGATAGGTAATGTAGGAAAGCCTTAGGTAAACTTTCTAGCTTCGCTTTCCTCCAAGTGGTATATTGATATTTCAATTTTGCGCGGTCAATCGACACTGAATAATTAAAATCACTTGAACTCATGCCTAAAGCATCAGGAGTTAGAATTTCCAGATATTTTTGACCACTAACGTTGTAACTCACACAACGTGATACATCCGTCATCGATGGATAAACGAAGATCGCTCCACCTTTCACTGCCATACATTCAGTGACCCAGGTCCATTCCTGTCCATATCTTGCTTGTTTTTCATAGCCCACTACATGTATTTTTTCTGGTACAGCCTGTACGCTAAGTTCCGGAGAATCCCAGTCAGGAACAACGCCCGATTCACTTACTGGTGCTGTTTTCATCGACCAAGTCCTAACCCTATCATCATACACGAGATAACACCAAAAGGGTTCTAAATAGGATGATTGGTCTGCATTGGGTAGCACAACCATAAATAGACCGATCTGTTGCATGACACTCTCCGTAAACCCAATAAATTTGCACATATTTTAAACACAAAAACCATGGGCGTCAAGCAAAATCTGGGGGGGGGAATCTTCAAAATTTCTTGCAATACCTATTAGCCCATACTAGAATTACTAATATGACATCATTCCGCTGGAAAACGTTATGTCCATATCTACACTCACATCGAAGGGACAAGCAACTATCCCAGCAGAAGTCAGAAAAAAATTAGAGTTGAAAGCTGGTGATAAAGTTATGTTTGAGATAATAGACCACAACGTCGTTTTACGAAAAGCACAAGCGTTTGATTTAGAGTACCATCAAGCCTTGTCTCAAACATTGTCTGAATGGAGCTCAACTGAGGATGACGAGGCTTATGGTGACTTATAAACCTTACTCCATCGTAATTGTACCATTCCCGTTCACTGACAAAATGCAGACTAAAGAGACGACCTGCGCTTGTTATCAGTCAAGAATCACATCAAGAGCAAACGGATCATGTTACCTTGCTCATGATCACGAGTGCAAAACATAGCTCATGGGAATCCGACTATACTATCATTAAACCACACACTACAGGCTTATCGGCCCCTTCCATCATTCGCCAAAAACTGTTTACGATTGATCTACGACTCGTACGTAGCAAAATTGGCACACTCTCCAGTAAAGACAAGAAGGCAATTTTAACGCACATACAAAAGCACCTATGCATGAATTAAGAGAACAAAGACTTATTGCTCCAATAAAGAGCGAACCAACTCCCGCGAATAAGCCCTGAGGGATCCACTCCCATGCCACCCCTCAATCGATTCATTGAGAGGTGGCGCGACGGAAGGCTCCTAGCGCGCAGCTTGCGAGCACGCTGCGATACCAAAGCGACAGGACCCCGAAACACTGCTCTTGAACAACGACACCGTTAAAAAGGATCTAAAATAGTGGCCTATTTGTGTAGATCTCTCAGGGAAAATCCCGCGAATAAATCGTGGGAGCGGGACGTAAGCAGCTAAATCAACACGCCCTAATATTTCACCGCAATAATCTCATACTCAACCGCGCCACCTGGCGTACTGACTAACACCGTGTCATCTACGCTTTTGCCTATCAAAGCGCGGCCGATAGGCGATTGGTAAGATATTTTACGTAATTTGATATCCGCTTCATCTTCCCCAACGATTTGATAGGTGACTTCAGCGTCTGTTTCCACATGTAATAATGTCACTACGGTACCAAAAACAATTTTGCCCGTATTGGGTAATTTACTGATATCCACCACTTGTGCATGCGCAAGTTTGGCTTCCAAATCTTGAATACGCCCTTCCGCAAAACTCTGCTCCTCACGCGCGGCATGATATTCAGCATTTTCTTTCAAATCCCCATGCGCACGCGCCACAGCAATCGATTCAATGATACGTGGTCTTTCAATGGTTTTTAAACGATGCAATTCTGCTTTGAGAGCTTCGGCGCCCTCAACCGTCATAGGATGTTTCTGCATAACTGAACCTCGCAAGTAAATCTTGTAATCTTGTGACAGTCTCCCTGTCTTCATATTTCATTGCCAAACAAGCTGCTTCAGCGCCTGACAACGTTGTGGTATAGCTTACTTTATACTGCAAAGCCGATCTACGAATTTCAAAAGAATCTGCAATCGCTACTTTGCCCTCAGTCGTATTCACAATAAAATCTATTTCGTGGTTTTTGATATAATCCACAATATGCGGTCGACCTTCTGCCACTTTGAATACGCGTTCACATGCGATCCCCGCCGCTTGAATGACCGCAGCAGTCCCTCGGGTCGCAACAATGTTAAACCCCAACGCAATCAAACGCTTAGCAATTTCTCCAATCCGGGACTTATCATTATCTCGTACCGATAGAAAGGCACACCGTCGCTGTTGAATATCACAACCAGCGCCTCGTTGGGCTTTAGCATAAGCCTGTCCGAAACGCTTTGCAATACCCATCACTTCTCCAGTCGATTTCATTTCAGGTCCCAAAATGGAATCCACCCCAGAAAACTTGATAAACGGGAAAACTGGGAGCTTGATAGAATAAAATCCTGGGGTTTGCTGAACTCTGGCCAACCCCTGTTGACGCAACGACTGGCCGACCATACACCGTGTGGCGATCTTCGCCAAAGGAAGTCCCGTTGCTTTCGACACAAAAGGGACCGTGCGCGATGCACGAGGATTCACTTCTAACACATAGATGTCATCTCCTTGGATCGCAAACTGTGCATTCACTAAGCCAACCACTTTCAAAGCCTTAGCCATGCGGCTCATTTGGTCTTTCAAATCCTCTTGTACCACTACAGATAAAGAAAACGGAGGAAGTGTGCAAGCGGAATCACCCGAATGAATACCAGCTTGTTCGATATGTTCCATCACTGCGCCAATCAAGACATCTTGACCATCACAGATCGCATCAATATCTACCTCAATCGCATCATCCAAAAATTTGTCTAACAACACCGGAGAATCATGCGAGACATGCACCGCTTGTTCCAAATAATGGCGTAAATCCGCTTCTTGATACACAATCTCCATCGCACGTCCGCCTAAGACATAAGAGGGCCGTACCACCAGAGGGTAACCAATACGTTTTGCCAATTCAAGCGCTGCTTCTTCAGAGCGCACAGTCCCATTCGCCGGTTGAATCAAGCCTAAACGCGTCACCAAATGCTGAAACCTTTCTCGGTCTTCTGCTTCATCAATCGCATCCGGTGACGTACCTAAAATCGTCACGCCATTATCTGCCAAAACCCGCGCTAATTTTAACGGTGTTTGACCCCCATAATGCACAATCACACCCAAGGGTTGTTCTTTTGCATACACTTCTAACACATCTTCTAACGTGACCGGATCAAAATACAAGCGATCCGTGGTATCCACATCAGTAGAAACCGTTTCCGGATTACAATTCACCATAATGGTTTCGTAGCCAGCTTCACGCAAAGCAAACGCCGCATGCACACAGCAATAATCAAATTCAATACCTTGCCCAATCCGATTCGGACCGCCCCCTAGGATCATCACTTTGGGGCGAGTCCAGGTCGGTTGCGATTCGCACACAGATTGATAACAGGAATACAGATACGCGGTATCGCTGGCAAACTCTGCGGCACAAGAATCAATGCGCTGATACACGGGGCGGATCCCCAGCGTCCAACGATGCTGACGCATTTCTGTTTCTGTACAACCTAGTAATTGCGCCAAATAAATATCAGAAAATCCACGTTGCTTCAACATACGCAACGTTGTAGCATCTATATCCGCCAACGCTTTACCGGCTAAACTTTGCTCGAATGTCACCAATTCTTGGATTTGCGCTAAAAACCAGGGATCCACATGAGATTCTTGGTAAATTTCGTCTAAAGACAGACCCAGGCGAAAGGCATCCGCTATGTACCACAAGCGATCTGGCGTAGGCTCTTGCAGATAACCACGCAAAATGGACATTTCCTCATCCACAAACAAAGGTTGCAACCCAAACCGATCAATTTCTAAGCCGCGAATGGCTTTTTGCAAAGACTCTTGGAAATTGGCACCAATTGCCATAACTTCCCCGACCGATTTCATTTGAGTGGTAAGGGTTTTGGGGGTTTGTGGAAATTTATCAAAATTAAACCGCGGTATTTTGGTGACAACATAATCTAGCGTAGGTTCAAAAGAAGCAGGCGTTTTACCGCCAGTGATATCGTTTTTTAACTCATCCAAGGTATAACCGACTGCCAACAAAGCCGCTATTTTAGCAATCGGAAAGCCAGTTGCTTTAGAAGCCAACGCGGAACTACGTGATACACGTGGATTCATTTCGACAACCAATAACCGCCCATCTTCCGGATTGACCGCAAATTGGACATTAGAGCCCCCCGTATCAACACCTACTGCACGCAAGACTTTGATCGAAGCATCACGCATACGCTGATATTCTTTATCCGTTAACGTTTGTGCAGGCGCCACCGTGATAGAATCACCTGTATGCACCCCCATCGGATCGAAATTCTCAATGCTGCACACAATAATACAATTATCATTGCGGTCACGCACCACTTCCATTTCATATTCTTTCCAACCCAAGACAGATTCATCGATCAATAATTCTCGAGTAGGAGATAACTCCAAGCCCCGCAAACAAATGCTTTCAAATTCTTCTAAATTATAGGCAATGCCCCCACCCGATCCGCCCATAGTAAAAGAAGGACGAATGATGGCAGGAAACCCTAAATTTTCTAGCGCCACCATCGCCTCATCCAAATTATGCGCAATCATAGAACGCGGCATTTCCAAACCAATTTCTTCCATCAACAACCGAAATTTTTCGCGATTTTCTGCTTTATCAATGGCTTCTTCGCTCGCTCCAATCAATTGCACTTGATATTCTGCCAACACACCGTGTTTCACCAAATCCAATGCACAATTCAGAGCAGTTTGACCACCCATAGTAGGTAATAAAGCGTCAGGACGTTCTTTCTTAATGATGGCCGCTACCTCTGGCCATAAGACTGGCTCGATATAAGTCGCATCTGCCAATTCTGGATCAGTCATGATTGTGGCAGGATTAGAATTAATCAGAATAATTCTATATCCTTCTTTCTTTAAAGCCCGAACCGCTTGAGTACCAGAATAATCAAATTCGCAGGCTTGTCCAATGACAATAGGACCGGCACCAAGAATTAAGATAGACTGAATATCTGTGCGTTTAGGCATAATGAACCACTAATGTCTGTATACCGCGGACAAACCACGGTATTTTGGGGTAATAAACTGCCTCATTTCGCTATGACTGAGATGGGTCATCGAGGGGTGGCGCGGAGGAGGGCTCCCAGCGCGCGCTAATTGCGAGCACACTGGGATACCGCAGCGACAGGCCCCCGAGGCAATGAATCACCTCAGGGCAAAATTAAGTCCTAAGCTTCCTCTTCCTGTCGACGCAAAAACGCTGGAATATCTAAATAATCCACATCAGGCATCGATTCTTGCGTTGACACATTTTTTTGGCTGCTCATGCCCATACCCATGCCCATGCCAACACCCGACTGTTTTCTAAGTACGGCTGGTCGATCCAATTGTTGATAATCGAAAGAACCATCTCCGCGTCGATTTTCAAACGCAGAAGATTTATGTGTTGCCACACCGGCACGTTGCCGGGCATCTCCAAGACCTGTGACAATCACCGTCACACGCAATTCGTCTGTCATCAACGGATCGATCACCGTTCCAACCACAACAGTCGCTTCATCAGAGATAAATTCTTTTACGACATCGCCTACTTCTTCAAACTCACCGATAGACATATCCATGCCAGCAGTAATATTAACCAAAATTCCGCGAGCACCTGCAAAGTTAATGTCTTCTAGCAGTGGAGACGCAATCGCAGCCTCCGCAGCACGACGGGCTCTTTGATCACCCGAGGCACATCCAGTACCCATCATTGCCATACCCATTTCAGACATAACCGTCCGCACGTCCGCAAAATCTACGTTGATCAAACCAGGACGCGTAATCAAATCCGAAATCCCTTTTACAGCACCCAGTAAAACATTGTTTGCTGCTTTAAACGCATTCAACAAAGAAATGTTTTTTCCTAAGACACTTAATAATTTATTATTAGGGATGGTGATCAAGGAATCCACGTTTTGCGACAATGCACGGATAGCTTCTTCCGCTGCCAAAGCGCGTTGTTTTCCTTCAAAAGAAAAGGGCTTGGTTACAACCGCTACAGTCAAAATACCTAATTCTTTTGCCACTTCAGCAAAGACTGGCGCCGCACCCGAGCCTGTTCCACCACCCATTCCGGCAGTGATAAAGACCATATCTGCGCCCAGCAAGACTTGCTTGATTTGTTCACGATCCTCTTCCGCCGCTTGACGGCCAATTTGTGGATTCGCCCCTGCTCCCAGTCCTTTGGTCAATTCACCACCCAATTGAATGATGACTTTGGCTTTTGAATTACGAAGGGCCTGCGCATCCGTATTCGCACAAATAAAATCAACCCCTTCGATGTTTTCCGCGACCATATGCTCTACAGCATTACCGCCGCCACCACCTACTCCGATTACCTTTATCACTGCACTGTCTTGCATGATTTCTGCCATATCAAACATAATTATTCCTCTTAGCTATACGCTGTAGGTTTTATCGCCATAAATTCTAGGATTTAAAAATTTACATTAAACCATTTTCTCATTTTCGTCCATACCCCATCGGCTTTACTCCCTGCAGAGCGAATACTATAACCATCATTTTGTTGTTGTTGAAAACCATGCAATAATAACCCAACTACTGTTGCATAACTTGGGTCACTCACGATATCAGAGGTTAATCCTATCAGGTTTTCCGCAGACCCGTGCCGCACCGGCATTTGAAAACACAATTCTGCCAGTTCGATCGCACCATGCACCCCAGAAGCGCCCCCGGTTAATACAATCCCAGCTGCTAACAAATCTTGATAACCGCTGCGTTGTAACTCAGCACTAACTAATTGAAATAATTCCTCATAGCGTGCAGATACGACGTCAGACAACATTTTAGTTGGAATCTTACGGCCAGGTCGGTCGTTCATACTCATCACTTCAATCATCTGACCCGTGTTCACTTTTTCTGGTACCACAGAACCATAAGTCAATTTAATTGATTCGGCAGCTTTGCTCGGTGTGCGTAAAGCCATTGCAATATCATTGGTAACTTGATCACCGGCAATTGGAATCACGCCAGTATATTGGATCGCACCACCATGGAAGATAGCAATATCAGTTGTTCCACCACCAATATCTATCAAACAAACGCCCAATTCCTTTTCATCATCTGTTAACACAGCATGACTGGAAGCCAAGGGTTCTAAAATAATCTCGGCTACTTCTAAACCACATCGGCGTACACATTTACCAATATTTTGTGCAGCACTGACAGAGCCGGTCACCAAATGCACACGTGCTTCTAAGCGAACACCTGCCATCCCAACTGGTTCTCGAATATTCCCTTGATTGTCAATGATAAATTCCTGCGGCAAAATATGTAATATTTTCTGATCGGCAGGAATAGCAACCGCCTTCGCAGCCTCAATGACGCGCTCTACATCAGCCTTTGACACTTCTGAGTCCCGAATGGCGACAATACCATGTGAACTCAAACTACGAATATGACTGCCAGCAATTCCCGTAAACACAGAACGTACTTCACAGCCTGCCATTAATTCTGCTTCTTGAACGGCACGTTGAATCGAACCAACGGTCGCTTCAATATCTACCACCACCCCACGCTTCAGTCCACGCGAAGGATGTCGACCTATTCCAATTAGTTCTAAGCTACCATCCTCATTAACTTCTCCAACCAAGGCCACCACTTTAGACGTACCAATGTCCAGCCCGGTTATAATATTTCTCTCAGTTTTTTTTGCCATTATGTTTCCAATTTTTTAAGTACTAAAATCCAGCAATCACTCAGAAACTCTATTGAAGAATATCGACGCCCGGTGAACGGACAAACCGTTCTCTGGTACGGAGTGAGCATCTCCTATTCCTTCCATTTTGCCGCCATTCCATGCATATAACGCAAATCTACGACTGCTAAACGATCAAATTTGTCACCAAAAATGGCTGAATAAGCCAAACAAAATCGCTCCAGTCGTGATTCAATATCCCGCTTCCCTAAGCGTAGCAACACTCCGTTGCCCAATCCTAATTCCCAAGCCTGATTATCTCGTAAAGCTAATGAATTCGTATGTAAACCATAAGATTCGGATAGCTTACTCAATTTTCTAAACATTTGTAAGACCTCTACCTGCTGATCTTTGGGTCCATTTAATTCAGGCAGATGTTCTACATTCGCTTCTTTTTGCCACTCAGCAGGACTCAGATCAAATAACAAACCATCTTCCGTCATGAGTACGCGATTCCATATCGCCACCGGGCGTTTTTCTACTACTTTTATTTTTAAGGTATCCGGCCAAATTCGCTCTACTTTTATCTTATCCGCCCACTCCAAAGCAGATAGTTCCGCATGCAAGTCTCTTACCGAAATGGAAAAAAAACCTTTATGCGTATATTTTTCCAAAATCTTTTCTAAACAATTACGCGTAATATGTTGATAATTAGCTTCAACTTTAAAAGTACTAATCGGATAATTGATTGGATCAGCGAGATACAAATATGCCAATCTTCCCATAAGTAATAATGCGCAAACAACCAACATCGATAAAAAAAATTGATCTCGCATTCTCACAGGCTTTAACATGGCACGTTCCTTACTGATGGTATTGTGTTTCCATACGTTCTTTGGCTCTTTTATATAACAAGCTCAAATCCACCAATTCATCTAATAACTGCGGGTACGCTATACCACTTGCTTCCCATAATTTAGGATACATGCTAATAGAAGTAAAACCTGGGATCGTATTGATTTCATTAAAATAAATCTGACCAGTCTTATCATCCACGAAAAAATCCACTCGCGCCATACCTTTGCATTTTAAACGCAAAAAGATCTCTCCAGCAATCGCTTGTAAACGCTGAACTAATTGTGGATCCAACGCAGCAGGGATATGCAATTGACTTTGCTCGCTCTCAATATATTTTGCTGAATAAGAATAAAAGGTATCCGGATGGTTTACAACGATTTCACCTACCGTACTGACTCTTGGCATATGACCAGGTATCTTACTCTCTAACACAGCAAGCTCAATCTCCCGCCCTTTAATAAACTCTTCAATCAACACCACCTGATCATACCGACTTGCATCCGCAACCGCTGCCAGCAAAGTGTCCCAATTATGGGCTTTATGGATCCCCACACTTGAACCCAAAGAACAGGGTTTAACAAATAATGGCCAACCCAAAGCAGTAACAGCCTCTTCGCACACCGCTTGACGCTGCTCAGCTGATGCAGCACTTTGCAAAACTCGATAACGCGCTGTAGAAACCAAATCTGTTCCAACCAAGCGTCGTTGTACGTCTTTGTCCATACCAATAGCAGAGGATAAGACATCACAGCCTACATAAGCTACTGCAGCATGTTCAAAGATCCCCTGTAAACAACCATCTTCCAGCAAAGGACCATGGACAACAGGAAAAATGACTTGTGCATCAATGGCCAAGCGACCATCTTTCATCAAACTTGGCAAAGGTACAGAATCCGTCGTGCGGACAGGTAACACCTCTTTATGCTGCAACAAAGTTTGATAATCTGAGAGAAAACAGCAACCAGATTTGTCCATACCAACTGGAATGATATGATACTTCTTCGGATCAAGATTCGCCAATACAGATGCAGCAGAACGCAAAGAAATTTCATGCTCTCCTGATTTACCGCCATACAACAATACTAAATTTATTAAGTCCGGCATTCGTCTGCTCCAATCATATGCACCTCTTGTATCAATTCGCAACCCGTCTGCGCACGTACTGTTTCGCGGACATAATCTATCAATTGCTCTATGTCTTTTGCACTGGCTTCACCATCTTGATTAATAATAAAATTCGCATGTTTTTGTGACACCACAGCACCGCCAATTTGATGTCCTTTTAATCCACACGATTCAATCAATTTGGCTGCAAATTGATTAGGGGGATTACGAAATACGGATCCACAATTATATTCATTAGTAGGTTGTGTCGCCGCTCTATGTGCCAATAATTCTTTGATGAGATGAGCAGAGTGCTCCTGATCACCTGGTATCAAGCGACAGGTTGCAGCCACAAACCATTCTTCCGGCTCAAGACCTGCGACATTGCGATAAGCAATGTTAAATTCACTCGGCTGGCGGATGCGTCGTTCTCCCGAACGATTCAGCGTTTCAACTTCCACCACTGATTCCCAAGTTTCTTTATGAAAACAACCCGCATTCATCCGCAAGGCCCCGCCCATCGTACCAGGTATACCAGCCCAAAACTCACCACCCGTCAAGCGATTACGCGTGCAAAATCTCGCCATTTTCGCACACGACACGCCGGCTTCCACTCGAACCAACTCATCGGATATTTGTGTCATATTTTTCAAACAACCTTGCGTCACAATCACAACCCCAGGAAAACCACTATCATTGATCAAAGAATTGCTTCCCAAACCAAGCCAAATCAGCGGTTCCGATGCGGGACATACGCGCAAAAAATGTGCCAAATCATCAGTATCAGCAGGTTTATATACAGCACGCGCCGGCCCCCCAACACGCCAAGTTGTATACCCTGCCAAAGACTCATTCCACAGCAATTCCCCGCGCAAAGAGTCTTGATTGATAACAAGGGGCTGGTTCATACTGACAGATCTCGCCGAATAAGGTTGTTGATAGTTTGACTGATAGTCCCTGCACCTTGTGCAAGAACCACATCACCCTCAACAATAATTTGATTCAAATATTCCTCTAAATTCTGCTCATTCACTATCACCGCTTTAGGCCCATTCGCATTAATTTCTTCGCAAAGTATCTCCGTACTAATACCAGGAATCACAGGCTCACCCGCAGAATAAATATCGAACAAGAACAAATGGTCACTTAAACGTAAAACATCTATAAAATCATTAAAAAGATCGCGCGTACGCGTATAACGATGTGGTTGAAACACATGAATCAAACGTTTGTCGGGCCAAACTGCTCTGAATGCGTCGATCGTTGCTTTGATTTCGCGTGGGTGGTGTCCATAATCATCTACAATCAATGCATTGCCATTGGTAAAATGACGTTCTCCTAAAATTTGAAATCGACGCCCCACTCCAGCAAATTGAAAAAGACCATTCATAATAGCCTGGTCTTCAACACCTAGTTCAGTCGCAATTGCAATCGCTGCTAATGCATTTAAAACATTATGCCGACCTGGCCACTTAAATTGAATATGCAAAGGTCCATGCGGAGCCGGTCTTTGCACTTCAAACGTACTGAGCAAGCCTTGTTGATTCCAATTCAGCGCACGATAATGCGCGCCTTCACGAAAGCCATATGTCAGTGTTGGGCGCTGAATGGACGGTAAAATCCTCCGAACCTCATGATCTTCAATACAAACAACTGCCAAGCCATAAAAAGGCAAATGATGTAAAAATTCAACGAATGTTTTACGCAATTTATCAAAACTGCCATTGTAGGTGGCCATATGATCTGCATCGATATTCGTTACGACAGCAATCATTGGTTTTAATAATAAAAAAGAGGCATCACTTTCATCTGCTTCTGCTACAAAATATTGTGAGGTACCTAATTGCGCATTCGAACCACAGCTCGTTAATTTTCCGCCAATCACAAAACTAGGATCCAACCCCCCCTCTGCCAACAAACTAGTTACCAGGCTTGTAGTAGTTGTTTTACCGTGTGTCCCTGCTATCGCTATACCATATCGAAAACGCATCAACTCAGCCAACATAGCAGCTCTTGGAATCACAGGTATCATTCTGGCTTCCGCTGCTAAAACTTCAGGATTGTCATCTTGAATCGCTGTGGACCGCACTATCACATCAGCATGTTGCACATTTTCCGCAACATGGCCTATCGCAACCGTTGCCCCCAAAGCGCGCAAACGTGCTACGACTTTGTTTTCAGACAGATCCGACCCAGAAATCTGATATCCTTCATTTAACAAGACTTCAGCAATGCCACACATCCCAGCACCACCAATCCCAACAAAGTGAATGCGCTTGATCCGCCCCATTTTAGGCGAATGAAAAATTGTTTTCGATTTCTGCATGTTCAATATTTACCTAGTTGGCATCATCCATAACATAGCGAAGAATCTCCTGTATGAGGCAATTTGCCAATCACGGAGATCATTCACTAAGCTTAGAATGACGTTCAAAACCTAATTTAATCCTAATACCTGCCATCTGTTCTCATGGTCGATTCTCAATAGCAAAGCAACAACCACACAATTCACAATCAAACTAGCACCGCCATAACTGAGAAACGGCAAAGTTAAGCCCTTTGTTGGCAATAAGCCTACATTCACACCCATGTTAATCACAGCTTGCAGACCTAACCAAAAAGTGATCCCATATGCTGCAAATGCTGCAAATTGCCTTTTATCCAAACAGTAAGCACTGTATCCGATCATCATTCCACGACATATGATGACACAATACAACAATAACACGAAGAGTATTCCTAATAATCCAAATTCTTCCGCTAATACTGCGAAAATGAAATCAGTATATGACTCTGGCAAATAAAACATTTTTTGCACACTTGCACCCAAGCCAACACCGAACCAGCCACCTCGCCCAAATGCAATCAGGGATTGTGTTAACTGATATCCACTATTAAATTGATCTGCCCAAGGATTCAAAAATGCCGTTAAACGCGCCATTCTATAGGGTGAAGATATGGCCAAGCATGCCATACTCAAACCCACCAAGATGACTAATCCGATGTAATACCTAAGTTTCACACCAATCAAAAACAACATAGACATGACCGTCAACACTATCACACACGTCGCGCCAAAATCAGGCTCTTGTAATAACAATATCGCCATCACCATCAATACTAACATGGGTTTGATAAACCCTATGATATCTTGTCGCACGTGCTCTTGCTGTCGCACCAAATAACCAGAGACATATAAAATCATCGATATTTTAGCCAATTCGGAAACTTGCACACCAATAGGTCCCAACATCAGCCAACGCCTACTTCCATTCACGACCCGACCAATTCCCGGGATGAGAACCAACACTAACATGACTAAGCATAAAAAAAGAAAAAAGACGCTATAGCGCTCCCATACACTGCTATCAATCCGCATCACAAGCACGGCCATCACAAAACCAACAAACAAATAAATAGCTTGGCGCAATAAAAAGTGAAAGGGTTGATGATAATATTTGGTTGAAATCATCACCGAGCTCGAAGCAACCATCATCAAACCCAATACGACCAAACCCAAAACAGCAACAATAAGCCAACGATCATATAAAACCGGTGCCCCAAAAGTAGATTTGATTCGCTTTCGCTTCAACATAGTAGTTTTCCCACCAAATCAGTGAATACTTCCCCGCGGTGATTATAATCTCGAAACATATCGAGGCTTGCGCACGCGGGCGATAATAAAACCACATCACCAGACTGAGCCATGTCACGTGCAACATTGACGGCATCTTCGATGGTATCCACTCGTTTTACGGTCGCCAGGTCTGACAACGCGCTTTCTAATTTATCAGCATCTTGCCCAAACAATACCAAAGCCCGAACATGACTCGCAACGGTATCGCGTAAAAACTTAAAATCAGCCCCTTTGCCCTGTCCACCTGCAATCAACACTATTTTGCCCTGGATAGCGCCCCCAATGCCGGCAATGGCAGATTGGGTTGCACCCACATTGGTCCCTTTGGAATCGTTGATCCAATCTATGGCGTCCAAAGTACGCACCCATTGACTGCGATGTGGCAATCCAGCAAAAGTCGTCAGTATCTCACGCATAACCGTATAAGAGATGCCAATTCGATGTGCCAATGCGCAAGCTGCTAATGCATTCGCCCAATTATGTCGGCCTTTGATACGCAAATCGTTGACTGCCATGATCCGCGTTTGCCCATGCGTTAGAAACACCCCTGCTTGATCCGTCACCAACCCCCATTCTCCGTCACCGGCTGAATTCAGACCAAAACTGGTCACAGAACCTGGTGCCTCTGAGCCTGGTTTGGTCAAATCATCTTCGCGATTATAGACAATATAATTAGCATTCATATAGGCCCTATGCTTGGCTGCGACATAAGCATCTAATGTATGATGCCGATCCAAATGATCTGGCGTCACATTCAATATTGTCGCGGCAGTAGGGTGCAGTGTCTGAGTCAAATCTAGTTGAAAACTGGATAATTCTAAAACCCATACAGCATAGTCGTGTTCATCAGCCAATAAATCTAAAACTGGCGTACCGATATTCCCAGCAACCGCTGTTTCGAGACCAAAGGCTTGCGCCATCAGCCCTACTAATGTGGTAACAGTTGATTTACCATTGGTCCCTGTGATTACAACGACTTGAGTGGCATGAATTTCTCGGGCCAAACATTCTATATCACCATACACAGGAATACCCATCGCCCTAGCTGCGTCCAAACAAGGCGTCTCCAAAGGAACACCTGGACTCGCTATCACTGCAGAAATTTGCGCTAATTTTTCTTCCGGGAGTGTTTCCAAAAAGAGAGATGCCTGAGGAAACTCAGCCTGAAACTCTGCTGCCAATACCGGAGCATTACGCGTATCAAACACAGAAAAATCAATATTCTGACGTTGTAAATATCTAGCAATAGAGTGTCCAGTCTTACCTAAACCTACTACCAAATAATGCTCAAGGTTCATATGCTTCTCTACCGAAGTTTTAATGTGGCCAATCCACACAAAACGAAAATCACGGTCATAATCCAAAACCGCACAATCACTTTGGGTTCTGTCCAACCTTTCAATTCAAAATGATGATGCAATGGGGCCATGCGAAATAGGCGTTTACCATGCGTATATTTAAAATAGCCTACTTGTAGAATCACAGAGACGGTTTCAATCACAAATAACCCCCCCATGATCATCAACACCAATTCTTGACGAATCAACAACGCTATGGTCCCCAATGCGGCGCCCAAAGACAAAGACCCCACATCGCCCATAAATATTTGGGCAGGATAAGCATTGTACCAAAGAAAGCCCAAACCGGCGCCAACAACAGAAGCACAAAAAATGGTAATTTCACCCGTATTTGCTACAAATGGTATCCCCAAATAATGGGCATACACGGCATTAGAAGCTGCGTACACAAAAATTCCCAATGCCCCTGCTACCATCACGATAGGCATGATAGCCAATCCATCTAAACCATCCGTCAAATTCACAGCATTACTCGCACCCACTATCACAAAATAGGCGAATATTGGAAAAAGAAAGCCCAAATAAATAAAATTTGATTTAAAAAAAGGAATGGTCAACTCGGCATGCATAGGGATGCTAGCATTATGCATCAAATAATATATCGTCACGATCGTAATAACCGACTGCCAAAAATATTTCCAACGAGCTGACAGCCCTTTGCTATTTTTTAACACCAATTTACGATAATCATCGATCCAGCCTACTAAGCCAAAACTTAATGTGACCAATAATACAACCCATAAGCTCTTTTGATGCAAATCTCCCCATAGCAAAGTACTCACTGTAATCGCTAACAGGATCAATACCCCCCCCATCGTCGGAGTACCTGCTTTGGATAAATGCGATTTGGGACCATCATCTCGAATCATTTGCCCGATTTGCAAACCGCGTAACCAGCGAATGGTGAGCGGACCACAAAGTAATCCTACCAATAATGCTGTCAGAGCAGCCAAAATAGAACGAAACGTGATGTATTGAAAAACCCGAAAAGGGTGATAATGCATCTGTAATAATTGTGTGATCCAATAAAGCATCGTCAATATCCTTAAATAAGCTGTTGGACGATGTTTTCCATCGCAGCCGATCTTGAGCCTTTCACTAAAACAGTTGTTTTAGAGTCCAAACGCCGCAATAAATCTTGCGTTAATTCTTGTTGATTAGTGTAATGTTTGCCACCTGATCCAAAAGATAGCACTGCTTTGGCACTCATTTTGCCACAAGTTAGTAACCAATCAATCCCTTGCTCTCGAGCAGCAACGCCTACCTCTTCATGATGACGAGCGCCCCAGTCCCCTAATTCTGCCATGTCACCCAAGACCAAAATGCGGGTACCCTGACACTTTGCCAACACATCTACCGCTGTCAAAGTTGAACGTAAATTCGCATTGTAAGAATCATCTATAATCGTAGCATGCTGCTTGCCTTTGCAAAACATCATACGCCCAGAAACACCTGTAAAAGACTCCAGGCCCAGTACGATATCAGACAACGAAATTCCGACCTCAGAAGTACAAGCCGCAGCAGCCAGCGCATTGCTCACTGCGTGTAGACCAGGTACTTGCATACGTACCAAAGCACTTTCTTCTGGAAAATTCAGCTTAAATTCAGCACAACCACTAGCATTCAATAGTACATCACTTGCCCATATATCTGCAGTATGTGCACGAGAAAACCGCACAACATGATGATTAGAGAAACTCTTATCCCAGAAATGCGCATAAGCATCATCATCATTAACAACCGCTACGCCGCCCTGACTCAACCCTTGATAAATTTCACCTTTGGCAAGCGCCACACCCTCTAAACTACCAAATCCTTCAATATGCGCAGGTGCAATATTATTAATCACTGCAACTTGAGGCTGAATCATCGCCACCGTATAAGCAATATCTCCTTGCTTACTGGCCCCCAGTTCAAATACCGCATAACGATGTTCTGGGCGTAATTGTAAAATACTTAATGGCACACCAATATGATTATTTAAATTCCCCACAGTAGCGAAAGAATCATTGGGCAAAATACGTGCAATAATTTCCTTCACGGACGTTTTACCATTAGAGCCCGTGACAGCAATCATAGGGCAGGTAAATTGCTGACGATACCAAGTTGCAATGGTGGCCAAGGCTTGTAAACTAGAATCAACGACCCATTGCTCTGGTCCCACCACATCAGGTACCAAGCGTTCACAAATCACAACTGCTGCACCGGCACGCGCTGCATCTGCTATATAATCATGGCCATCAACGCGATCCCCACGCAATGCAACAAATAATTCGCCCGGCTGAATTTTTCTACTATCAATAGTCAGTCCCGAGAAGACACCCTCTCGAATACAAGGCAAATTCAAAACTCTGGCAATATCTCTAAAATTCATAGAAATTCAACATCAATATGCAAATCAGTAGTTTACTGCAAAGTAAACTATAAAGGAACGTGTACACGCGGAGTTCGAAACAATTTTTAAAACGTTGTAGGTTGCGCCGTTCGGCCCAACAATCACATCACATCACATCACAACGTTGGGCCGAACGGCCCAACCTACACAGAAGCCTGTTCTTCAATCATCAATCTTTGATGGTAACGAGCAATGCTCTGTTCTGAAAGCGGTTCACGGAATTCATCTAAAAGATACGTATCCAAACTGTCACTCAATGTCCTTGCTGTATCCAATATCATATCAAAACGCTCCGCATCAACTTCCTTCTGACCGGAAATACGCATGAATAAACACAAGCCATGCACAACAAACCCACCAATATTTTGCAGATCAAATACCCCTGTTGGAGTTGCTGCGGCCAAACTGCACATCACGGGTCCCTGGCAATTAGGATATTGATGCCGGTGAAACAACCCACCCTCACCAAAACGAAATCCAGCGGATAAAACAGCCTGCAATAATTCATATCCAGCTAATTGACGATTAGATTTAGCCAATAAGAAGATCATGAGCGACTCAGCGTTTGGCATCACCGTCTCTGTATTTGCGGGTCGTGCCTGAACCACATTCTCCACGCCCTCTGGCGCAGGCACTGATTGTACAGTAGGCTTATTGATGGACGGGTCGAGAGACCGTTGTGGTTTAATACTAGGATAAGAAGGCTGACGAGGTGGCACTACAATACTCGGTTTTATCGTCGGTGTCACGCTTGGGTTATGATTCACTTTGCGCACGGCGATAATATCATCAAAGTTACTAGTTGGCGCAGGGCTTCCTGACAAATTTTGCACTGTTTTTTGTACCTCTTGTTGACGGCGGGTTTGCACAGTTCTAACAATTGCAATGACCACACCAATCAAAAGCAGTGCATTCAGCATCAAGCTCCAATTCATATGATTCTCCAAGAATAGATTTTTCAAAGATAAACAAATAGTTATATGTTGACATAAAAAATGATTTTTACCAAGCGCTTAAAAATACTAGTACTCTTATAATCGTAACGCCCCAGAATCGTCATCCTGAAAGCAGTGAAGGATCTACTGAAATCGGCACTGTGCTTCATTCAGAGATCCTTCACGCAAAAAACACACTCAAGATGACATAACTGGGGCGTTACAAACTATTTTACGCTGACAAATGCACAGAGTTTTTAAGTTGCATAGAAAACTGTCTCAAAGATTCGAGCCCAGAATCCTCTGCTTGCTTACACCAAACTTGCAATGCCTCAATCAAATCTTTCTGAGAGCTAGCCGTTTTCTGCCAGATATACTGCAAAGATTGACGGAAATCATACACCGTACGCAATTGCTCATAACGCTCTAATAATGCCTGCAAATGAGAGTGCGATTTCGGAGATAGCAACGATTGGTCACGCTTTAACAAAACACTAGCACGTTGCACCAATTTCTTATCTTGCTCAGAAATCACTTCTTCACGCTTCACTTGACGTAACATCGGTGCTAGAACAGTAGTATAATAGTCAGCCATGACTTGAAAGCGGCTTCCAACTACTGCTTTGACCGTCTCCAAATCTACTTGCAGTTTATTTTCAACCTGCACGATTTTTGGGGGTAATTTCTTAACTTTGGCTAAGCCCAAAAATGATAGAATGCAAATGTACATCCAACCAATATCAAACTCCCACC
The DNA here is from genome assembly GCA_945878975.1 of Legionella genomosp. 1. Lineage (GTDB taxonomy): Bacteria > Pseudomonadota > Gammaproteobacteria > Legionellales > Legionellaceae. Next base: position 34,420 of record CAMCUM010000017.1, read on the forward strand.
ATTTTACTGAAAATTTTGCTGAAGAGGCAAAAGTATGATGGTTATTATGTAACTCTTCCCCGCCTATCCAAAAACCCCAAGGTGATACATTGGTAGAAGTATCTTGGCATTCGAAATTACGATATCCCCAATAATGTCCCACACCATTGACAACACCCGCTGCCCACAAAGGAATCCATAACATTTGCAAGCCAAAAATAGAAATACCTGGCACACCGAACAAAAATAAATCAATCGCCAACATCAGAAGTACGCCTTTAGAGGAATACCGACTGTAAACATTTTTTTCTAACCAATCACTCGGCGTTCCATGAGAGTATTTCGCAATCATCTCTCTATCTTTACGTGCCTGACGGTAGAGTTCAGCACCTTCCCAAAAAACCTTTTTAATCCCCAACATTTTTGGGCTATGTGGATCACCCTCCATATCCGTGGTAGCATGATGCTTACGGTGAATTGCCACCCAATCTGATGTCACCATACCAGTCGATATCCATAACCAAAAGCGAAAGACGTGACTGATAATCGGATGCAGATCCAAGGCACGATGGGTTTGATGACGGTGTAAATAAATAGTAACCGAAGCAATTGTAGCTTGCGTCACAATAACGGCGGCTAAAATATAGCCCCAAAATGATAAATTCAAAACACCATATAGCATTTGAATCCACTCCATAATGATAATCCAGACACAATTATGCCACAAATATGCTAAAAACGCGAATCTCTTTGTGCTAGACTCCTAGTTTATTGCGTATGATGTCTTGAGGATATATGAAAAAAGCGGCGCCTAGATATGCAGGAGCATTACAGTCAATTTGGATAATTTTGGCCTCGTTTTGGTTTATGGCAGATATTTGCGGGCGCTCTATTTGGAAATCTATTTGTGGCAGAAGTTCGCGCCAATGGTGCGATAAGGCATTGCAACGTTGGTCCAAACGGATGATTTCACTGCTAGATATTCACTGTACCATCATGAACCCTCATCACATCGTTCCTCCAAAAGGGCGTGCTACCATTTTGATGTGTAATCATGCCAGCCTACTTGATATCCCCCTCAGTTTACAAGCGTTTCCCAACGCCTCCGTTCGAATGTTAGCCAAAAAAGAGTTGTCCCGTATCCCAATTATGGGGCGAGGCATGGTGGCCGCCGAGTTTCCATTCATTGATCGTACAAACCGACGTCAAGCAATCCAAGATCTAGAGCAAGTGCAACATCTATTGGAATCGGGGATCGTGATATGGATCGCGCCAGAAGGGACTCGTTCAGATACCGGGGCATTGGGGCCATTTAAAAAAGGAGGCTTTATCACAGCGATCCGGACCAAAGCCATCATTATCCCTATTGGGATACGAGGGGCTAATCAAATTTTACCAGCACGCTCTCGTCGATTTCGCCTACATCAAGAAGCAGAGATCCACATCGGAGACCCCATCGATGCCGCAAACTATGAACTAACTAACAAAGAGGCGCTCATCAAAGTAGTCCGTCAGTCCATCCAGCAGTTGGTCGGACAGGAGGACCTCATCTAAACGCCCTCATTACATACTAAATCCGCCTAGACCTCGAGGTTTTGTGTAAGTACTATTCATGTTTTCTGTAACAGATTCACCACAGCCTGCGGCACAAACTTAGCAATATCCCCACCCAAATTTGCGATTTCGCGTACCAATGTTGATGAAATAAAGCGAGATTCTTCTGAAGGCGTGAGGAAAACCGTTTCAATATCCGCCATCAGTTGACGATTCATCCCTGCCAATTGGCATTCATATTCGAAATCTGCAACAGCACGCACTCCTCGCAAAATAACGCTGGCGCCTTGCTTTTTTGCAAAATCTACCAATAATTCTTCAAAATGCATCACTCGAACGCCAGACAAATGATTGACTGCTTCTTGGGCACAATGCACGCGGTCTTCCAAAGAAAAAAATGGCTGTTTAGACTTGCTTTTTGCTACCGCCACAATAATTTGAGGAAACATTTTATGTGCACGCGAAATAATATCCACATGCCCGTTGGTAATCGGATCAAACGTGCCAGGATAAACGACAAGATTATTCATAGTGTATTGGTTTTTGGCTAGAGTCCTGCTATTGTTTCATAAAAAAGAGAGGAATGACAAGCCCATGGATTGCGACCGAAATAACTTCCGATGGATAATTTACTGCATCGTGCTCCTAAGTGGCTGTACTAGTTTGCAACCGAACATGTCTGCACGCGCCTCTAACCCAGCTGCCTTTACCGTCTCAGGCGCTATTGCCGCCCAAAATCCACAACATGCTTGGACAGCTCATTTTCGTTGGGTGCACCAAAGCCCTCAAGACTACCAAATTCTCATTTATGGGCCATTGGGAGCGGATACATTAGAGATTACGCAGCATCAGAATAACGTCACCTATCGTGAAGGGCACAAAATAGTCCGCGCTCAGAACGCAGAAGCGCTCCTGGCCAAAGAAGCTGGCATTCGTCTACCTGTCAATCATTTAGCCTACTGGATCAAAGGAAACCCTGCGCCAGGTCCCACCACTAGTATCACCCGTTCTAGTAATCATGATATCATGACGCTAAAACAAGCAGGCTATCTCCTAGAATATGATCAATACAATGATCACCGCCCATACAAAATACGCCTGACTGGGCATCAGTTAAAAGTAAAAATTATTATTAAAGAATGGAATGATACTCATTAGCGACAAGTATGGTATGGAAAGGATTTCAGATGAAAAAAATAGCTTATTTGATATGTGCTTCAGGCTTGTTTTCTAGTGCCTTTCTGCATGCTGGTACCTTGACCCGTATGAACAACACCGCTCATTGGGGAGGCTGGTATACAGGCCTAAACTTAGGCGGGTGGTGGGACAGACACGACTATGTACAAGCGACTGGCACGCCTGGTTCTAATCGTGTCATTAATCCAGGGTTAAATCCCAGTTTTAGCTCAGCAGTTACCAACGTAGCAAAAGCAAATCCCGATGGCCTCATCACTGGCTTTCAGGTCTCTTACAATCAAGAATATCGGTATACTTACCTCGTTGGTGTCGAAGCAGATCTGCAGTGGCTCCTCAACAAGAATAATATCGGCAGGGGGTCACGTAGCATCGCTTTAACTGACTCTCCTAGCTCTATTGATACAAACCTCGCGCTTACAAAATCCACTCGTGTGATAGGTACTGTTCGCGCGCGAGCAGGATACATGATGACACCAAAATGGCTCATATATGGCACAGGCGGATTAGGATATGGTATGGCTAACCTAGGAGTAGCTTATACGGCTCACTTTAAAGGGCACCCTAGAACAGCACGAAACCTTGCTATTAGTAAAACAGGCGCTATAAATTATTTACTGGGTTGGTCAGCTGGCGGCGGGATAGAATGGATGTATAAAAAAAATTGGGTAGCTCGAATAGAAATGCTGTGTATTAATCTTGGCTCAATCCAAAAAAAGGTGAATTTGACACAATATTCCGACGCAACAACCCCGCCTTCACCTTATAGCGACACCCAGGTCACCATAAAAGTGCCATTCAATCAGGCCGTGGCGCGCGTGGCTCTCAGCTATCGTTTTGCTTAAGAACGGCCGGAAATGCTTACTTATGAGATGGTTGCGATTCCAGCATTACAGGATAATTATATTTGGATGATGATTGATCATCCAACCCACAGCGCTTGGATTGTAGATCCAGGTGATGCAAAACCCGTTTTCAAATATTTACAACACTATCGCGTAACACTAAGTGGAATTTTGCTGACACATCATCACGGGGATCATACCTACGGTGTAGCGGATTTGATTCAGCAGTTTCCAGTCCCAGTGCTTGCTTCCGCGCATAGCCGTTATCCACACGTAACACGCTCGCTGACAGATAATGAACAGTTCTCTATTGATGATGCTTTTCCAAAGATAAGAGCGCTAGCCATCCCTGGTCACACACTAGATCATATGGCTTATTACGTAAACAATGCTGTGTTTTGTGGGGATACTTTATTTGGTGCAGGCTGTGGCCGGCTATTTGAAGGCACCCCCGCGCAAATGTACCTATCCTTACAAAAACTTGCCGCATTACCCGATCAGACGCAGGTTTATTGTGGCCATGAATATACCTTAGCCAATTTACGGTTTGCCGCTATCGTAGAACCGAATAATCCTATGATCGCACAACGCATTGAAAAAACCATGGCTTTACGTGACCAAAATAAACCGACCCTACCCTCATTACTCAGTGAGGAAAAGCGCAGCAATCCCTTTTTACGTTGCCACCTTTCAGAGGTCAAGCATCAAGTCAGTGCCCATGTAAACTGTGACTTACAAGATCCGATAGAAGTATTTGCAGCCTTGCGGCAATGGAAAGATGCCTTTTAAATCATTTATGCAAAGCGCTACGCCTTACCAAAATCAAACGCCAAACAAGTACTTAATTGTGTTTGTTGACATGCCAATGCCAATAAACGATCGACGCCCAATGCCACGCCAGAACAAACTGGCAAGCCATGGTTTAAAGCTTGGAGCAAATAGTCATCAATAGAAGCTAGCGGCTTGCCCTGCACCCTACGCAATTGATTATCTGCATGAAACCGTGCGGCTTGTAAATCAACATCGGTTAATTCATAAAAACCATTGGCCAATTCAACACCACGATAGTAGACTTCAAAGCGCGCTGCAAAACCGTCAATAATTTGCGCCAAAGACGCTTGAGAGGGAGGGAAATCTACTATGGCGGTCGGCCCTGTTTCCAGCCCCAACGCAGGTTCAATCACATGACTCATCAATAAAAATAAATATTGATCGATGTCCTGCTCTCCTGGATCCAGCACGTTATCCAAATCATAGCGCTGTAGACAAACTTGCAAATCCTGACAAGTCGTTTGAAAAGGATCAATCCCACAGATATCTTGAAAGACAGCTCGATACGTTCTTTTACGGATGGGGACACAACCGGCTACCGTTTGCAACAATGCGTCCACTTCATTGAGCAGAGTATGGTGATCTACGGCCAATTGATACCATTCCAACAAAGTAAATTCCGGGTTATGCCATCTGCCTAATTCATCATCACGAAATACACGGGCTAATTGAAAAATAGGGCCAGAACCAGCCGCCAACAGGCGTTTCATATGATATTCAGGGGACGTCTGCAACGCATAATCATACCCACGAAATCGCGCTGGAATATTTGCCAAATACGGGTCGGTGATGCCATAACGCGCCATAATCGGCGTTTCAACTTCGAGATAGCCTTTCTGGGTAAAAAACTGACGTAAGCTTGCCATGAATTGAGCCCTGGCCCGCAACATATCTAATGAAGCAGAGGGAAGCCATGTATTGTTTTTTTCCATAATAATCGCCACAAATAAGGAGCGGTTCGGTGAGGTGAGCACAGTGCAATATTGTAAACCGTTTACAATATACCCTTCACGAATGAGTTTTAGATTTTTATGCTATCGCTTTTTGCCTGTGCGTTTTGATTAAAAACTCGCAATAGAGCTTGCTACTACTCGCTTTTAATCAAAACACACAAGCAAAAATCAAGTCGCCTAAAACACCTAAAACTCATCCGTAAAGGGTATATCATCAATAAAACATCCCCAATTCCAACCGGGCTGCTTCCGACATGCGCTCTTGTGTCCAAGGCGGCTCCCAGACAATCTCCACCGTGCAATCTTTCACACCAGCGACTTCATTGACCGATCGCTCTACCGTACCTGGAAAAGTTTGCGCGACTGGGCAACCTGGCGACGTCAACGTCATAAGGATATGCACATGCTGATCGTCGTGCACCCTCACTTCATAAATCAAACCCAAATCGTAAATATTCACCGGAATTTCTGGATCAAAAATGGTTTTCAACTGCGCAATGACCAGTTCTTCTAAATTGATTGCAGGTACTTCAGGCTTTTTTTTGAACCCTAACATAGTGATCTCACTCAGTCACGACCGTTTTGGCATCATGGTGTAATGCAGCTTCTAATGTATGCCATGCCAAAGTAGCACATTTCACTCGTGCGGGAAAGGCCCTTACGCCAGCCAAAATCGTTAATTTATTCATATTCAACGACTGAACGCTCTGCTCATCAGTTAACATATTATGAAATTGTTCAAACAAAGCATGTGCAGCTTCCAAAGATAAGCCACTAACTGCGTCGGTCATCAATGAGGCCGATGCTTGCGAAATCGCACAGCCACAGCCCAAAAAACTGACCTCTTGAATACAGTCTTTGTCTATCTGTACAAATACAGTCAATTTATCACCGCATAAAGGATTGTAGCCCTGCGCACGATGCGTAGCATGCGCCATATTGTAATGATGCCTTGGATGTTTGCTGTGATCGATAATCACTTCTTGATACAATTCTCTTAAATCATTCATCAGGCAAATACCTTCTCAGCTTTTTTGAGCACCTCAATACAGCGGTCGATTTCTTCAAAAGTATTATAGACAGCCATAGAAATCCGGGTCGTAGCCGGCACATTATAAAAATCCATCAACGGCATTGCACAATGATGCCCCGCACGCACTTCAATCCCCTCATTATCCAGAATAGTACCGACATCATGTGCATGCACATGCGGATGCAATAAAGACACCAATGGTACTTTATCATTTGCTGCACCAATGATCTGAAATTGCGTTTGCTCTTGCAAACTTTTTTCCAAATACTGTAACAATGCGTTTTCATAACGCATCACTTCGGTCATATCTAATGTCCATAAATAATCTACTGCAGCGCCTAGACCGATGGCACCCACAATATTAGGCGTACCTGCTTCAAACTTATTTGGAAGCGCTGCATATTCTGTGGCTTCAAAACTCACATACTGAATCATTTCTCCCCCACCTTGATAGGGTAGCATGTCATCCAAAAAAGCAGTGCGGCCCCACAATACCCCTATCCCGGTCGGACCATACATTTTATGTCCAGAAAAAGCATAAAAATCACAATCTAAATCTTGCACATCAACCGGCATATGGGCCATCGCTTGTGCCCCATCTACCAACACCAAAACATCATGCGCATGTGCCATTTCAATCATTTTTTTGATGGGATTAATCGTGCCAATAGCATTCGACGCATGCGTAATCGCCAAAAATTTGGTTTTATCCGTCAACTTCTTGGCAAATTCATCCAAGAGAATGTCGCCTTCTACTGAAATAGGCACCACCACCAATTCAGCACCGGTTTGACTACAAACCATTTGCCAAGGCACGATATTAGAATGATGTTCTAACATGGTCACTAAAATTTGATCGCCAGGCCCAACTCGCGGGCGCAGAAAACTTTGTGCCACCAAATTAACCGCCTCGGTTGTACCCCGCACGAAAATACACTCGTGCTCATGCTGAGCATTCAATAAATGAGATACTTTGTCTCGTGCTTGCTCATACAATAAGGTAGCCCGCACACTCAAAGCATGCACACCGCGATGTACATTGGCATTATCATGTTCGTAGAACGCTGTCATAGCGTCAATCACCGAACGAGGCTTTTGCGAAGTGGAGGCACTATCCAAATAAATCAAAGGATGACCAAATATTTGCTGATTCAAAATAGGAAAATCCTGACGAATAGCTGGCAAATCTAATGCAAAAGATGTGGGTTTGTCACTCATTAACTTACTCCTACGACCCTTGATTTCAACCAAGCCGCAAATTCATCGTTCCCAATTGTGCGGAGATTGTCTGCAACGAAACCTTGAATCAAATACTCTGTCGCTTCTTGTATTCCAATCCCTCTGGTTGCAAAGTAAAATAACGCGTCGGAGTCCAATTGACCTACCGTTGCACCATGCGTACATTGCACATCATCAGCGGCGATATCTAATTGCGGTTTGGTATCCACTTCGGCTTGTTTTGATAACAATAGATTTTTATTTTGTTGCTGTGCCAACGTTTTCTGCGCATGACGTGCCACATGTATTTGACCGTTGAACACGGCATGAGCGGCATCACTGACAATGCCTTTATAATCCTGTTGGCTTGTCCCATGCGGTGCATCATGATACACCCAAGTATGGTGATCCATGTGTTGCTGCCCTTTCGGAGTATAAATACCATTTAAATAACAACGTGCTTGCGGTTCTTGCAAAACAAAACATGCATCAAACCTTGACCATAAGGCGCCAAAACTCAAAGCATGACTATCGATTTGCCCACCCGCCGCAACCTTGGCTGCGACATGCCCAACATGCCATGCCGCTTTGCTTTCACGTTGCAGTTTATAATGTTTCAAATAAGCTTTGGGGCCAACCCAAGCTTCTGTCACCACATTCGTATAATAACTGAGATCAGTTGATCCTTGATAATCTTCAATGAGCGATAAATTCGCACCAGATTCCATCACAACGACATGCCGTAAGTATACAGCTTGCTCAGCTTGCGTTTGCCAATGTACTAACAAAATCGGCTCCGCAATACAAACATGCTCAGGCACATAAATAAACAGTCCCAAATGCAACATTGCGGAATTTTGCGCATGAAAACCATGTTGCGTACGCAAAATTTTATCCAAATAAGGGGTTATTTTTTCTGGAACTGTTTGCAATGCTTCTAAGATCGGCGCGACAATAACGCCAGGAGGCAGCATCTTACGCAGCTCATCAAGCCCCATCAGAACGCCATCCACAAATACCAATTTATGCCCCCAAGGCACATCCATTTGTTTATGAACGATCACGTGCTCGTCATGCGAGCCAGCAGCTCTCTCAGTAGATTGAAACTGGTGCTTTAAAAACGGCAAAACGGACGAATAGCGCCAATCTTCATCGCGACGTGCCGGAAAACCCAAGCGCGTAAACTCGGCCAAACCTTGTTGACGTAAAACTTGCAACGTCGCATGCTCTACTGCAGTGTGTTCCGCCTCGTGTTGATAAAATTGAACGGGTGTTTGTCCGGTGGTAGCAGCAGAGACAGTCATGCTTGAGGCACCTCATCTAACCACGCATACCCTTTTTTCTCTAATTCTAATGCAAGTGATTTATCACCAGATTTTATAATCTGCCCATTTGCCAAAACATGAACATAATCAGGCGTAATATAATCCAACAAACGTTGGTAATGCGTCACCAAAATAATGGCTCTCTCTGGACTACGCATCGTATTGACGCCATCCGCAATCACTCGTAATGCGTCAATATCCAAACCCGAATCGGTTTCATCTAAAATAGCCAATTTTGGTTCCAAAGCCACCATTTGCAAAATTTCATTACGTTTTTTTTCACCACCGGAAAAACCTTCATTGATACCGCGATACAAAAAACTCTCATCCATATCGAGTAATTCACAGCGTGCACGAATAAAACTTAGAAATTCTATCGCATCTAATGTCTGCTTGCCTTGTCCTTGCCGGACAGCATTCACCGCCGATTTCAAGAAATTGATATTGGTCACACCCGGTACTTCAACGGGATATTGAAAAGACATAAAAATACCAGCTCTGGCACGTTGCTCTGGATTCAGAGCCAATAAATCTTGTCCCAAATACTCCACCGTCCCACGTGTCACTTCATACATAGGATGACCGGCTAAAATCTTGGACAACGTACTTTTGCCTGAACCATTCGGTCCCATGATGGCATGAACTTCACCAGCCCGAACCTGCAAATTGATGCCTTTTAAAACGCTTTGTTCCTGAACGGAAGCATATAACTCATTAATTTTTAACATCATTATCCGACTGCCCCTTCTAAACTGATACCCAATAATTTGGTTGCCTCAACAGCAAATTCCATGGGTAATTCTTTGATAACCTGTTTACAAAAACCATTCACAATCATCGTCACAGCGTTCTCTAAATCGATACCGCGTTGCTGACAATAGAATAACTGGTCTTCAGAAATTTTAGAGGTACTAGCCTCATGTTCCACTTGTGCACTAGGCTCTTTCACTTCAATATAAGGCATGGTTTTTGCGGTGCAATTATCACCCATCAATAAGGAGTCGCATTGCGTATAATTACGTGCATTCACAGCTGTCGGTGCAATACGCACCAAGCCCCGATAAACGTTATCCGATTGTCCCGCACTAATTCCCTTGGCAATAATAGTAGAGCGCGTGTTTTTTCCCAAATGAATCATTTTGGTGCCCGTATCAGCTTGCTGATGATGATTCGTGACAGCGACAGAATAAAACTCACCGACTGAATCATCGCCTTGCAAGACCACACTTGGATATTTCCAGGTAATAGCAGAGCCAGTTTCAATTTGGGTCCAAGAAATTTTAGATTGCTTGCCGCGACATGCGCCGCGTTTGGTCACAAAATTATAAATACCGCCTTTCCCATCTTTGTCGCCGGGATACCAATTTTGGACCGTAGAATATTTAATTTTGGCTCGATCTAAAGCAACCAATTCGACCACCGCCGCATGCAATTGATTTTCATCACGCATCGGCGCAGTACACCCCTCTAAATAGGACACAGAGCTCTCTTCATCAGCAATAATCAAAGTACGCTCAAATTGCCCGGTATTGGCTGCATTAATACGAAAATAGGTCGATAACTCCATTGGACAACGAACGCCTTTGGGGATATAAACAAAGGATCCATCGCTGAAAACCGCAGAATTAAGGGTCGCAAAAAAATTGTCGCGATACGGAACGACAGAACCCAAATATTTTTTGACCAAATCTGGACAAATATGAACGGCTTCTGACAAAGGACAAAAAATAATCCCCTGTTCCGCTAATTTAGCCTTAAAAGTCGTTGCAACCGATACGCTATCAAACACAGCATCCACAGCAACACCGGCCAAGAGTTTCTGTTCATTTAATGGAATGCCAAGTTTTTCATAGGTACGTAATAATTCCGGATCAACCTCATCCAAACTTTGTGGCCCATCTTGCATTTTTTTAGGCGCAGAATAATATGAAATAGACTGATAATCGATCTCTGGGAATTGCGCAGTAGACCAAGTTGGTGTGACCATCGTCTGCCAATGTCGAAAAGCTTGTAAGCGCCATTCCAACAAGAACTCAGGTTCTTTCTTGATAGCCGACAAACGTCGAACCACGGACTCATCCAAACCTGGAGGAAAGGTTTCCACTTCAATATCTGTCACAAACCCATGCTGATAATCTCGATCGAGCACGGTTTGAATCTGTTCATTTTTTTGCGCCACAAATCACTCCACTTTAACCAAGCGTCCATGCAAATAACGGTATTTGCCAGTCAGATGAAAAAAATACTCAATGTTTTCTAAATCAATAGCGTTATCTTTTAAGACCAGTATAGGCTTTCCTAATTTATCCATAGGAACTTTGTCCGGGCTTAATTGTATAATCTCTGTATCATTCACATAAAATGACACATAAGCTTCATTAATTTTCTTCTCTTTCGTCTTGATGATATTTTGAGCATCTTCTTCATTGGCATACACTGGGCGCGAAACAATTTGACGACGTAAATTCGCAAGAATTCTTTCCCAAGCTGCTATATTGATGCCCTCCAAAGAATACAAACTAATATAAACCAGTTTATGACTCGCAGAGAGTTGAGCCCTATGTGCAATGTACTCTGGAGTATCCGTTTCGCCTTCTTCATATTTGGTGATTTTCGCCGCCAAATCATCCCGGATAACATGCAATTGTTTGCAAAGCATGATAATAAAACTGCTTTCATTCCAAGGACCTGCAGTTAATGCTTCATCCAAAGCTTGCAATGTTTTCTTCGCTTTAATAAGGTTATCATCATCCATATCAGTCAAATCGTACAGTCAATCTTTCTATTCTACCATTAAATGACAAAGAAGTGACAGTTTTCTAAGAAAGAAGCTTGATACAGCACGATTTTGAGAGTCGTCTTTTTTGGGGGGGTAACAACGAAGAATGGTAGCCCGGGTGAAGCGACAGCGTAACCCGGGAATGTAAATCATGCCGAAAATTTTTTAGAATCCCGGGTTGCAATGCACCCGATCTACGATAATACTCAGAAAATACTCTATCCACCCGAATTTGAAGAACCGCCAAAGCCTGGAGATCGGTGCTCTTCGTCTTGCGGTGCAGTGGTCGATGGTGTCATAACATCTTCCCGACCTTTGAACATAGTACCTTTATAATCGCTCGGACTAACAACGTCAGACTTCACTTCGCTCGGACTAACAACGTGAGACTTCACTTCGCTCGATGGCGTAGAAAGAATCGGATTCACAGCGTGCGCAACAGAGCTTTGTTTCACAACCGCTTCTAATTTTGGTTTATATAGGGTTGCATACACTGTAGGCCCGAATTGCTCCCTGGTATTTGCCGCATTCATCAGCACTTGTGTGCGTTGTTGCACCGCCGCATCCGTCTCTGCTAATGACTGTTCGTGTTTATCTAACTTCGGATCCATATTCATTTTGCCCATGATAGCAAACACCTCATCAAAAAAATAAAACTCTATGCCTATAATTATAGCAGATATTAACTTAACACAACGTTAAGAACCATAATATTTTTCCAAGAATCAGGCTGATCTTAAGATGTTGACAATTCATCTCCCGAAGCACTACATCCCGCGGCTTGTCTGCGGGATGTAGTGTTTTGAATTGTCAACTCGCCCTAGAAACATCCTTAAATTTTTTAGCCAATTTATCAGTTTTGCAGACCGGAAATAACTTTGGCGACGGTGCCTAATCATACATCAGCTCATCTAAGGGCGTATAATCCTTGCTAGGCCCACCCACCATTAATTCATTCAACACATCTGTCATACACAACAAACGTAATGAATTAGGGGTCACCTCATCAAAAATCACTTCAATCCCCAATAATGAACCCTCTGCATCATTGAAGCTCACGCCAAGCCCGTAGCCTAGGCATAAAGAACTTAATTGATCTGCGCGTCGCGCAAAAGCTGGTAATAAACCCTGTGGTGAAAATACTTCGTCATAACTCACAAATCGATCGTTTAAATAAAATTTTGCATTCATAGCTGCAGCGATTTTAATCATACATTTGGAGAGGTTTGTTTCCATTTAACGCCACCAAGGAATAGCGAATTTTACTGGTCCAGCAAAAAATAACCGTAACCAACGCAAAAAAACGGGCACTGTAAAACCATAATGCTCTAAAATACCGAAAAAAACGGCAGATACAATGACTAAAATACCGGTCCACACTTTGATGTGCATCAAAAACAAAAAAATGGGAAAAGCGGCCCTTGCATCCACCAAAAAAAACCTCGCAGAACGCGCCGAGTCTCGCCAATGAGCGGATGGAGAAAAGTTCTCAGCCATACTTAATCCCACTCATCTTCAAGTTCACTTTGTAAACGTTTCTCTTCCATCAAAGCTTCCAATCGCCTTCTAGCATCAGAAACGATTGGCTTCACTCGATGCGTATCAATGATCTCTTCAGCTTCTATCAAATCATCATCTGCAATGACTATTTTATCATCATCATTATCATCAAATAATTCACTCATACTAACCTCTTTGGACTAAGCGCAACAACACGTATATACTTTTCAATATGACAACTATGCTTGTCGCTAATGGATTTTCAGTATTTTAGGCCATTCGATTTTTTTGCCCATGACCTCGAAAAAGACGCGTAATAGTGATATCTATTGCAAGTTTTTTTCGAGGTCATGGGCGTAAAAAGCGCTAACATACAAGCCGAAAATTCGTTAGTGACAAGTATATATACCGCATTTTTAAAATTTTGCATAGTACTTCTAGGTGACTATATGACTATTCATCATACCAAAGCACAAATTAGGTCCTTCTGCTTAACGCAACGCCACAATTTAACACAACAAATCATCACACAAGCTTCACAAAAAATTGTAGCCACCCTGCATAATTTGCAAGCCTATCAAACAGCCCAACATATTGCATGGTATATCCCTGTATCAGGTGAAATAGACTTATCCACATTATGGAAACTAGCACTAAAAGAAAACAAATGTTGTTATTTCCCTGCTGTGCAACCTGAGCATACTTTGATTTTTTTACCTTATACTCACGACACAGTACTGCTAGCCAATCGTTATCATATTTTAGAACCCAAAATCACAAAGCAATCTGCGCGATCTCCACAAAATTTGGATATGATCATTCTCCCTATTGTCGCATTTGATGCTCAATGTACCCGTTTAGGCATGGGGAAAGGATATTATGATAAAACCTTAGCCCGACAAACCAACGCACTATTAGTCGGAGTTGCTTATGAATGGCAAAAACAACCCGAGCTACCCTCTGAGCCATGGGATATTCAGTTAGATATGATCATTACGGAAAAACAAGTATATCTACCTTTTACAGATGCGTTTTAGGGGATACCCTGTAGGATTATATAACGTGTTTTGTTATACTTGCCAAATCTTGTCTTACAAGGACGCTATGATGTTGCAGCCTAAACAAATCGAAGAACTTGCTAAAAAACTCTATACCAGCTTACCTAAAACTGTGCACATCCTTGAAGAGGACATCAAACGACAATTCAAAGAAATTTTGCAGACAGCCTTTACGCAATTGGATTTAGTCACACGCGAAGAATTCGATGTCCAAGTCAAAGTATTAGCACGATCGAGAGAAAAAGTTGACGCCCTAGAAAAAACAGTCAACCAATTACTACAAGAAAAAAATAAAACGAAAAAGAAATAAACCTATCCGTCTTTGCTGCGCTCGCAAAGACGGGGAATGAACTAAAAATCCAACACGCATCACTTGCCAAAAAGGAATAAGGCATGAATCTCGCAATCAGCAAAACTCGTTCTGCCGTTGGAATGGTAGCACGACTCGTTACCGTGGAAGTCCATTTGTCAAATGGGTTACCCACTTTCACCATTGTTGGCTTACCTCAAACTGCTGTCAAAGAAAGTAAAGATCGCGTTCGATCAGCTATCTTAAACAGTCATTTCGATTTTCCCTGTCGTCGCATCACCGTCAATCTTGCCCCAGCTGATTTACCTAAAATTGGAAGCGGATTCGATTTACCTATCGCACTGGGGATTTTAGCTGCTTCAGGACAATTACCCCCCTCCAAATTACAAGATCATGAATTCATAGGCGAGTTAGCCTTGGATGGCAGCTTGCGTGGTGTGCCCGCGACCATCCCTATGCTCACCGCAGCCAAATATGCTGGGAACATCGCCATTATCGCTGCAGAAAATGCCCAGGAAGGCGCATTAATAGATTACCCTAAATTATTATTAGCGGACAATTTGCGCGCAGTATATCAATATTTATGTCATGGGCACGAGCTACCTACCCCTCCCGCACGCATAGCAGAGCCAGACGACCTTCATGAGGTTGAAGATTGGTCCGATATCAAAGGACAAACACATGCCAAAAATGCATTGAAAATCGCTGCCTGCGGTGGTCACAATATTCTGCTCTATGGCCCACCAGGGAGTGGTAAAACCATGTTGGCCAAACGCTTAGCCACCATTTTACCGGCGTTGACTGAAACACAAGCTTTAGAATGCGCCACCATTCAATCCGTACATGGGCGCATCACGCAACAAGCTCATTGGTACAAATCTGCATTCCGGGCGCCGCATCACACTGCATCACCCATCGCATTAGTAGGCGGCGGCAATCCACCCAGACCCGGGGAAATTTCTTTGGCACATCACGGCGTCTTATTTTTAGATGAATTACCAGAGTTTCAACGCAGCGTCCTAGAGACCTTGCGCGAACCATTGGAGTCTGGCCATATTTGCATTTCACGTGCCGCCATTCAAGTGGAGTTTCCAGCTCAGTTTCAGCTGATTGCTGCCATGAATCCTTGCCCTTGCGGTCAGTTAGGTAACCCCCATTCCGAGTGCGTATGTAGCCAAGATGCTATCCGTCGTTACCACAACAAACTATCCGGTCCCTTTTTAGACCGCATCGACTTGCACATCAATGTTCCAACATTACCACTAGAAACGCTCATCAAAGCCCCACAAACGCCCCCCAAGGAAAGTCCTGCATTGCGAATAGAAGTGGCCAATGTGCGCGCCATCCAATTCCAACGCCAAGGATGTATCAACGCAGTCTTAAGCACCGCAGATTGCAATCAGTTTTGTGCGCTGGCCGAAGCAGAACAACAATTTCTCAGCAACGCCTTAACCCAACTCAAATTATCAGCACGCGCCTACTATCGCCTACTCAAAGTCGCCAGAACCATCGCCGATATCCGCCAAGCCCCTCATATCGAACGCAGCGACTTGCAACAGGCATTAGCATTTAAGAGTTGTTTACCGACAAAATGAAGTCGATTAAATTTTAGGGTCTTATATGGACTCGACCATATTGTCAAAGATTGAGTCCATATAAGACCCTATTTGTAAAAAATATTTTTTTTACCTCTTGAGATAAATAGTGCTTTGCCTTTATTCTCGCTTACCCTATATAGGGGCCTTATTAAACGATCTTTTTAAAGGAAGAAAATATGAGATTCTTTGGTTTAGCTGCTGTGCGAAGTTTTAGCACTAGAGGGAATTCGAAAGGAAAGATGACAATAGAGGCGCGCGATTGGGTTCAGTCTTCGATGAAAGGGTGGCTTGGCATGACACCCGATATGATTAAGTATTTTCGTACGATAAATGATTTGTACCATGCGGAAGACAACACGCCGATCAAGTCTCTGGTAGCATTTGGTGGCACCTGGTATCAACTGCCTGCAATGCATGCTAACAATCCATTTGACGTATGGCGTGCAGTGGTTGCTGCTACACCGGCAAAACCAGGGCGGAAAGCCTTGCCTCTTGAGTTATTACAACGTTCTTCTCATCAGTTCGGTTTGGAAGAGGTCAATCAGGATGTTATCCGAGAAACCTACCGTAAACTCGCGGAAATTTCTGGACCAGACCGTGAGATAATTATTCGCCTATTCCACTTCAATAACCGTGATATGCAGAAAGACAGTACCTATGCAGCGATTAAAGAACTGCGTGATCAAGGTATTAAGAATTTTGTAATCAGCGATGAACATTCCTATGCAATCTTCATGACAAATGAAGAGGTGGCTGAAGGAATTGTAACCGGGCTACTTAGAAATTTGAAAATGACCTCAGGAGATGTTGATTACCCAATCCAGGGCGGTATTAAGGACTTCAGTGGTAGTCTTGCGCCGCAAGATGGGGAAGAGATCCTGCGCTGTACAGATAGAAGGATTCAGGAAGAAGCAGATAGGCTTGAAAATGTAGTTGATGCAGAACGTCTGCGTAAGGCTATTATTACCCTTCATAGCCATCTGACAGATAGATCAGAACATACCGTTTCTGCCTTTAGGCGGGTAGGGAAAGAACTGGGTAGGGATGTCACCACGCACGGTATTCATAACGTGGAGAATGCGACCCACCATGTGGTACATGATGAAGGATTAACGCGAACGCAATTGATGTATCAGCGGCAAGCGGAAGAGATATTGGCAAAGATTGTCCGTGATAATCATAAGCTAGTGGTAAAAGATTATGAAGCCGGCAAAGCCCGGCCCTGGACAGGATTTGCTGGCGGCGGCACACCGATGATCCAGCAGTTTGTTAGTGGAATCTCTGCTTTGTACAAACTTCAACCTAAAGAGGCGGAAGCACTATTATACAGGCACATGGAAGCTGTGCGCGACCGTAACATTATTCCGACAGTAACACCTGCCCAAAAAGGAGTTGCAGATCTTGCATTATTGCGTATCGCCAATGAAAAAGCAGGTCGTCCTCTTTATGAGGGAACGTTTTCATCAGAAGCGATAGATGTGGTACGTAACCTAAATCCTGACATGGTCAAGGATAAAGACATGTTGGAGGGTGCTTTCCGCCAGTATCAAGAAGTGGTGCTTAGTCGTTACGAGAAGAAAAAAAATATCAGTCTGATATTTAAAAAAGCATTACAAGCAGTGAGTATGAATAGTGATAGATCATCACTAGATAAAGATCAAACCCAGGCCGTGATAACGGCATTTGCGGCTAATGGTGAGAACCTACATCCCTTGATACAGGATGAGATTATCGAGGCCTGTGGTGCTGCCACCCGCCCCACTCGTCTTCCTGATCAGATTGCTCAAGCCCGTAAGGTAGTGGCAGAACTAAAAGCCAGAAATGCAATGAAAGTGCCGGAAGATGAAGCTGTCATAATCATTGCTTCTCTGCGTGGCAGGGATATTGGAAAGACATTAGTGAAACATCATGGGGATAAAGCACAATTCCCAGCACTGGGAGTGCCGGTGCAACAAATTTCGATCGGTGTCAATGTGGCAGAATTATGGAAAAACAATGTAGCAGGCGACGTGCTGGAAGAGGTGCTGGATAACCCCTCCTCGTTCAGACTTTGAAAAAGCCTAGCAGGTAACTACTGGGGCGTGTTTACAATTCATCCCCGACGCCTACGTGCCGCGGCTTGTCCGCGGCATCCAGACGATCTAAATCAACGACAAATATCTTCATATAGATCACGCCAATCTGGGTTTAGGGTCTCAATTAAATTTAATTTCCACTGTCGGCACC
>CAMCUM010000018.1 GCA_945878975.1 Legionella genomosp. 1
TGACGTTAGAATCGTTATATTACGAGTTTGTTCTTATTTATCAATTGAATGAGCAATTAAATTGGCTCAGTTGTAATTTGACCATCTCCTGGATGCCGCGGACAAGCCGCGGCACGTAGGCGTCGGGGATGAATTGTAAACAGGCCCTAGGAATCTCCAGATTTTATGTTATGCCGGGTAAATCGCACCTAAGATCGTAGGCTTACTTGCTCCGGTAATATGCGTGAGATCCAGATGAGTCCCTGTGAGGGTCTGGTGAGCCAACCATGCGAACATCATAGCTTCTAAAAAATCCGGATCAACGCCTAAATCTTGTGTGCTCTGTACTAACACCTTAGGTAACCATTGTCGCAACTGCATTAACACCGCTTGATTATGAGCTCCGCCTCCGCACACAGCCAAGCGTTGAATAGGCAACACATTCGTGGTCAGCTCCTGCACAATCGTTTGCACAGTCAGAGCTAATAAGGTCGCTTGCACATCTTGTGCTGCGTAATGGGGCCGTAACCAAGGTTGCAACCATGCCAACGAGAAATAAGATTTACAAATACTTTTGGGATGCGGTAATTGAAAATAACCATCTGTTAAGAGCCCTTGCAACAGCTCAGGAATCACCACCCCTTGTGCGGCATACGCGCCATTTTGATCATAGGGTTGACCCAAATGTTGCTGGATCCAAGCATCCATCAAACAATTACCAGGCCCCAGATCATAACCATAAGTCTGGATCTGCTGTGATAACACGGTCATATTCGCAATACCACCCAGATTCACCACCGCCAAAGGGGTCGTATCCTGACCGAATACTGCCTGATGATACAACGGTGCAAACGGCGCACCCTTTCCTCCGAGCACAATATCGCGCGTTCTAAAATCTGCAACAACCGTCAGACCGGTTGCCTCAGCTATGGTGTGTGGACAAGCTAATTGAATCGTGTACGGCGTTGCAGCAGCCACATCATGCAGAATCGTCTGGCCATGACTACCAATCGCTGTCACGGCTTTGCGATCATAGCCGCATTGTTGCAATAAATCGTTGGCTGCATCGCCAAATTGTTTACCGATCAACGTATTTAATTGCCAAACTTGCGGCAATGAGACCGTTTCAGCTGTCATCAGATCTTGAATGCGATCATAAACTTCTGGGCTATAAGCTTTGGTCAGTCCCGCTAACAAGTGATGTGTCGTCACGTCGACCAACGCAGCATCGATCCCATCCATACTAGTGCCCGACATCAGTCCCAAGTAAACACTCATTCTGAAACCTTAAAACAATCGAAGAAATTCGCAGTGGTTGCAGCAGCCAAATCCGTATAATCTCGCTCACGCAACCCAGCCAAAAATAAAGCCACATGCTTCACCAACGCAGGATGATTTTGCTTACCACGAAAAGGTACGGGCGCAAGATACGGTGCGTCAGTCTCAATTAACATCCGATCCAACGGCACTTTCTTAGCAGTTGCTTGTAAATCAATAGCAGATTTGAAGGTCACAATTCCCGAGAATGAAATATAAAAATTGAGATCTAAGGCTTGTTGCGCAACTTCCCAATTTTCAGTGAAGCAATGCATCACGCCCCCAATCTCTTGCGCACGTTCTTCTTGCATAATGCGGATGGTATCAGCACTGGCTTGCCGAGTATGGATAATCAACGGCTTTTTAAGCGCCAATGCGGCGCGAATATGCTGACGGAAGCGTTCTTGCTGTTCCATCTTCTCTGCCTCTGACTCGGTCCGATAATAGTCTAACCCCGTTTCGCCTATTGCAATACACGAAGGGTGCTGTGCCAATCGCACCAACTCGGCAGCATCGACAGTAGGGGATCCTGTTTCATCAGGATGAACCCCTACCGACATATACACCTCTGAATAACGATCAGCTATCGCTTCAATTTTTGGAATATCTTTCAGCGTGACACAAACCGTCAACATCCGCGCAACATCCTGCGCATGTGCTGCTGCGATAACATGATCCAAATTTTGATCAAAATCGCTTAAATCTAGCATGTTTAAATGGCAATGCGAATCAATGAGCATAAACACTTCCTTCTAGGAAATTCAGCAATATCCGTTCCCACACCATCGTGGCATTCAAATTAATATTCTGTTGCAATTGGCCAAAAATAGAGTAAATTTCATCTAATTGATAGAATAAAAACTCTGGTCGCCAAGATTTTGAAAAAAATGCACATACTTGATACGCATCATCTAACACATCGTTTTGCAACAAAGTCCTTTGAATGAGCTTAGTCAATAGTGTTGCAAAAAACCATAGCATATCTTGCAGCGGATAATTTGCCCATTGCTCTGCCAACCCACTGGGTGACATCTGTTGAGCCAGCAATGCGTCAATTCCCGCAAATAATTCGAAACGCTGCGCAAATAAGATACCGCGCGGGGTCGACTCTGCATAAGTTTGGCTGAGCATCAAAGGGTCATCATTCAAAAACCCCTGCTCTATCTGAATTTGCTGGCAACGACTTACGATAGTGGGTAATAACAGACTTGGGTTAGTCGTCACCAAAATAAACATCGTTGAGGCCGTAGGTTCCTCAAGAATTTTTAGCAATGCCGAAGCAGCAGCTTGATTCATAGCTTCAGCAGGATGAATCAGCACTATTTGACGATCACCCAATTGGGGTGTTTGATAAGCGATGGTCTGCATCTCACGGATTTGCTCAATCTTAATCGATCCTGCGGCATTTTCCGGGTGGATTTCATGAACATCTGGGTGGATACTCTGCAAAACCTTCGTACACATTTTACAGGATCCACAAGGCACCATAGCCATGTCTAAACATAGTATTTGCGCTAGCAACCTATCTAAAAAAGCTTCTAGCGGTAGCGTAGCTGGCACCACAATCAATAAAGATTGAGAGATGCGTCCTTGCTGACGCATCCTCGCGATCTGGGACCAGATTGCAGCACTGGGTAAAACAGGAGTCAGACTACGCAAGGTCATGATGAGACACCAAATAATGACGCAAAGACCGCTCTAAATCAGCTTGGACTTGAATCAAAGGTTGACTCGCATCTATCACAACAGTAGAAAGATACGTTGGCAGATACGTTTGATAGCTGGCATGTACCGCCTGAAAAAATGCCAAAGATTCTTGTTCTATCCTATCCAATTTACCACGAGTCACCGCACGCTGCAGACCTATTTCTGGTGAAATATCCAAATAAAACAACAAATCAGGCTGCGCATCACCCACACACAAGGCTGATAATTGTTTTAATACCTCCGGTTGAATGCCACGACCGCCACCCTGATACGCAAAACTAGACAATTCACAACGATCAGACAATACCCATATGCCCTGGCTCAAAGCGGGCTTAATCACCGTTTCTAATAACTGAACACGAGCCGCATAAAAGAGTAGTATCTCAGCTCGGGGATCCATAGGTTCTTGGTCGGTATGCTTCAAAAGGTCTCGCACAGTCTCACCCACGAGCGTTCCACCTGGTTCACGCGTCGTGATCACCTGTAGGCCTTGGCTTTGCAGACGGTCTTGTAAATAGTGCAGTGCTGTTGATTTACCAGCGCCTTCTAATCCCTCTACTACTAACAATCGTCCTCGTTTTATCATCATTTTCTCATATACTGATTAATCGCCTCGCGATGCTTGGCATAGGTTGTATTAAACTCGTGGGTGCCATCCCCTTTGGCAACAAAATACAAATAAGCAGATACCTCAGGATGACTTGCCGCATCAATGGCATCCACTGATACCATCGCAATAGGGGTGGGAGGTAACCCCTTATAAAGATACGTATTATAAGGAGAGTCAATCGTCATTTGTTGGTGCGTCAACGTGCCCTGATAGGCCTCACCTAAACCATAAATAACCGTAGGATCCATTTGTAACATCATATGATTTTTCAATCGATTCACAATCACCCCTGAGATCAAACGCCGCTCCTTAGGTAAGGCCGCTTCTTTTTCTAAAATGGATGCAACAATCAATAGTTCATAAGGATCCTGATAGGGTAATATGGGATTGCGCTTTTGCCAAGCTTGTGCGAGAACTTTATCGAGCTGGCTATGCGCCCGCTGTAAGAGCACTTGACCACCAGATCCCCCATCATATAGGTAAGTATCTGCAAGTAACAACCCTTCTGGATTAGCATGCTGGGCGCGCAGTGGTGCCCAATCACTTGCTTGGTAATCCAAATAGGGCGCCGCTTGTAAGTCTTTGCTAATTTGACTCACGGTAGTGCCAGGACGAATCATAAAATTTTTACGTAAGACATCGCCTGCGACAATGCGATAGATGAGATCTTGGACAGATTCACCGGATTGCACTTGATAGATACCTGCACGCAATTTTCCAGATAAATCCTGCACGCGGATCAGATAAGACCACAAACGTATCGAATGAATCCAACCTTGCGCATACATCATCCGCACCAAAGCCGTAGCGGTAGTTGATTTTTCTACACGAATGATGACTGATTCATTATTTTGAATAGGAATAGGACGGTAAACAATGCGATACAATTCCAAACCGAGCAGGACGCCGATCACCGTCAATAATGCCAAACCGTAAACGGTCACAGCAATGCAACGCCTGCGTGTTATCACGTTACATCAAGTCCTTAGGTCAAAGACTTAAACAATAAGCTACCATTGGTACCGCCAAATCCCAGAGAATTACTCAATGTATACTGAATAGATCGATATTGAGGTGTATGCGGTACAAAATTCAAATCACAACCCTCATCAGGATTCTCTAAATTAATCGTAGGTGGCGCCACTTGGTCTCTAATCGCTAATACTGAAAAAATAGCTTCGATAGCTCCTGCAGCCCCCAAAAGATGACCCGTCATCGATTTGGTTGAGCTCACAGCCAGCTGATAGGCATGCTCACCAAACACACGCTTAATCGCTTTGGCTTCGTTAATATCATTCAAGTAAGTAGATGTACCATGTGCATTGATATAGTCTACTACCTCAGGTTGAACACCAGCATCATCCAAAGCAGCACGCAAACAACGCGCTGCGCCGTCGGCATCTTCATCCGGCGCTGTAATATGATAGGCATCTGCTGACATTCCAAATCCCACTAATTCTGCATAGATATGCGCGTCGCGCGCTTTGGCATGTTCATATTCTTCAAGCACCAATATGCCGGCACCCTCACCCATCACAAAGCCATCTCGATCTCGATCCCAAGGTCGCGAAGCTTTTTCAGGCTCATCATTGCGTTTTGACAAGGAACGTACCGCTGAAAAACCAGCGAGACATAATGGCGTATTGGTCATCTCTGCTCCACCAGATACCATCACATCGGCATCACCAGCAGCAATCATTCTCGCAGCCAATCCAATATTATGAGTTCCAGTGGTACACGCGGTTACCACAGCAATATTAGGTCCTCGCAACTGATGTTGAATAGATATTTGTCCAGCTAACATATTGATAATACCTGCTGGAATAAAAAAAGGAGAAACTTTGCGCGGGCCACCTTGAATCAAACGTTCGTAATTGTTGGTAATCGTGTGAATACCACCAATGCCTGCGCCCACCGCAACGCCAGCACGCAAAGATAAAGCAGGATCTATCACCAAACCTGCGTCTTTCATCGCTTCCTGTGCGGCAATCATACCGTATTGCGTAAAGGGATCCATTTTTCGTGCATCTTTAGCCGGTAGGTATGCTTCCACATCCAAACCCTTCACTTTAGCCCAAATTTTAGTAGAATAATCCGTGGTATCAAATCCAAAAACAGGACCAACGCCACTCACACCCTTTAAAATATTCTGCCAAGTTTCTTCAACTGACAAGCCAACTGGCGTCACCATACCCATACCAGTTACCACTACTCGTCGTTTTAGCAAAGATTTACTCAAAATATGACTCCCAAAAGGTGATCATCCATCATCTCAAGTCTGAGGGCGCACATTGAACATACAAGCAAAATGTGGATTGACGATGATGAATGAATCATTGTGCTCTTTATTTTTGCGCTTCTCTCTCTTTAAGAGCTTCCCCAATATGTTTAATAGCATCACCAACGGTCGCTATTTTTTCAGCAGCTTCATCAGGAATTTCAATTTCAAATTCTTCTTCAAGTGCCATAACCAATTCAACGGTGTCCAAAGAATCAGCACCTAAATCATCAACAAATGATGCAGGACCGCTTAATTCATCACCATTCACACCTAACTGCTCTACCACAATTTTTTTAACTCGTTCTTCTATTGTATTCATATTGTGCTTATCCTCTTTTATTTAAAAAAATTTTTGAGCAGTATACCGCTCTCCATTCTCAAATCACAAGTATCATAGACACATGTGGCCCAATCAAACCTTTTGACTTACTCCCAGGAACGTACACGTTCCTAATCCATATACATACCGCCATTCACATGAATAGTCTCGCCTGTGATATATGCTGCTGCATCAGATGCTAAGAAAGCAACGATCTCTGCTACATCTGAGGCTTGACCTAATCGCTTCATAGGAATTTTTTTCAGCATTTCTTCTTTCACAAAATCTGGTAAAGATGC
Source organism: Legionella genomosp. 1 (assembly GCA_945878975.1). GTDB lineage: Bacteria > Pseudomonadota > Gammaproteobacteria > Legionellales > Legionellaceae. Next base: position 6,513 of record CAMCUM010000018.1, read on the forward strand.
CGTCATTTCTGTATCAATAAACCCAGGAGCAACCACATTAACAGTCAAACCCCGTCCTCCCATCTCGACTGCTAAAGAGCGAGAAAAACCTGCCACGCCTGCTTTGGCTGCTGTGTAATTGGTTTGGCCAGAATTACCAGATGATCCCACTACCGAACCAATATTAATGATTCGACCCCATCGGGCACGAAACATGGGTTTTAAACATGCCTTACACATACGATAAACGGAATTCAAATTTGTTTCAATGACCCGAAACCACTCTTCATCTGTCATACGCAATAATAAATTATCTGCGGTAATCCCAGCATTGTTGACTAAAATAGCAGGGTTTTTTTCTTGCTCAGCCAATATTGCCATCACCTGATCTACGGTATCTTGCTGAGTCACATCTAGTACAATACCTTCGCCTTTCAGGTTATTGGCTGCCAACATCTCTGAAATCGCTTCCGCACCACACACTGTCGTTGCCGTACCAATCACATACGCACCCTTCGCGGCCAGGCTATGTGCGATCGCTTGTCCTATGCCACGACTTGCACCGGTTACCAATGCAATTTTATCTTTTAAATTCATCTGCTATCCTCCAATCGTATCCTGCGCCGCAGATCCTTGTAACGTCTTATCAATACGTTTCGTCAAACCAGTCAACACTTTACCTGGCCCACATTCTACGATGCGTTCTATCCCCTGCCTTTGCATCATTTGAATCGTTTCTACCCAACGAACCGGCGAATACAATTGTTGTTGTAACAAAGTTCGTATTTGTGCGGGCGAATGATAAATACTCAAATCCACATTCGAAATCACAGTCCCCTTTGGCGTTTGGAAAGGTGTTTCCGCCAAAGCTTCAGAAAACTGCTCTGCAGCGGGCTTAAGCAATTCACAATGACAAGGTACTGAAACTGGAATGAGTTTAGCCATCCTAGCTTGAGCCAAGTTTGCTAAGTCTATAGCTCGTATCACAGCGGCATGATGTCCTGCAACAACCACTTGACCAGGCGCATTATAATTTGCAGGCGTAACGTGTTCACTATCATCTGAGCTTTTCAAGCAAATATCCATCACTTGCTCATCTGTCAAACCGATGATGGCTGCCATTGCACCAACACCCAGTGGAACAGTTTCTTGCATCAAACGACCACGGGTTTTCACCAATCGCGCTGCATCAGTTAAGGACAGTGCTTCGGCACATACCAAAGCAGCATATTCCCCCAAACTATGTCCCGCCATCCTATCCGGAAAAGAGGATTTTTGGCGCTGAAATAACCGAAACATCACAACATCAGCCGTCAACATAGCTACTTGCGTATGCTCAGTTTGGTTTAGCAAATCTTCAGGGCCATTTTGAACCAAATTCCAAACATCATAATGCAAATGATCCGAGACCGTAGCAAAAATCTCAGTCACTTCAGGATAAACTTTCGCCAAATCCGCCATCATACCTACGAATTGTGACCCTTGGCCTGGAAAAACAACAGCATAACTCATCATGTCTACTCTTTACTCTTAATTCTCAGCAGAGTCTGTTGAAAACACTAAAAACTTGGCCAAAATGGCACGGTTTCCTGTACTTCAGACGCTGCCTGTATACTGAGTATCCGAACTCAAAAAACGTGCCATTTTGACTCAAGCTAGCGAATTGTCAACAGACCCTATCATTATGGAAATTACATCAACAAACCTTGGTTCATAAAATCCGTAATTTGATCACGCACCAAATTAACAACATTAGATTTAACTTGTAACATCGCTTCTTCGATCGCAAACTGAAACGCTAATACATTCGCACCACCGTGGCTTTTTACCACAATGCCATTTAATCCTAATAGCGTAGCGCCATTATAGCGCGCAGGATCCAGTCGTTTCTTTAGATGTGACAAAGCTGGTTGGGCTACCAATCCAAGCACACGCGTCCACCACTTGCGTTCGAAAGACTCCTTCAAAAAAGTGACCATTAGTTTGGCTAGGCCTTCGCTTGCTTTCAAAGCAACATTACCAACAAAACCATCACAAACGACCAAATCAACGTCCCCGCTATAAAAATGGTTCCCTTCTACATACCCAACATAGTTCAAGAGTTCGCATTCGGATAACATGTGTGCGGTGCGTTTGACTTGGTCATTGCCCTTGATTTCTTCTACACCAATGTTCAATAACGCAATTTTAGGCTTGGTTTTCTTATCAAGCGCTTGAATCAACGCCGAACCCATGACGGCAAATTGAAACAAATGCTCCGCACAAGAATCCACATTAGCACCCAGATCAATCACACGTGTGCGACCATTTATCGTAGGCAATTCAGAAATAATAGCCGGACGATCAATCCCGGGAAGCGTTTTCAAAACGAAACGTGCGGTGGCCATCAAAGCACCGGTATTTCCCGCGCTCACACAAGCTTGCGCGCGGTTGTCGCGCACCAAATTGATAGAGACCCGCATAGAAGACTGCTTTTTATTGCGCAAAGCATGCGAAGGCAGCTCATCCATGCTCACCACTTCAGAAGCGTGCTCAATCGTAAGTTGCGAGGAAGAAGATAACGGGTACCCTGCTTTTTGCAAAGATGACTTAATCCGAGCTTGGTCACCTACTAATATCAAATACAGATCAGGGTTGTTTTGAACCGCGCGCACAGCAGCAGGGATGATCACAGTCAAGCCGTGATCGCCGCCCATGGCATCAATTGCAATGGTAATAGTATTCAAAAAATTACTCTTTATCTTCGTAAACAGTTCCTTTTTCAACCACTTGACGACCATCATGCGTATATCCGTCTGGAGTGAGATGATGACGCAGATGCGCTTCACCCGTGATACGATTCACAGATATTGTAGGTAATTTCAGCGCGTCATGAGAACGTCGCATATCACGCTTTGAACGTGATTTCTTATTTTGTTGAACGGCCATTCGTAGTACTCCTAACCAATTTGTTACTGTTGGGCGTGAATTTTACAAGCTTTTTAGACAAGACTCAACAGTTCTCATGTTTTTCTGGACAAAATAAATGAATATCATCTGTCACAACTGCTAGTAAATCCAAGTCATCTTCCGTTTGCACGATGCAATCGAGTCTACTCATCATTCTATCCGCCATCGCTTCATCCGGGCATATGGCCAATTCACTGCTATGCTCATAGTCATGTTGAAAATCTTGCGCACAGCGCTGACAATGAATTGTCAGTCGACCGCTGATCTGCAAATTAAGATGATAATAATGCGACTCTTGCCGCACAACAAGCTTACAATGCAATTCACAGGGACTCTGAACATAATAAGGCAAACGCTCTTGCACCTGTAAGCTCACCTCCGAAGGATTCGCTTGTTTGGCTAATGTTTTTAAGGATCTTAGTATCATAATGTCCGTAGCTCAGGGTAATTTGCAGCCCGAGTAAAGCGCAACGTAACCCGGGATTTTAAAAAAACTTAAGATTGTACTCGCCCGCAGTATAGCTTAAAATACGCCCTTTTGTTAAGAGATGTCGAACTTGAGTCAAAAAGTGATAGTAGGAATGTCTGGGGGGGTGGATTCTTCCGTTGCTGCTTATTTGCTGAAAACAGCTGGCTACCAAGTCGAAGGCTTGTTCATGAAAAATTGGGAACAGGACGACACCAGTACCTATTGCTCTGCAGCCAAAGACTTAGCTGATGCTCAAGCAGTTTGCGATCAACTTGATATTCCTTTGCATACCGTGAACTTTTCTGAGCAATATTGGCAGCATGTTTTTACTCATTTCCTCGAAGAATACCAACGCGGCCGTACCCCAAATCCAGACATTCTCTGTAATAAAGAAATCAAATTCAAAGCTTTTTTTGATTATGCACTCCAACTTGGTGCTGAGTATATTGCCACAGGCCATTATGCCAAAGTCACAACAGCGAGCTCTATTGGACTCTTATATAAAGCCAAGGATCGCAGCAAGGACCAAACTTATTTCTTACATGCGGTGGCGCCACAAGCTTTCGCCAAAACATTATTTCCAATTGGTGATTACCTCAAGACTGAGATCCGGACCATTGCGGCAGAACAAGGGTTTGTCACACAAGCCAAAAAAGATTCCACTGGCATTTGCTTTATCGGAGAAAAACGTTTCAAATCCTTTTTAAATGAATATATTCTAGCGCAACCAGGTGATATCAAAGATACCTTTGGGAACACCATCGCGCAACATGATGGGCTCATGTTTTATACGTTAGGCCAACGCCAAGGTCTCAACATTGGAGGCTTAAAGGACGCACAACAAGAGCCATGGTATGTGGTAGACAAAGACATTCCGCATAACCATTTAATCGTTGCACAAGGACAACATCATCCTATGCTGTACGCTCAAGGTCTCCAATGTGGCCCCATTCATTGGTTAATGGCAGAACCTCCGCAGCTCCCCTTTACCTGTTATGCTAAAATTCGTTATCGACAAACAGAGCAACCCTGTCTCATTTCTCCAGCCCAAGACGGCATACATTGTGTGATGTTCTCCGCCCCCACACGAGCCATCACGCCTGGGCAATCAGTGGTGTTTTATCAGCAAAACCAATGTCTGGGTGGTGCCGTAATCGAAACAGTGATCCGATAGCAAATAAAAATTTGCGTTTAGTAACTGACGACGCCTCTGGCTTGAAAGGACATTACTTTTTAAAGCTATACTGTATAAAAATATTGCCACAAATGGTTTTACAAAGTACTATCTAGCCTATTTTTATCCATGAAGGTTGTGTTATGTTAAATCGCTTAGCCGGTGTATTACTGTATCTTATTGCTTACACGCCTATATTACTCCTTCAAACCCTACTATTTTTTTTCCTATTTGTAGATCTGCTCATCGCAGGAGAGTATCGCGCTGCGTTGCAAGAATTATTGTATAGCCCCCTCAAAGTATTTAAGATGCTTTACTTTGCTATCGCTTTGATCAGCTCCGCAGGCTGGCAAGCAGGCTTGACGGGGGTTTTTTCAACTTCTTTTGCGCAAATAAAAACGTATTTCACTGATTTTTACCAAATAGAATCCAAGTATTTTTTTGCAATATTTTTTAAACATTATTTGAACATGTATCCAGGTAAGTACATAGGTGCTTTGGCAAGCAAACTCAGTTTGTTATATTTTCCAGCAGCTCATTTTGATTTTTACAAACATTATGGCAATTCCCCGCATAATCCGGTTGAAAGCATGACATCCAATCAGCTATATGACATCGTTGATACAGACTTCGGCCAAAAAACCCAAACTCGCTTGCGCACCATTCAAGGTGAAATAGAAAGCTTTCTAAACGCTCATCAACCTGCACCGAACGCTGAAGATAAAACCTTTCTTTACGCACTCAATTGTCTACAATATATGCAAAAAAACCCCTTCTTAGGTATGCATGATCTCCAAGTTAAGCCTGAACACCATTTGCTTAAAACACCTATGAATGTCCTGTGTTTGGTATGGCAAGTCATTGATGACCATACCGTCTCAACTCAAGAAAAAGAACGCTATCAAGCGCTGGTTGCTATTTATTTAGGTAATCTACAACGCAGTCAAAGTGCTAGTTACAGCGCACTAGATAATCCTGAATGTGGCACAGGTTTGATCTCCAGTTTATTAACGATTTTGAAAGCCTTAGACCCACACCGATTTCGTATTCAGGACTCCCAAACAAATAGCTGGGAAAAAATGAAAAGCCTATTACAAGAAAAAATGAACCAAGGTTATTATGTCCAAAGAAACGCTGAGGCAGCAGCAAAACAGTATATGAATACCCCTGACCAACCAACCCAAAGCGCTCAGGACAAGCGATTGAAAATGGAAAAAGAGTGTAAAGAATCCTGTCGCACCTCACTGAAATACTATGCGCTATTTTTAAATAACACGCCACAAGGTAGAGCGACCACTGGATTGGGCCAAATTGATGAAGCTGGCGTCATCTCCACTGCAGAGCATGTGTTAGAAGAATGGCATTGTCCTGAAACTGAGGGGTTTGCTCTTTAGCGTTACTTGTGAAAGCGGGGATGCTTATAGCAAATGATGTCTTTGGGTTGCTCATTCATTTGCTCTGTATGACCTGAAGTACACCGCGAAAAAAAACTAAATAATGCTGAAAATTTCAATATTGCTTTCCAAAAAGCAGCGGCACCATTTTTTTTATTGTCGTCAGGCTGTTGAGCAAAAATAGATACTAATTTATCACTAGGACAATCGATGATAAGATCTTTGAGTATGATATTTTTTGGAGTAAACGAGCAAATGGTCCGTGATTCCGCGTAAGGTTCCTGTGGTGCAGAGCACCGATGCTTCTTAGCCGCACCCTTTGCACGCACCTCCACCCATTCTCGGTACTTATTATGCTCAGTAATTTGCACACCTTCCAATGTACTATCAAAGTGCACAGTCATTTCAGGTTCAGAAAATTTCAAATTCGGAAAATGTTGCTGTGCGTATTCACCCAGATAATAATACGTTGCATGTTGAATACCATGCGCGAATTGTAAACTAGCATGCTCTGCCGCAATCCTAGCCTCGTTGAGTGATAAATTTTGAAAAAGATGTGTTCTGAAAAATCGCCTTAATTCTGCTCTACCTGAGAATCTAAGCTGTTCACATTCCCCATTCTCAAGCATCTGGGCACGTATATCAGACAATTTTATCCCATTGATATAATAAATACAGTCCTTATTGAGTTGTCCGTTCGCATCTACGATTTGTCGGTTCCAATCTGTTACAGCAATCTTACCTGCATTCGACTTTAGGATGGTATCTCTACCATCGTAGGCAAAAAAACGTTGATTTCGATAGTTTCGTAAACCAGGCATGTTGATCCTCGGCTGATTGTCCTATATTAATACTATTAGTATAGTGCATAAACCTCAAATTTTCGTTAACCTAAACGTTCATGTAAAATTGTGGTATCATCACTGCTTCTTCATATCGTTTAGGAACCATATATGGCAGATAGCTCCGGTGTACAGCATCACACACCCACTACGCGGCAATCATTAGGCCCGACTGTACAAGTCACCCTAGACGCTGCCAATAAAGTAGCTGAATTAGCGGCTGAAGAGAACAATCCCAATTTGCATTTGCGCGTTTATATCACCGGTGGTGGCTGCTCTGGTTATCAATATGGCTTTACCTTTGATGAAAAAATTCAAGAAGATGATACCGTCATTGAACATGCAACATCGCAACCCAATACCACCATCAAATTGTTAGTAGATTGCATCAGCATCCAATTGCTCAATGGTGCTGAAATTGATTATACCAGTGGCATTCAAGAACAATTCGTCATTCGTAACCCCAATGCAAAAACAACTTGTGGCTGCGGATCGTCGTTTTCGGTAGGGGAAGAAGATGATTTCTAAAAAAATCGGTAACAAACACTACGGATAAGCCTAACATCATACCATTCAATAAGGCTTCATAATAACCGGCGTGCCCACTTCCATAAAATTATAATACAACCATTTTGCATCTGCTGGAGAAACACGGATGCATCCATGACTCGCATTATAGTTAGGCACTTCATAAGAGCCATGCACAGCATAATATTTAGAAAAAAACATACAGTATGGCATAGGAGAACCGCCTCTCCCAACGGGATAACGGCTAGAACGACACCCAGCGCCCCCTTTTGAAATCACATAATGCGTCCCAACAGGTGTTCTACAAGCGCGTTTAATATCTGGACAATAACCACGACCAGAAGAACCACGACCTGACTTTATCACTTTACCATTACTATCTACTGCGGTCCAACGTAGTGTTCTTGGATCAAACACAAATTTTCCTGCCGCAGCAAGCTGCTGGTAGCCATATTCAAAAACATCCGTTTGTGCAGAGAGTGTGCTCCATAACAATAAGGCAGACACTAATGACATTGCAAGAACAATTGGTTTGTGACGCCATTGTTTCTTTTTCATAAAGGTTCCTTACATTCATCTCCTTTCTTTTAAGTATAGTCCATATTTTCCCTGTTTATAGGTAATAGGTTTTATTACCAAGCGGGAACATTCTAGAGATAAACCCCCTAAAAAACACACTTTGTTACCGAAAGGGAACATTTAGTTGATTTTTTGAGAAAAATGACATAAAATTACCGTACGGGAACAATAAAGAGCGGTGATGATTCAATCAACACAAGATATTGGGCAAATCATTCGTAAAGTTCGCAAACAACTTGCCCTCACGCAAAGTGATTTGGCTTTAACAGCCGGCACCGGTTTGCGTTTTATTATTGAATTAGAAAAAGGCAAAGCAACCTGCCAGATTGGGAAAGTCTTGCAGGTATTACAGGTGCTAGGGATTCAATGTCATCTCACTTATTTGGAGCACATGTCAGATGAACAATAGTTTGGATGTTTACCTCCATCAAATCTTAGCCGGTCAATTAAGCATAGATGTCCAGGGAGACATGGTATTTACCTATCATCCAAGCTATCTCTTGCATAAAAAAAACCAAGCCTTATCTCAATCCCTACCCTTGCAAGAAGCGCCCTATCTGACTAAGCAGTGCCGTCCTTTTTTTGGGGGTATTTTACCTGAGGCACACATGCGCATGGCCATTGCCAGACAACTGGGCATCAGCGAAAAAAATGATTTTGCTTTACTGTCCGCCATTGGCGGAGAATGCGCTGGGGCCATCAGTTTACTCCCCTCAAACGCTACGCCACAGGATTTACAACCCAACTATCGAGTACTCGATGAGCAAGCGGTTTCTGATATTTTACAAACGATGCACCAGAGGCCTATGATAGCCGGAGAAGATGGCATTCGTTTGTCTTTGGCAGGCGCGCAAGACAAATTACCCATTGCTGTCCGTGACGGACAAATTGCCATACCGATTAACGGTGCACCGAGTACTCATATTCTAAAACCGATTAACCAAACATTCCCATCTTTAATTGAAAATGAATGCTTTTGTTTGCAATTAGCAGATAAAGTGGGACTGAATACTGCTAAAGCCAGCATGCACAAGGCAGAAGGTCATCCTTATTTACTAGTAGAACGTTATGATCGCATCGTTATCCAAGGTGACATTCAACGTTACCATCAAGAAGACTTTTGCCAAGCCTTAGCCATCATCCCAGAAATGAAATACCAACGCGAAGGTGGACCAGGACTTTTGGACTGTTTCCAGTTGCTACGCAAGGTCTCCAGTTTACCTGCTATCGATCTGAAAATGTTATTACAAGGTGTTTTGTTCAATGTAATCATAGGGAACAATGATGCTCATGGGAAAAACTTTTCTTTGCTATACCATGCTCACCAAACCCGCTTGGCCCCATTTTACGACATGATTTCTACCATACAATATCCCAGCCTCGCAGCAAAAATGGCGATGAAAATAGGCAGTAAATATGATTTTGATGGTTTGTTCCCTCGCCACATACTACAAATGGCTGAAGAAGCACATTTATCTCGTTCATTGGTGCATAAAGAAATGCTGTCTATGGTGGCTAAGGTTCAAGATAATTTAGATACAACCAGCCCCTATAGCGCTACCATCCAACAACGAGCAAATAAAATATCGCAAAGATTTAAAATGTAGGTTGGGCCAAAGCCAATAAGGATCGCGGCCGAAATAACTTCCTATTCTTACGCGAAGCTGAATATTGGATTGACCCGATTGGATCTTTCAAAAAGGCGAGGTGTACTTGCGGCACATTGCGCTTTTTTGAAAGATCCGATCGGGTCAAGACGATGTTCAGATTTGATGCAAGAATAGACAGTTATTTCAACCGCGATCCTAATCATCCGACTAAGAGACATTACCGTTTTTGCGAACGGTAGGCAAAGCAATCCAGTGCCCTTACTCAACATTGGATCAGACCAAAGCCGCTAGATCAACTATGTCTCAGCGATTTTTTCTCGACTGAGCCGTTTTTATAATTTGGTATAAAAATCCGTCATTGCGAGCGTCAGCGAAGCAACCCAGATCGATGCCTCGTTGAATAGCTGTACTGGGTTGCTTCACTACGTTCGCAATGACGGGCTTTTGGAGAGGACGCTAGCTTTACTTCTCTTTGACCAATTTCTGCATAAACGCTTGATGACGTTGCAATTCCTCCGCATTAGCATACCTAATTGATGTATTGGAAGATAAGTCGGATTTCGGTGCCTGTGCAGTAGACTGCTCAGTCGCACTTAGCTCTACTTCGCCGAATAAATCCGTTTGACCACCCGTCATAGCTAAATAAAGTTGCGCTAGAATTTGAGCATCTAATAATGCGCCATGCAGCTGCCGGTGGGTATTATCAATATCATAGCGTTTACAGAGGGCATCTAAATTATTGCGCTGACCCGCATGCTTCTTTCTGGCCAATGCTAACGTATCCACAATCGAGCATTTCTGCTCTACTGTTTCAAGATGCTTTGCGCGCTTTAATTCCGCATTTAAAAATCCCAAATCAAATGCTGCGTTATGAATAATTAATTCTGCTTTATCAATAAAACTTAGAAAATCTTGGTAAATCGTATGGAATTCCGGTTTATCACGCAGAAAATGATCACTGATGCCATGCACTCTAAAAGCGCCCTCATCTACTAAGCGCTTTGGATTCAAATAAACATGATACGTCTGCCCGGTTAAGCGTCGGTTGACTAATTCTACACATCCAATTTCTATGATGCGATGCCCCACATCATGACCTATCCCTGTCGTTTCCGTATCCAATGCTACCTGTCTCATCCTTCGGGATCTCCAAATTAATAATATGCCCATTGGGCGCCCAGTTTATTGTTGGCTTACTAACAATAAACTGGGCAAGATGACCACAAGGTGGGATGTCCAATAATTGGTGTGGAGATCCCTTTCCTTAATTGTCAAAAAGCCTTTGTACAGCTATACTTGCGTGCCTTACTTCAATTGTATTGCGCGCCCATGTCAAATGAATTTTTAATCGATCATCATACCATAAACAAAACGGCTTGGGGGCAATTATATGGCACGAGTCTGGCTTTGGCTTTTGCGGAGTATTGTCAGCAAACACCTGGCATCAAACTTTGTATCACGCCTGATAATTGGTATGCCAAGCATTTCATGGATGAATTGCATTTTTATTTCAAAGATCAGCCCAATCCACAAGAAATTCTAGTTTTTCCAGATTGGGAAACATTACCTTACGATCAATTTTCTCCACACCAAGACATCATCTCGGAGCGACTTGCAACTTTAAGCCGCATACAGCAGCTAAAAACAGCCATTATCATCAGCTCTGTAAGCACCTTGATGCATAGGCTATGCCCACCAGATTTTGTTCAGCAACATAGCTTGCTACTCGAATGTCAACAACACCTTCATATCGAAACCTTTCGCCAACAATTGGTGCAAGCCGGTTACCATCCTGTGAATACGGTATTAGAACATGGGGAGTTTGCATTACGCGGCGCTATCTTAGATCTATTTCCCATGGGCAGCAGCGTACCATTCAGAATCGAATTATTTGATGATGAGATTGCAAGCTTGCGAAGTTTCAATCCTGATACGCAGCGAACCATTGCAAAAATTGACAAAATTCATATTCTACCAGCCAGAGAAATCCCTTTAAGCGAACAAGGCATCTCCTTTTTTCGCCAAGCATTTCGCAACGAATTTACTGGCAATCCTAGTCAAATCCCAGTCTATGAAGCGGTCAGTTCAGGACAGTTCACGGCTGGCATTGAGTATTACCTACCCCTGTTTTTCCCAAAAACAGTCAGTTTTTTCGATTATCTACCTGCCAACGCCAGTGTCAGCTTAATAGGAACCCCAGTCGATTATGCTGAAAAATTTTGGCAAGAACTCAATCAGCGCTTCACGCAACGGAGCCATGATCGAACACGACCCATTTTAAAACCCGAAAGCTGCTTCCTATCTCCCAATGAATTCATGAGTGCTACGAAACGCCATACGCGCATCACCCTGTCGCATGAACCGTGTAGCCATAAAAAGAACGCTCACAATTTTTCGATTGAACAACCTCCCTTATTTCCTATCGATCGTCACAGCTCCGAACCATTCCACGCATTCAGCACTTGGCTTCAACACAGAAAACAGCGTACCGTTATTGTCGTAGAATCGTTGGGACGGCGTGAAATCGTATTAGATTTACTGAAACAATCTCATATCCATCCCAAATGGCAAGAATCATGGCATGCTGTCATCGCAGATCCTCAGCCCCTCTCCATTACACTTGGGGCACTACAAGATGGCGCTGAATTAGAACAGATCTCTATTGTTGTGGAATCACAATTATTTGGTCAGCAAGCAACGCCGCAACAACGCAAAACCAGCAAAAGTGTTGACCCCAATGTCATCATTCGCGATCTAGCTGAATTACGTATCGCGGCACCTGTTGTCCATCTACAATTCGGCGTGGGTCGTTATCAAGGATTGCAGACCTTTGTTCATGACGGGTTATCAAATGAGTTTTTGTGTTTGGCTTATGCCGGTGAAGATAAAATTTATGTGCCCGTCACCTCATTACATCTGATCAGTCGATATACCGGTGCCGACGCCGATCATGCGCCTTTACACCGCTTGGGATCCGATCAATGGCAGAAAGAAAAGAAGAAAGCCGCTGAGAAAATCCATGATGTCGCCATCGAATTATTAGAAATTTATGCCAAGCGAGCCGAAGCGCCCGGCCATTCTTACCATATAGACAAAGCCGATTATCAACGCTTCGCAGCTGGATTTCCTTTTAGTCTGACGCATGACCAACAGGTTGCCATTGAGCAGATCACTCAAGATATGACCTCCCCAAGACCCATGGATAGGTTGATTTGTGGAGATGTCGGGTTTGGTAAAACCGAAGTTGCTATGCGTGCCGCGTTCATTGCAGCCCACGAAGGCAAACAAGTTTGTATCTTAACCCCTACCACACTCTTAGCGGATCAGCATTTCGCAACGTTTCGGGATCGCTTTGCTGATTTTCCAATCTCTATTGAATTGTTATCACGGTTTCGCAGTGACAAACAGGCGGAAAAAGTCGTCCAAGATCTAGCAAATGGTCGCATTGATATCGTGATCGGTACGCATAAATTATTACAAAAAAATATCATATTTCAGCGTTTAGGGTTGTTGATCATTGACGAAGAACATCGCTTTGGGGTCAAACAAAAAGAATATATCAAAGCATTAAGAGCCAATATGGATCTCCTGTGTATGACCGCAACGCCTATTCCTCGCACTCTAAACATGGCGATGGCCGGCATCCGTGATATCTCCTTAATTGCTACGCCTCCCGCCAAACGGTTGGCCATCAAAACCTTTTGGCAAGAACGCTCAGATAATATTATCAGCGAAGCCATTTTGCGTGAAATCCTCCGCGGTGGACAAGTGTTTTTTCTGCACAATAATGTCCAAAGCATTGATCACATTACGCAAGAGCTACAAAATTTGGTGCCACAAGCAAAAATTCGATCTGCGCATGGCCAAATGCGCGAACGCGAATTAGAGCGCATCATGTCTGATTTCTATCATCATCAATTTAATGTCCTCGTTTGTACGACCATTATTGAAACCGGGATTGATATCCCTACTGCCAACACCATTATTATCGATCGTGCCGATAAATTCGGCTTAGCACAATTACATCAATTACGCGGACGTGTAGGACGCTCACACCATCAGGCTTATGCCTATTTACTCACACCTCAAGATACTCTGTTGAGCGCTGATGCCGTCAAACGCTTAGAGGCCATCATTTCTTTGGAAGATCTGGGCGCTGGCTTTACTTTGGCCACCCATGATCTTGAAATTCGTGGCGCTGGAGAATTATTAGGCGAAGAACAAAGCGGCAATATGCATGCTATCGGTTTCGACCTCTTCATGGAAATGCTAGAACGCGCTGTGAATGATTTGAAATCAGGGAAAACACCTGAGCTGAATGCCCCCATGAAAGAAGGTCCTGAAATCGATCTCCGGATCTCCACCGTCATTCCAGAAGATTACATCGGCGATGTGCATTTACGTTTGATTTTCTACAAGCGAATTTCACATGCTCAATCGGAACAAGCTTTGCATGATTTGCAAATTGAGCTCATTGATCGCTTTGGATTACTCCCCCCTTCCGTAAAACATTTATTTATGCTGACCAAATTAAAATTTATCGCAAGCAAAATGGGCATCAGTAAGATCCAAGTATCATCACAACAAGGACTCCTAGAGCTTCAACCTGAACCCAAGATCAACCCGGCAACCATCATCCACCTGATTCAAACCCAGAGCCAACGCTTTCGTCTGCAAGGTCCCTCACGATTTTGTTTTACTTTAGATAGCACGCAACCAGAGGCTAAGATTCAAGAAATGACTGATTTATTGAATTTACTTGGAAAAGCAGGGTAAAAGCATGTGTGCTCTAAAATAGCTCAGATATACTTTTCTGCTATCATGTTGGATCATATCTGTAGGGTGGACAAAGGAGCGGTAGCGACGTGCCCACCAAATTCAGGTATGTTGGTGTGCACGCTGCGCTTTGCACACCCTACATGATATTTTTTAATCACACATGATTTGGCCCTGCTTTACAAAGGATAACTTGCAACAGTGCCCAATCCTGTCATATACTCACAACCCATCTGGATGGAGAGGTGGCCGAGTGGACGATGGCGCACGCCTGGAAAGTGTGTATACGGAAACGTATCGAGGGTTCGAATCCCTCTCTCTCCGCCAAAATCGAATTTCTATTTCATGTAGGTTGGCCTTGTGGCCCACTCTAAATTAAATTTTAAGCTAGATTAATTAGGTATAGAACATTGCCATTTTTTTAGCATCTCTTTATAATCAAAATAAGAAACCATAACACAAGGCTAGGGCGTGTTAAGATTTGAATCCTACAGAGCCCCAGTCCCGCCTCCCCTTCTAGCACATGAGATAATTTGTGACAAATAAAAATAAAGACCAGGCAAATGTAGCCAATAGTGGCGATTTGCGCCGTGCTTTGAAGCTCCGTCATGTCCAACTCATTGCGCTTGGGGGTATTATTGGCTCAGGATTCTTTCTAAGCACCGGTGCGGTGGTCAGCCAAGTGGGGCCATCCGTGTTTCTAGCCTATATTTTAGGTGGCATCATCATCTATTTGACCATGCTGTGCATGGGAGAATTGGCCGTCGCGATCCCAATATCTGGTTCATTCATCAATTATACGGCAGATTTCATCTCGCCGGCTTTTGCCTGTGGTGTAGGATGGTCTTATTGGCTCAGTTGGATTGTCTATATCCCGGCAGAGTGCCTAGCCGGCGGCATCATCATGCAATATTTTACGGGTATGGACAGTTATATGTGGGCCATTGCCATTGGTTTCGTCGTAACCTGTATCAATTTCGCTAAAGTAGGAACCTTTGGAGAAATCGAGTTTTGGTTATCCTTGATCAAGGTATCTGCTCTTTTGAGTTTTATCGTCTTATCTATTCTCATATTTTTCGGGTTTATTCATGGTCATCACCCCGCAAAATTCATTGGTTTGCACTATATTTTGCATCAGGGGGGGTTGTTTCCTCATGGCGTTTTGCCTTTTTTCACAGCCATGGTGCTCCTCTTGGTCAATTACCAGGGATCAGAAATCGTGGGACTGGCCGCAGGCGAATCTGTTGACCCAGGAAAAATGATTCCGTATGCCATCCGTAACGTCTCAATACGTATCGTGTTTATTTACATCATGCCGGTATTATGCCTGGTATTAATCTTCCCATGGGACCACGCCAATTTGAAAAACTCGGTATTTGCCGATGCCCTCAATTTTTATGGCTTAAAATGGGCCGGCGCTGCAACCAGTTTCATTACGCTAACCTCCGCCCTATCTTGCTCCAATTCAGGCGTATTTGGTATTGTACGCGCTTTACACGCCCTAGCCAGAAATGGTATGGCCCCAGAAATATTAAGTAAATTAAACCATAATGCCGTCCCACAAAATGCTGGGATTGCCACATTAGCAGCTATCTGGGTCGTGATACTCTGCAGTTATTTCTTTTCCCAAACAACGCTATATATTTCTCTGTTGTTGATTTCAGGCTTTACGGGTGGTATTGCTTGGCTCTCACTATGCTGGGCGCAAATTAATTTCCGCCGCAAACTATACCAGGCGGGTTATACTACCGCCGATCTCAAATATAGTACGCCCGGCAGCCCTTATACCGGAGTTATTGCAATTGGGCTGATGTTGATTTGCTTGATTTTCTTGTTTTTTTCTGACGACATTACTTATAAAATCGCGTTCGTCATAGGCGTGATCAGCGTCATTTTGCCAATTTTGGTCTATCAATACCTAGGTTTAAAACACAAACGCAGCCAAATATTAAAACTTCATAACCATATCCATTTCAATGATGTGTTTCCTAAGAAATGAAACCTCCTCACTGCACCAGGCATCCGAGTCGCGGCTCCGATGCTTCTGGTCAAAGTAGTTCTACCTATTCCCCATAAGATATCCAAAAAATGCAGGCGGTTGTGCCCGTTCAGCGGCGCCTGGGGGTGGCAGTCTACCCACAACGGCAGCACAGACACATAAAGCGGCTAAGGCGATGACACCCATCCCAATCCAAGGAGACGTATAGGCTAACATATACAAGCCATATCCTATTAATGCTGCTCCCATCAACGCCAAAATCACATGTTTGAGCTCTGGTCGACGAAGACGAGACGGGGGGTTTGCACCATTAGGTGATTGACGGCCAAGAAAGAACTCTGGAGAACGACCTTGTACCCTAGGATGGAAGGGTATATCTAATCGAGCGCTACGAGCTTCGTCATTCTCTATTTGCCGAGCAAGCGCTTCGTCATCCAAACTATCAACCCCAGAATGCATGGGTATATTTTGCCCTGCTGCTAATCCAGCTCTTCGATCATCATTCTGCCTTTGTTGAGCTGAAGCTGCAATGCCTGCCTGAAGAAGCTCATTGAGCTGTATTTGCCGAGCTATCTCTTCGTCATTATCCAGGTGGCCTGCATAATCCTCATCATACTCGTGTCCGTCACCAACCAAAGCGTGTGCCAATTCATCCATCTGTAATAGTACAGCAAACTCTACATCTTGCTCGAGATTCGGACCAGGCTGTAAGACATCACGTCTCGCAGGGTCAGGGCTACGTTCACGCGCTAGTTCAGCCACTTCCCGCTCCCTGCGATCCCTTTCGCGTTGACGTTCTACCTCTAATTGCTTCTGCTGCTCTTGCTCTAAACGAATCGCTGCTGCCGCTACTTCCTCCCGGTGACGGTCCTGAATGAGTTTTTGCAGCCAAGCAGTATGCTGTGATTTTAAAGCAGACAACTCTTCAGCTTTCTCTGTTAATTGTTTGTAATTATAACTATCCCGAGTTCTCATGGCCAAGCGCGTATCAGCTATACTTTCATCCTTGAATGTCGTCATTATAGGAAGTGATGGTTGATCTTTATCAAAATCATTTTTTTCCAAAGACCAATACTTTCCTGCTATCAGGAGATCAGTTCGGGAATCAAAATCAAATCGATACAATGCATTGGCCTGAATAACCAAGCAATAAGCACGTGCGTTTTCATCAGATGATACATCCCAAACCAGAAGTTTTTTGGCGTCTTCTGGAGGTAAAACCGTGAACGCTCTATCCTCTGGCATCACCGCACCTCGAGCTGGTGCAACACGCACTTGAATACTACCGTCCTCAGCATTTTTTTCAATATCACACCATTGAAGTTCTGACCATTGGTCGTTTGATTCAGGCAAACGATATCTAACTAGTATTCGGTTATGACGCGGCATAATAATTTCCATACGCAAAATTGCATATTATATGTCAATTGTGGGCCATTTGTCTACATTTGTCTTTATGATGAAGCGTAGCCTGAGACACTCCGTTTCACCTGGACTACACAGGATGTATGTTTCCGATGGCTGCTCCTTCAGGAGGATTGGCGATATCCTGGTTGTGGAAAAATTGATTGGCCATGTCTTCAAGAGGTGGAAACCTACCAAGCACTGCAGCGCAGACAAATAAAGCGGCCACGGCAACCACTCCA
This sequence comes from Legionella genomosp. 1, assembly GCA_945878975.1. GTDB lineage: Bacteria > Pseudomonadota > Gammaproteobacteria > Legionellales > Legionellaceae. Next base: position 24,458 of record CAMCUM010000018.1, read on the forward strand.
AGACCAATCCATGCTGATGTAAAGCCTAGGAGATACAAACCATAGCCATATATTGCAGCAGCGCCCAACCCCAAAAGCAGATGTTTCAGTTCTGGTTCAAAAGCAGGCGATCGATTGACATTATATGGTCGTTGACGATGCGCGAACAAGGTTGCGGACCCCATATTTCGAAGCCGTTGTTGCCGCTCTTGTCTAGCATGAATGAAAGGTGCTTCTTCTTGTTGACGCGCTTGCTGCCAGGCTTGATACTGTACTTTCAAAGCAGGTAGCTGCCCCTCAACACCCCTTAATTGTTGGTAATTGTAGTTGTCTTGCGTTTCCATATGCAAACGCCTATCCTGTTTCTCTATCGCTGTCACAAATAACTCGCGCAGATTCGGTGCGGACAGCCCATAATCATAATTGTTTTTTTTCCAAGACCAACAGCGCCCAACTGGCAAGAAACTTTCAGGTCCGGGCTCAGTCATAAAATCAAATCGATACAGATTATTGGCTTGAAATACGAAACCATAAGCAATGTTTGCTTCCCCTCTCAGATCCCAAACCAGTAATTTTTTGGCTTGCTCTGGAGGCAACAGTCTAAACGCGTCATAGGCAGGCATGACTTCATCTCGAGCCAGCACAACAAGGACTTGAATACTATCCTCTCCCTCATTTCTTGTGATATCACACCAATGAAGAGCAGACCACTGATCTGAGTCTGGCAAACGATATCTGACTAATACTCGATCATGGCGTGGCATAATAAATCCTATACAGGGTAAATATGCATACTATATGTTAATTTTGCATTATTTGTCTACATTTATAACTCCTCACTTCGTCATTGCGAGCGAAGTGAAGCAACCCAGCACAGTTCTTCAACGAAACATCGATCTGGGTTGCTTCTCTGACGATCGCCATGACGGATTTTTGCAACCAATTATAAAAATGGCTAAACTCGGGTTTGTGCTAGCAATCAAATTAACCATGCAATATAATTAACCAAAAATTTTACTGAGGCAAATTAATGACACTCCAACTGAATGAACTGAAACAGGCACCTGCGTTTATAACACTCAATAAAGCACAATTTATTTTTGACTCAATGGATGATAAATTTCATGACACTGAGTTCACAAGATCGCCCTATCACGCATTGACCTTTTTAATTGCTTACGCCGGACTAGATGAAGAACAACGGAAAATAGTTGTACAGCAATTTAACCAAAAGAATAACGCTTTGGTTTCCTCAAATGGAACGCCACTCAATTGTGTTGCGCAACTTGATACTTCTGATCTCGATGTGTTAATAAATAGCATTGACTGGTCTATACTGAGTCAACCATCAGGCAAGCATTTTGATTTTGAATTTCAACTCGAATTGCCTGAGCCTAGTGCTTTTTATAGGGCCATACAAGTACACTGTCCTTCATTACACACAGTTATGTCACAACCTGATTGTTTGGCTAAAGTAATCGAAAACGAAAGTCCTGAGCTTGTTTTTACCACTAAGGTTTCACAAACCGTATCCTGGAAAAAAGCGTTTGAAAGAAAATCAAACGGCAACTTATGGCAACATTGGGAGGTTCCAGCATTTGAGCCTAGTCCACAACTCACGGCTAAGATAACTGAATTAGCTCCAAACACAAAAGGGCATTTTGGTGCATTTTATATTGAGAAAGGCTGTGGCAACGAGCAAAACAAAATAATATTGCGTATTTCCGCACCAAAAAATTCGAAGTATGACATCGAAAAAAAATTAGAGGTAAACTCCGGCATTTACCTTGCCTTTATTGGCGTACTTGAATTATACGGACTACCGAGAGTTGATCGCGTGTCTGCTGAGCTTATCGTAAAAGCAGAATTTTCTGCGACTGGTGCTTCTGCATCGCAAGCTCAAATTGTAACAATGGTACTCGAAAGTGCTTGCTACCATCCAGAACCCAGTCAGCCAACCATAATCACTATTGATAAGATACATGCATTTTTCTCTGAAATTGAAATAGGTCTCACTTTTAAAGGTGATATCAATGCAGCTGGTTTCGATCCTAATATATTTATCAGCCTCCTCACAGAAACGGATGCAAGGGTTGATTTATTTTCTGGCCCCGTAAGACCTGCTAATTTAGTTGAATTATTATATAAAGATTCCTCACTTTCTCACACGCCTACTCCACCACCCTCAGGCCGTGACGATTCCCTCAACCCAACACCTACATCAAATAACACAAATTTCTCATTTTACCTCAAATGTTTTGCTGGATTGGCTATATCTGGTGGCGGCTTGCTGCTGATTGCAGGACTGATGGCATCTAATTCGCTATTCATTGGCGCAGGGGCTGTATTGCTTGTCGCTGGCGGTTTTGCTGCTGCTTATGGTATGTTTGCAAGACCAGCTGCACATGCCAGTACTCAACAAGCTCAATTAGAAGATGACAAGATCGAACGCACTAACATGGCATGAGTTTTAACCCTTCATACCGTAGCCCAAGCTACAAAGGACAATGGGCTACAATACAACATTGGATCAGATAGGATTGTTTGTCTCAATAAACTTGTGCTCTAAGCCAAATGCTTGTTGTAGATGAGCCGCTAAGGCTTGCACACCATAACGTTCTGTAGCGTGATGGCCGCAGGCATAGTAGTGAATATTCAATTCTTGCGCCATATCAAAAGTGCGTTCGGAGATTTCTCCGCTGATATACGCGTCAGCACCCAAACGATGAGCATCTTCTAAAAAATCCTGCGCCGCGCCTGTACACCAGGCTATTTTCTGAATACTCGATCGTTGCGCTGCAATATGAATAGGTGGCTGTAACAATGATTTCTGAAGAACAAACCCTAAATCTTGTGCTTGATAGGCTTGATCCAAATCCGCCAACCACAAGCCTTTAGGCAATTTTTCCACATCGTGCTGTGTCACATGTTTCACTGGCAGGCGCTGTGCCAAACAAGCATTATTTCCTACGCTAAGATGAAGATCCAATGGCAAATGATAGGCAAATAAGTTCAAATCATGGCTAAGTAGCGCACCCACACGTTGTCGCCGTATGCCAGTCAGGACGGCGCGTTCTCCGCGCCAAAAAAAACCGTGATGAACCAAGATAGCATCGGCTTGCCAGTGAATGGCCTCTTCTATCACCGCTTGCGAAATACTCACCGCCGTACACAATTTATGGATCTCAGACCGACCTTCAATTTGCAAACCATTCGGAGCGTAATCTGCAACCGTACGGCAAGCCAAATACTGATCCAAATACTCCGTCAAGGTGTCGCGCGTAATCACTCTGTCGACCTACGTTTGATATCAGCACCTAGCATAGACAATTTTTCTTCAATCCTTTCATATCCGCGATCAACATGATAGATACGTTCAACGGTTGTTTCCCCTTCTGCAGCCAAGCCCGCTAAAATCAAACTCGCAGATGCACGAAGATCCGTCGCCATGACTGGCGCACCCGTTAAACTCTCAACACCCGTAATCATCGCTGTATTACCATTCAATTTGATGATAGCACCCATTCTTTGTAATTCTTGAACATGCATGAATCTATTTTCAAAAATATTTTCCACAACAGTAGAGGTGCCTGAAGCAACCGTATTCATTGCCATAAATTGCGCTTGCATATCGGTTGCTAAACCGGGATAAGGCGCCGTAATAATATCAACAGAACGCGGACGTTTCCCTTTCATATCCAGGTTGACCCAATCTTCCCCAATGGTCAAATGTGCACCGGCTTCTTCAAATTTGCATAACATAGACAATAAATTATCAGGTCGAACTTTACGCACAGTCACTTGTCCACGTGTCAATGCGGCTGCGGCCAAATAGGTACCTGCTTCAATCCGATCCGGAATCACAGAATACGCGCCACCATGCATCACATCTACGCCTTCAATTTCCAATGTATGTGTACCCGCACCATGGATTTTCCCACCCATTTGATTTAAAAAGTTGGCCAAATCCACCACTTCCGGTTCACGAGCAGCGTTTTTAATCACGGTAGTACCTTTGGCTAATACCGCCGCCATCATAATGTTTTCAGTACCTGTGACTGTAATGGTGTCAAATACCAGGGTTTTGCCTTCTAATCTACCGTTCTTACAGCGCGCCTTGATGTATCCGTTTTCAACCGTAATCTCCGCACCCATTTGTCTCAATGCTTTCAAATGCAAATCTACTGGGCGCGTACCAATAGCGCAGCCACCGGGCAAAGACACATCTGCTTCCCCAAATCTGCCCAACAAAGGACCTAAAACCAAAATGGAGGCACGCATGGTTTTTACCAAATGATAGGGTGCAATCAAATCATTGATTTCACTGGCATTCACTTGCACATTCATTTTTTCATCAACAACCAGCTTAGCTCCAAGATGCCCCAATAATTCCATCATTGTTGTCACATCCTTCAGATGTGGCACGTTCGCGATGGTGACATTCTCGGTCATTAATACGGATGCTGCCATAATAGGCAAAGCCGAGTTTTTAGCACCTGAAACAATGATATCCCCTTGCAAAGGCTTACCACCATTAATAATTAATTTATCCACGTACCCCTCCTAAGGGTGATTGATTTTTTGCCATTCCGCTGTTGTCCAGGTATTCATTTGAATCGCATGGAGTTCTCCAGATAGAATGTAGGGGTTTAATAACGCATACACCCATAACTGGCGCTTTACCTTCGATTGATCAACAAACACGTCCGAAATAATCGTCAATTCGTAATGTTTGCCATCACCTGCCACTTTGACATCCGCGATATCACTGTTCTTTCTTAACAACACCTCAAGTTGCTCAACTGGCATACTTGTCATCATATTTCCTCATTATCTAAAATTTTCTCTATACCATACAATTTTGCGAGCGCTAGAACGTCAACAGGCGCGTGCTCAATGATCAAAGCAGTATTCTGACTAGCACACAGGCGCTTCACATCAATTAAAAATGCCAAACCTGCGCTATCGCAAGTTTTCATATCCGTTAAATCACAGTGCATGCTGCTCGTCGGTTGCGATGCTAACAATGCAGCAAAGCGCGATCTCTGCTCTGTCACGGTATCAAAAGTGAGTGCATTAGAGGGTTTAAAATAACTTTTCTTCATGAGTCAGTACTCTTAAGCTTTTTTATTCGCACGCATTTGATTCAACAAATCATGCATACTACCCTGTTGCAAAATACTAGCAAATTGAGTTCTAAAACTCTGCAACAAACTCACCCCTTCGACACTGAGGTCATAAACCTTCCATCCATCACCTTTGGAAACCAGATTATAACTCAATGGAATGCGTTGTCCATTCGGTCTGAAAATCATAGAATTCACTCTAATAAATCGCCCGTCTACATTTCCGCGGATAGGTGTAAAGGTTACCGTTTCACCAGAATATTCAGCCAACGGCGCGGCATAAGTCCGAATCACCAATTGCGAAAACTCGTGAGAAAAAGCTTGTTTTTCAGCCGGGGTTGCTTTCATCCAAGCTTGACGTCCCAACACAGAACGCGACATCCCTTCCACATCAATATGTGGCAACAAATAAGTTTGTATCGCTTGATTCACAATTTTAGGGTTCTGTTTTAAACTGGCTTGATGTGATTTCAAGGTATCAATAATTTGCTGTGCCGTTTGTTCTAACATCGGGACAGGAGAGGTTTGTGCAATCACTTGTTGTGCAAATAATGCCGCCACAGTGAGGATAAATATTTTTACGCTACGATACATGAGAGCTCCTTAGATTCGCGCTAGATTTAACATCTTATTTTTTCATATTAAAAACTAATTGCCCAATTAAATTCTCTAACACTATTGCTTCTTGCGTTTTAGCAATCACATCACCTTCGCGTAAAAATTGATGCGCAGGATCCGAGCTATCAAAACCAGGAACAATACTAACATAATTCGATCCTAACAAACCTTCTGTCAAAATCCGCGCCGATGCATCGTCATAAGGTATCGGTTCATCAGCACGCAAACTCATAGTCACTCTCGCATTTAAGCTACTTGGTATCAATTCAATACTAGTTACTTCCCCAACTTTCACCCCTGCAACAGTAATAGGAGCCCGCACCTTCAAGCCGCCAATATTTGAAAATTCTGCAGAAATAGAATAATGTTCGGCTTGACGAAAGCCAGACATGCCACTGACTTTCACAGCCAAAAACATAAAAGCCAACAAACCAAACAGCATCAAAAGTCCCACCGAAACATGGACATATTGGTAGTATTGTTTTTTCATAATTCACCAGCCTCCAATCATCATTGCCGTCAATAAAAAATCAAATCCCAACACAGCCAGTGAACCATAGACCACAGTCCGGGTCGTCGCTTGACTAATCCCCTCTGCAGTAGGCGTACACTCAAATCCCTGAAACAACGCCACCCAAATCACCAGAAAAGCAAACACAAAGCTTTTGATCACCCCTGATAGAACATCCGACCTAAAATCTACAGCAGACTGCATATTTGACCAGAAACTACCCCCGTCAACCCCAAGCCATTGTACGGCCACCCAATATCCTCCATAGATCGCTACCATAGAAAAAATGATACCTAACAAAGGTAATGCAATCATACCAGCCCAAAACCGCGGATAAACAATGCGTTTGATAGGATCGACGCCCATCATATCCATACTCGCCAATTGTTCTGTTGCTTTCATCAACCCAATTTCAGCAGTCAACGCAGATCCAGCGCGGCCAGCAAAGAGTAAGGCGGTCAACACTGGTCCCAATTCTCGAGTAATGCTTAAGGCCAGTAGTTGCCCGACTTGGCTAACTGCCCCAAATTTTTGCAAGGTATGGTAGCCTTGTAATCCAACTACCATTCCGATAAACAAACCCGATACCACCATGATCAAAAATGAGAGCACACCTACAAAATATAATTGCTCGCACAGTACTGGCCAAAGGCGTAGTACATTCGGTTTTTGACAAATAACACGCAATAAAAATAGGCCAGACTGCCCTAAAGCTTGGAGTTGATCAAGCGTTCTAGCACCGATACGCTCAAAATAATCAATCATGGAGTAATTCCTCAAGATAAGGTTTGGCTGGGTAATGAAATGGCACAGCACCATCTGCTTCGCCGTGCATAAACTGACAGACTTGGGGTTGAGTAGAGGCGAGCAAATCTTGCGGAGCGCCCTCTCCGATAATGCTACCATGCGCCATCAGATAGACATAGTCAGCAATGGCGCATGTCTCTTCCACATCATGCGATACGATGATAGAAGTAAGATTAAGTAATCGATTTAAATGCTTGATCAAGCGCAATAAAACCCCCATTGAAATGGGATCTTGCCCAGTGAAAGGTTCATCATACATCATCAATTCCGGGTCGAGTGCCATAGCACGCGCCAAAGCAACACGCCTAGCCATCCCACCAGACAATTCAGCTGGCATCATTTGTGCCGCGCCACGCAATCCAACCGCCTCTAATTTCATCAATACCAAATCATGCAATAGTTGCGCGGGCAAATCAGTATGTTCTCGCAAAGGAAACGCGACGTTTTCAAAAACAGTAAGATGTGAAAACAAAGCGCCCGATTGAAACAATAATCCCATTTTTTTCCGCAAGGCACAAAGCTGAGCTTTTTTAAGCTGATGCACATCGACACCATTGACAGCAATGCGCCCAGTGTCCGGCAACAATAAACCACCAATCAAGCGCAGAAGCGTGGTTTTACCACTGCCACTAGGCCCCATAATAGCAACAATCTTGCCCCGTGGCACATTGATGTTCACATCTCGAAATACGTCACGATTGTGATATCTAAAACTCAAATTACTGATCGTCACCAAATGATCGGGCGCAAGGGTCATAGGGATCTATCTCTCTTTTTTCATTGGCACGCGTAAGAACCATACTCTAATTATACTTGCCTAGCCAATAATTTCCACCGGATTCGCGCCACCATAGATAAAACAGCAGTATTTATGATAAGATTGTCAATTAATAACCAATGTATTGAGTTAATCTTTATGAATGGTAACTCCGCTACAGAGTGAGTGCTTATGAATTTTTGTAAACTTGGCTTGGCTGTGATTGAAGCAGAGGGACGTGCTGTCATGGAACTCGGTAACAGGATAGGCGCAGAGTTTGAAGCGGCGTGTGAATTATTGCTAGCATGTACGGGTCGTATTGTTGTAACAGGGATGGGAAAATCCGGTCATATTGCGAATAAAATTGCGTCGACCTTTTCCAGCACAGGTACTCCTGCGTTTTTCATGCACCCCGGTGAAGCCAGCCATGGTGATTTAGGCATGATCACCCGCCAAGACGTGGTCTTGGCTATTTCGCATTCTGGTAACACGCAAGAATTGATTGTTTTATTACCTTTGCTCAAACGCCTAGGCGTGCCACTAATCACATTAACCGGACATCCAGACTCCATTTTAGCCACATCTGCCAATATTCATTTGGATATCAGTATTGAGCAAGAAGCTTGCCCTTTGGGATTAGCACCCACCACTAGCACCACTGTGTCTCTCGTGATGGGGGATGCTTTAGCGATTGCACTCTTGCAAGCACGAGGATTTTCTGCAGAAGATTTTGCGCGCTCTCACCCAGGTGGCACATTAGGAAAACGCCTGTTGCTCCGCATTGATGAGCTATGGCATGCTGGAGATAAATTACCCGTCATTCATGAACATCTCAGCATTCGTGAGGCACTGATCGAAGTCACTAACAAACAACTGGGCATGACATCTGTCATTAATAAAGAAGGCATATTGGTAGGCGTGTATACTGATGGCGATATTCGCCGCACCCTCAACAAAGAATATGATATTCATACCACACCTTTACATCAGGTCATGACCCGTAATTGTTTGACCATTCAACCTGGTGTCTTAGCCGCTGAGGCTTTGTCGATGATGCAAGAACATCGTATCACATCCCTAGTTGCCATCGATAACGCACAGCGCCCAACAGCGGTCATCCATTTGCATGATCTCTTGCGCGCAGGAGTCTATTAAAATATGGAACACCTTTTGAACAAAGTTAGTAAAATAAAATGTTTAATCTGTGATGTGGATGGCGTCCTCACCGATGGTCTCAACTATATTGATAATCATGGTAACGAATTAAAATCTTTCCATGTACAAGACGGCGTAGGATTGAAATTATTAATGGCGGCTAATATTGAGGTTGCTGTCATCACGGGCTCAATCAATGCTGTCGTGGATCATCGTATGAAACAATTAGGGATTCGTCACTATTTCAAGGGACAAATTAATAAAAAGCAAGCCTATGAAACACTCAAAAATACGCTCCAACTTGAAGATGAAGCGTTTGCGTATATTGGCGATGATGTCGTCGATTTACCAATTATGCAACAAGTCGGATTTTCTATTGCCGTCGCCAACGCCGTGAACTACGTCAAATCACATGCTGACTTGGTCACCATTGCAACAGGCGGGCATGGGGGATTACGCGAAGCATGTGACTTTATATTAGACAAACAACATAAAACTGATGAAGCCATTCATGCCTACATCCATAGCGCTTAAAAAAATTATTTGGCTCGTATGTATAGCCGGCATATTGTTAGCCTGTGTTTGGCGATGGGTCATCAACGACCAGCAACTGCCACATCTCTTGAATGGCCATACTTTGGAAAAAACAACTGATATCACTATCTATGATTTGCAATACCGTCGATATAATGAAAACGGCATCTTGGTTCACTTCTTAGAAACACCCAAAATGCGTCACATCCCTAAAAATGATAAACACATTCTAAAAAACCCCCATCTGATCATTACAGAGCCCAAGCAAGATCCTTGGGAAATCCACGCTCATCATGGCACGGCCACTTCCAAGGCGCAAACAATCACGTTGTCACATCACGTCCATATTGTCCAACATAAACCCAACGAAGAAACCGACATTAAAACCGAGCACCTGACGTATTATCCACAAGAAAAAAAAGCCACATCAGATGATGAAGTCACCATCACTCAAGCAGGGAGTCAAGTCCAGTCAAAGGGTATGACTGCCGACCTGACTAACAATCATATCCAGTTACTGTCCAATGCCAGGGGACATTATGTCAAACCTAAAGAGTAACGACTCACTCCGTAGCGAGAAACGGCTATCCTTGGCGCATTTTGAACGAAAATGGCTTCGACCTGCACTCAAATCTGACCGTTCTCCGAGCGTCAAAATCCCCCTCCGAGCAATTAGCATAAAGAGTCATCATGCCGTACCAAACCTTATCCTATTAATAACTATCCTTGCCCTAGCAAAACCGCTCTTGGCTTTACCGGAAGACAACAAAGAACCTTTATTCGTCCATGCTGACTCTGCAGATATCAATCAAGGTCAACATCATGGGGACTACCAAGGTCACATCTCCTTAGATCAAGGCAGTACCCATATTCGGGCGGCCAAAGCCACCACACAAACGAATGACAAAAACCAATTAGTTCAAGCAGTGATAGACGGTGATACCAAGGTTCAAGCACATTATTGGACATTACAAAATCAAGACAAACCAGTTTTGCATGCCTATGCAAATAAAATATGCTATTGTCCATTAGAACATCGTATCGTATTAATAGGGCATGCACGAGTTGTGCAAGGTCACAATCAAATCACGGCTGCAACCATCTGTTATAACAGCCTGTCTCAGCATGTGATGACACCCACGCACTCTGAAGAACAAACCGTTATTACAGTTTATTCAGAACATCCGAAAACTTTGGAACCCCTTGTATGAACCAACTCCAGGCTTTGCACTTAAAAAAATCTTTCAAAGGACGTACCGTGGTGTCCGATGTCAGTTTATCTATCAACAGTGGTGAATGTGTTGGCCTATTGGGACCCAACGGTGCAGGGAAAACCACTTGTTTCTACATGATTGTGGGTTTGCAAACCTGTGATGCGGGTAAGATTCTACTGAATGACCAAGACATTACCGCTAAAGCCATGCATATCCGCGCACGCTTAGGCATCGGTTATCTACCCCAAGAAATATCGGTATTTCGCAAACTGTCCGTCGCTGACAATATCATGGCGATTTTACAATTACGGCCTGATATCAAGACAACGCAACGCAAAGACTTGCTCGAAAAATTATTGCATGAATTTAATATTGCCCACTTACGGAACAATTCAGGCATGAGTTTATCAGGAGGAGAAAGGCGTCGCGTAGAAATTGCACGGGCCCTAGCCATAGAACCCCGTTTCATCTTACTTGATGAACCGTTTGCTGGTGTAGATCCGATTTCAGTGCTGGATATCAAAAAAATCATTTCTCATTTGTGCAAAAAAAATATCGGCGTCTTGATCACCGATCACAATGTTAGGGAAACACTCGATATCTGTCAACGCGCGTATATTGTCAACCAAGGACAAATCCTATGTGAAGGTTCGCCACAAAATATCCTTGCCAATCAACAAGTTCGTACGGTATACTTGGGTGAAAATTTTTCATTGTAATCAAATTATAAGCTACGAGAAAATTAAATTATGATCACATTGTCAGAAATAAAACAAATATTATTCGCTGATGAAGCAAAACAAGCCGCTTTTATCGCTGAGACCAATGATTGTGATCCCCCTATTCCGGGTGAAAATTTTGACGAAAAATTTACTAATTTTTTTCAAACCGCTTCTGACCGTAATTTGCAACTCGTGTTGGCTCCTTTTTTAAGAGCTAGAATATTCAAATACCTCAACGATGGGGAAACCGAATACGCACGAGGATTTAAAAAAGAATTCATCGAAGTAAACGGAAATCAATATTTTGCGCAAATGTGCGAGGGAAATATCCCCTATGAATTGGCTCGTATAGCTAATGATTTTTTATCTCTCAAAACTAGCTTTATACATCAAAGAGGGAACGAAATTTGGGAAGCAGTTCATAATTCAAACCTAGACGACGCTGATTATACGCCGCATATCGCTGATTATTCTGCTGTAAAGCAACAATTTGTTGAGGCCCTTCCTGAAAGCGTTTCTCCCGAATTAGCGCAGACAATATGGGTCAATATGCATCAAGTAGGCAATGACAGTCTTAAATCATTTGACGCAGTCAAACAAGCTTATATTCAGGATTGGGGCGAAGCGTTATGGCAGGAAAATTGCTGTGTGGTTGATGCTGAGCCACGTATCCCTACTCTTTCACCAGATCTCACTATGGAACCGACGACATCATCATTGAATTTTCCCGCTGCCCCTGATCCCGTGCAGAATTTTATCCAAAAAAAAGAGGCGTTCATCGAAACGCATGGGAGAGATGCTTGGAACGCCGCTGTCAACCTCCCTCCGAACGCTTTCAGTTTAGCAGATCAATTAAAAACCAAGTTTATGCTTGCGTGCGGAACTCAGCAGTGGTCACGCATTATGTCACCTCCAATCATCATTAAAAGATTCGAAGAGCTTAAAAAAAGCATTTACGAACCTGGAAGTTTATGGCAAATATATGGGCACCAGGACGAAATAGCGAGAATATGGGATTTTTGTTGCGGTGCCGATCCCTGTGATTTGGATGCAAACCCAGATATAGATCCGGCCATAAAAGCCGATTTTGACGAACGAAAAAAGAGATTTGTTGAGGAATCTTCCCAGAGATATGGCGTAGTAGATGCCTGGCAGAAAGCCTTGGCTTATCCACCCATCCCCCCCAAAAGTCAAATGCGCATCACTAATTATAAGAAGATTTTTGTGAGTAAATGGGGAACCTGGGAATGGGACAATTATTTGGCTACACACAATAGTCGAGAGTGGGCAACAGCTGAACAAATAAAAGTATTAGCCAAGATTTTCCATTTTGAACTGTGGATCACGGATATCAGTAACAACAGACCAACAGGTCATTATTTATCCGATCTGCATGATTCATCAGATCTCTCTCTACCCAATAGACCTAAAATCAATTTTTACTGTGAAAACAATAGTCATTACTATATCCATGAAGGGGGTTATTCTGAAACCGAAGGCAATGGTGATTGCTTCTATAATGGGTTTGCTCAATGGTTAAGATTGTTAGTAAAGGGTCAAGAACCACGCAGAATTCTGGTCTTACCTGATACAAATGATACCGACGTAGACAGCTTTGTAGCAATACAAAAAACATTGTTACCCGCAGATCAAACAAATGATTCTGTCATTTCATTGGAAACCTCCCCTGAGGAATTACAACAAATTGCTTCTGCTGAAGAAATCTCAATCAACGCCATACGTAAAGAGCTGGGGCTATCGTTGCCACACGGGTCGAATAAGGCATTTGCCAAATTTATTCAAGCCAAAGTCAATGCATTAATCCATCTTATTAGAGCCAAACAGCTTCCATTCAGCAATCGCATCGCTCTCTTGCAAAAAATTTCTAAGCTTGCAGAACAATTCAGTAAGCAAACTACCAGTGATTCAAATCTGGTAAAACTCCAAGTCATCCTATTACACATCGTAAACACCACTTATTTACCGCATGGGAAAGATGTCGACGCCAATTGGAGCATGGAAGCATTTAAGAACAACATCCAAGCGCTGCAAGAAAAAGCATCGGAACTATCCTCTGACGAGTCATTTACTGATTTGAGTACAGACATTTTAGCCACGGATTTTAACTGCAATACACCAGAAAATATCTTCGCGCGCATAATGAACCAACCAACTTACTCACCCGCCAGATCCAATTATGCTCACGCTGCTGAAACAGAAGAAGATTGGTTATCTGCAACACTATGCATAGCTGGTATTTTTATGATGATAACAAGCATACTTTTTATGATAAGCCTTCTTTGGGTGGCGGCGCTGAGTGGCCTGACCGCCTTAGGTCTCTTTCTCATGCAAAATAGCTTTATTGCCTCTATCTCGCTCTCGTTAGGTGCTGTCATTGGTTTAAGTGCTCCGAATACTGCTATATTACTAGCAACAGGCGCCTCTTTCGTTACAGCAGGTGTAGGCTTTACTATGTTTAAAGATTTTGCACCCCGTCAACTGCCATCGTTGGATTCTTTCTTACCAAATTTAAACATGTTCTGAGGAGCTACAAAATGGATTTGACGGAATATGGAAATTTTTCGTCGCAAACTCCTCAGGAGAAAGTGCGCATTCGTTCAAACATGACATCGCTATGGCTTATTTTGACAGGTATGATGGTGCCACTTGGCTTTGCGCCCTTTCATTTCCCAGGTGCAGCCATTCTAGGTATCGCATTATTTTACTATCACATTCGAAACTCCCGTCCAAAGAAAGCATTCTTCCAAGGTTTTGTATGGGGACTGGGCTTATTTGGACTTGGGATCTCTTGGGTCAGTGTGAGCATTCATACTTATGGACATCTGCCCAATCTTTACGCCTACCTCATCACAGGATTATTTGTTTTTTATCTTGCCATGTTTCCTGCCTTATGTGCGTTTGCATTTCGTTTGCTTTGTCCTACTTCAGATTATAAAAAGGCCCTGTTATTCAGTGGACTATGGTGTATAAGCGAATATTTACGTGCCAATGTGATGACAGGGTTTCCCTGGTTATTATTAGGCTTTGGTCAAATTGACACCCCATTAAAATATCTTCTACCTATTATTGGCGTGTATGGTATCGGCTTTTTAATTGTTTTAGCGGCTTGTTGTCTGACCCATATTATCAAAACGCCTGAACGCAGCACCCTTGTTCGCATAACATGGTTAGCTGGATTTGTGTTGATCCTCATCACCCCGGCAAGTTTGAAAAATATCACCTGGTCACAATCGGATAAAAGCCCCTTATCCGTAGGTGTGGTCCAAGCCAATCTCTCGATGCGTGATAAATGGAACGAACAGCTTTTCTGGAAAATCATCAAACATTACCACCGCGCAATAGAACCTTTACTAGCAAAAAAAGATATTATTGTTTTACCTGAAGCTGCGATTCCTTTGCCTACTGGATATGTGCAAGACCTTTTAACAGAGCTTCATCAACAAGCTCAAAAAAATAAATCAGCAATCCTATTTGGCATCCCGGAAGAAATCTATCCAGAAAAAACTCATTTTTATAATACCTTATCAACCTTAGGTCTCGCTGAGGGCCGATATCGCAAACAACACCTGGTGCCATTTGGCGAATACCTACCCCATTTTCTTGAGCCGGTGCTCCGACAATTGAATCTGGTGATGTCTGATATGCAAGCAGGTGATGCCCAACAACCTTTAGCAAGCGCACAAAACCATCCCTTTGCAACATTGATCTGTTATGAATTGGCTTATCCCTCTATTCTTCGCCGACAACTCCCGCAAGCGCAATGGATTGTATCATTGAGCGATGATGGTTGGTTTGGTCACTCGCTTGCATCGTACCAACAATTACAGATGGCTCAAGCACTATCTATCTTAACGAGTCGCTATCAAATAGTCGCCAATAACGACGGTTTGTCTTCTATCATCACGCCACAAGGTCAATTACAAAAGACACTTCCAGCGTTCTCTTCTGGTATCTTAGAAGGAAATATTTACCCCGCACAAGGTACTACGCCTTGGGTCATTTGGGGCGATGTGCCGATCCTTGGGTTATGTGGTTTGATGGTGATGCTTGCTTTGGGCGGTAGAATGAGAGCGTTTAGATAAATGACATCAACAGACCCTAATACCTAAGCGTAATAATATATTTATTGACTTTAATGCCCAAATAATCGAGACTATGCTCGATCTGTTGTGCTCATCCTTCCTAGGGATAATTCAAAATGAAAAGTTTTTTTTTGGATGATAGCTTGAATGTCGTAAAAAAATTTGAACAAAGAGCAAAAGATAATCCCAAGCATATTGCCATTTTAGATAGATCTTTGAAGATTTCCTACGAAACGCTTAATGAAAAAGCCAATCAAATAGCGCAATACCTAAGAAAATCGCATGTAAAACCAGGGGATTTTGTAGGGATCTTACTCAATCCAGGTGCGGATTTCATCATAAACATGCTCGCGATCATCAAAGTTGGCGCCGCATATCTTCCTTTAGACACGCTGATATCTGCGAAGCATCTCGACAACATCATTGAGGATGCTCAGCCTAAAATAATTATTACCAATAGATTTTTTTCTGCATCGATCAATAATAAACGACTTATCAGAAAAATGAAGCATATCAGTATAGAATCTGCTTCTTATTCCAGAAAGAACTTTTTCCATAAAATTGAGCCTAATTCACCTATCTATATGATGTATACCTCTGGGTCTACTGGAAAGCCCAGAGGCGTAGTCATTTCCCATCAAGCAGTAGTAAACCTAACCTTAATCGACAACTATGCTAATGTAAAAGATCAAGAATACGTTGCACAATTTAGCAACCTCGCCTTCGATGGTGCCACATTTGAAATATGGAGCGCCTTACTCAATGGCGCCACACTTTCAATTATCCAAGCATCTATCAGACCCAATCAAAATGATTTACATAATTATCTTAAAACTCATACCATAGATTGTTTATTTCTTCCAACGGGTTATTTTCACCAAATCATCAAATCATTTCCGGAAACACTCGATACCGTTCAAAAAATTATGTTTGGCGGGGAGCAAGTGAATTGTTTATTGTTAAAGAATTTTCTCCAATATAGAAAAACCAACCATATACCCATTACACTTATCAACGCTTACGGACCAACAGAAGCCACAACCTGTACCTGTCGGCAGGTGATAACGGAACAAAGCGATTTGAATGACGAAGTACTCATGAGTATCGGGAAACCTATCTCTAACGTCAAAACATACATACTTGACGAAAATAAAAACAAAACTTCACAGGGAGAGCTTTATATCTCTGGGATCAATCTTGCATTACGCTATCACAACAGTGAAACTTCCAATAAAACAAAGTTTATTCGCAATCCCTTCTCTGATGAAGCGCCCTATCTCTACCTATATAAAACAGGAGATAAAGTACGCCAACTTTCAACAGGAGAACTGTTATGTCTTGGACGATTAGATGACCAAGTCAAAATAGGCGGTTTTCGCATTCATCTGAATGAGATAGAAAATAAACTCATGTCTTATGCCAATATTTCTCTTGCGGCAGTGAATGTTGAGATCGGCGGTGGCTCACATAAAATGCTCACAGCCTATATCGTCCCTACTGACAAATCGCACGCTATTCATGCCGATGACATCAGAAATTTTTTAGCCGAATCACTACCATCCTACAAACTCCCAACAAAATATGTCATGTTAGATGCGCTCCCTTTAACCACTGTTGGCAAAATTGATAAGAAGAAATTAGACCAAATTCCGCATGTCGACTTATCCTGCTATATCGATGCGTCCACGTCTCATCCAATAGAAAAGAAAATCAAAGAAATCTGGTGTCATTTATTAAACAGAACGTCAGTGGATGTTCATAAAAATTTTTTTGATTTAGGTGCAAACTCTTTATTAATTACGGAAGTGTGTTCGCTTGTAAATCAAGAACTACATGCTGATCTAAAAATTTTAGATATCTTGTCTTATCCAACGATTCATAAGCTCAGTCGTTATCTCGAAGGTGATATCAAAGTCCGGGCTTCCAAGGAACACAAAGATATTACATCCAACGATATTGCTATTATTGGCATGAGTTGTCGTTTCCCAAAAGCGGATTCGCTTGAAGAATTTTGGATGAATCTTTGTAATCAAGTCGATTGTTTAGAACGATTTACCCCGACTAACGACGATGCCGCCCATAAAAATCATGTGCCTGTTCGCGGGACGCTATCCGATATTGACTATTTTGATGCAAGTTTTTTTGGATTTAACCCAGTAGATGCCAGTATTACAGACCCACAACATCGTATATTTATAGAATGCGCTTGGGAAGCATTAGAGCATGCTGGTGTCGCACCACAAAAAGTTTCAGAAAAAATCATCAGTGTTTTTGCTGGCATGACCGATAGTACTTACTTACAAGAAAATCTCTTAAAAAATAACTGGTTTTTAAATGAGCATGAACATTTTCAACAAAGAATCTCCAGTAGTATCGGCATGCTGAGCACACAACTCTCCTATCGTCTGAATTTAAAAGGCAGAAGTGTCAATATCAATACAGCTTGCTCTACTGGACTCATTGCAGTTGACCAAGCTTGCCAAGATCTCGTTTTAGGTGACTCCGATATCGCTATTGCAGGCGCTATATCCATCACCATACCACAAGAAAAAGGATATTATTATAAAGAAGGGAGCATCTTATCGCCAGATGGCCTATGCAGACCTTTTTCCAACAAAGCAAACGGAACCGTTTTTTCTAACGGCGTAGGGATTGTCATACTCAAGCGCCTCCAAGATGCTATTGCCGAAAACGACACCATCTATGCTGTGATCAAAGGTCGCGGCGTTAACAATGATGGTTCTGATAAATTAGGGTATACAGCACCAAGCCATAGCGGACAAATGGCTTGCATTTTGAATGCCCTTGAAAAATCGGGACTGAGCGCTCAAGATGTGCGTTATATAGAGGCGCATGGCACAGCGACCCATTTAGGCGACCTTGTTGAGTTTAACGCGCTCTCTGGCGCATTCAAAACACATACCAAACAGAAAAAATTTTGTGCCTTAGGCACTGTAAAAGCGAATATTGGGCATTCTGATGTGGCCGCAGGTATGGCGGGACTCATCAAAACAGTGTTGTCGTTGCATCACAAGAAAATTTCCCCAATGCCAGATTTTATAGCAACCAATCCAGACTTACGCTTCGCTAAAAGTGCATTTTTTATTAATCAAACCCCGATTGTCTGGGATGACAGTCACCCGACATACCATGCCGGTATCAGCTCATTTGGCGTTGGCGGCACGAATACTCATATGATACTCAGTGAGTATCGCCCTCCAAACAAAAAAAATCATCATACAAACGCCCTGCCACCAAAACAACTCATCATATTATCTGCAAAAACAGAGCATGCATTAGAAAAAATGACAGATGCTTTTCTCAAACATGCCTCTCAACATAGCAATAGCATCCCTCATTACATAGAACGTGCTGCTTATACATTACAAACTGGAAGAGAAGATTTTTCTTACCGACGTTATGGCATCGGGAAAAATTTAGAAGAAATTATCGAGTCCTTCACTCACAATCCGATTCAGTACCACGAAAATAATACCAGTACCAATGTCGTATTTATGTTTCCTGGACAAGGCATGCAATACCCACAAATGGGCCTAGAACTCATGGCTATCCCTTATTTCGCCAATATTGTGCGTGAGGGCGCAAAAATTACTTCCCAATATTTGTCTTGTGACTTTTTATCAATACTCCAAGATCCCCATACGAAAAAATTAAGCGAAACCAAATACGCGCAACCTGCTTTATTCATCATTGAGTATGCTCTAGCAAAATTACTCATGTATTATGGTATCCAGCCTAATGCCTTGATTGGACATAGTTTAGGGGAGTATGTTGCGGCATGCTTGGCCGGCGTTTTTTCTTTCGAAGATGGCGTCGCTTTGATTTGCCAGCGCTGTATTTTAATGGCTCAAGCGCCGCCTGGCGCCATGGTTGCCATCGAATGCTCCATTGATCATTTTGAAAAACTGCAATCCTCTGTGGAAGGCATAGAACTTGCTTTACATAATTCAAGTCATCATTGCGTAGCATCAGGTACTGATGCAGCCATTCAAAATTTAGAAAAATATCTCACAAAACATACCATCACTTACCAAAAACTTCAGGTTAGTCACGGTTTCCATTCGCATCTCATGAAACCCATCAAAGAAGCCTTTATCGACATCTTATCAAATATGAAGTTTCATGCGCCTAATATTCCTATTATATCCAATGTGACAGGTGATTGGTTATCGGCTAAAGATGCGATCGATGTTGAATATTGGTATCAACATTTAAGACATGCCGTCAGACTCAGTGCCGGGCTGAATCTTCTCGCACAAGACTCTCACTCCCTATTCATAGAAATCGGACCCAAACGCAGCCTGGGCACATTTCTCAAATCAGTCTTACAAGATACCTCTCAGACCATGCATCAGATTGTTCATACGCTTGATTCGAACCATCCTAGCTCCGATTTGAAGCAGCTGTATTCTGTCATTGGGCTAGCCTGGATAAATGCTATCCCGATCGACTGGCATAGGTTTCATCAACCTATGCAACCCCAAAAACTAAACTTGCCGACCTATATTTTTCAAAAACAAAAATATTGGCTCGACCCTGATAAATCCATCAGTTCTGCAATGATACGTAGCTTTCAGCCTGCATGGACTCATCATAAAATCCCTGGTTCTATCACAATCTCCTCCGATATCCTGAAAAATCATACCTGGTTCATCATCCGAGATGATGAAGGACTTGCAGATAAATTGATTCTTTTTTTCAAAAGTCACGGCGTAGATCCTATCATTGTGACATTCGGTACCGAATACTCACATGATGACCCCTTGCATTTCAAAATCAATCCAAATGAAAAAAATCATTATTTTGAATTTATTAAGACAGTCAAACAGACTTTCTATTATCCCATTTTTTTAAATTTGGCTTCATACGGCATCACCATAGATGCCACGCAATCCATTGAAAGTATAGAAGAAAAACTAAAGCATGGGTTTTATAGCCTTTTATATTTATCACAAGCGCTGCTTGAGACAAGCAATGATCCGACACAAACAAAAATAACCGTTATCACCAGTGGGACACAGCAAATTATTGGAACAGAAAGCATCAACCCCATCAACGCAACATTGCTAGGTGCCTGTCGTGTTATCACACAAGAGCATCCGCAGATCCGACTGAAACTCATCGATCTCAATCCAACAGAAACGTTGCACCAAAACCTAGTACATAAAATAATAGATTCTTGCATCAATCAAGATTCGGAGGAATCTTCCCTCCTTGAATCTTACCGTAATGGGTACCAATGGCATTTGATGTATCACGACAACCTACCCAGTAAAAACAAAATACATCGATTACAAAACAATGGGATTTATCTATTCACAGGAGGACTCGGAGGCATTGCCTTAACTTGCTGCGAGGCCATAGCAGAATCAGTCTCCAACCCCATCTTCATTTTACTTTCTCGAAGCACAGTCCCTCCGGAAACAGAATGGGCACCTATACTCCAAGATCGCAGCAATCCTTATCACAACAAAATCAAACATCTACACAAATTAAAAACTTTAGGTGCAACACTGCATATAGAGCAAGTAGATATTACGGAATTAGACCCTCTCAAAATGGTGGTAGCGCGCTGCATCACAAACTACGGGAAAATAAATGGCTTGATTCATGCGGCAGGCATATCCGATCCAGAGTTGATGCAAGCTAAAACAGCAGCCTCCATAAAAAGGGTATTTGCCCCAAAAATACCGGGAACTTTTAACCTAATAAAAGCTTTTGAGTCTATTTCTTTAGATTTCGTGGTGCTCAAATCATCACTGGGCGTCCTACTTGGCGGATTTGAGCAAATTGATTATTGTGCTGCAAATGCTTGCTTAGATGCCATTGCTATCAGTGGTTTTTTCTCTCATGCTGCTTTTGTCGTCAGTATTAATTGGAATACTTGGCGAGACGTTGGGATGGCAAATAAAAATCGCAATGAAGGAAAAATTAACTTCATAGACCAAGGAAACGATGTGTCTCCAATAGAAGGTAAAAAAATATTTTTAAACGTATTACAAACTGAAAATAATCAGATAGCCATTTCAAAAATCGATATCAATGAAGTACAACCCGTTTCAGCAGATATCAACGCATATATGCCAAAAATTTCTAGAGAACAGCTCTCTATCACAACGAAATATATAAAGCCACGCAATGAAGTAGAAACGCAACTTTTGCAATTATGGCAAGAGACGCTTGGTATTAACGAACTAAGCGTTGCTGATAATTTTTTCGCTTTAGGAGGACATTCTTTACAAGCACTTAATCTAATTAAAAAAATTAACCATACGTTCCATTGCACCCTTCCCATGACACAAATTTATCATAGCGCTACAATCGAAGAACTCAGCCCCCTAATCTCAGACAAATAGAGTTGACTTCCTCTCAGTTTGCGCTCACAATTTTGGATTCGTTCAGAAGTACGTCAGTATTAACAAGAAAAATATGAGACTATCTCAAGCAGAAGTAGTTGGATTTGGAAAGATACAAACCTTATCAAAAATAGCCGTCATCGCTATCGATGAAACATTAAATATAAAATACATTAATTGTCTAGCTAAAAGTTGGCTAGGCCTGAGCAAAAAAGAGTCTCTGAAGAACAAATCTATCATTGAATTTCACGAAAAATTTAACCTATCACATTTTCTCGATAAAAATAATAAAGCTTCCAAGACAAATTCTTCCTTGATTAATGATAATCTTCATCAATGGGAAAAAGTGCTTATCCATGTTGAAAATGAACAATGGTGGTTACTAACTGGCCACACGATTGTTAATAATAAAATCATTTCTATTAGTAATAACAAAATGTACCTGAATAGTATCATCGAAAACTTTCCTGAATTGATTTATTGGAAAGACGTCAATTTTACCTATCAGGGATGTAATAAAAACGTTGCAAATATACTTGGTTACAAAAGTCCATTAGATATTATTGGAAAAACTGATATTGATCTTGCTAAAGAATTTAACTGGAATCATGACCGCGTCAAACGATTACGTGACAACGATACCCTTATTATTAAAAAAGGCAAAGATCATGCGGAAGAAGACCCCATCCCTCTCAATGACGTCTTAAAAATTTATTTAACCAGCAAAAAACCACTTTACAGTGATGGGAAAATCATTGGCATATTAGGTCTTTCAACAGATATCACCGCTAGAATAAAAATGGAAGAGGATCTGAAACAAGCAAAAAAAATTGCCGAAGCCGCCGATCACTCCAAAACGGAATTCATCGCCAATATGAGCCATGATATCCGCACGCCGCTATCTGGCGTAGTTGGCTTAGCCAATATACTCGAAAATGAGTTGCAAGACCCCCACCAAAAAAGCCTTGCTCACGACCTAGCACAAAGCGGTCATGAGCTTTTGAATATGCTCAATGAAATTCTGGATGCCGTTTCTGCTGACAACATCAACACGAACGATCTTCACGAAGCACCCTTTCACTTACATCAATTGATACAAGGGATTGTGGACTTAGAAAAATCATCCATTTATCTTAAAAAAATTCAACTTATCGTACACATAGATGATCGAATCCCAAGATGCCTGGTTTCTGATCATAAAAAAATTCATCACATCTTACTGAATCTGGTAGGGAATGCTATCAAATATACGTGTACAGGCCATGTTAGCATTGAGGTAACATTACTCGAAAAACAGCTCAACACCGTGTCGTTGCAATTTAACGTCACGGATACAGGGAAAGGCATGCCTCCAGAAGCTTTAGACAAGATATTTGATGCTTTCTACCGTGTCACAGCGTCTTACAAAGGTCTAGAAAATGGGCATGGATTGGGACTGCATATTGCACAAACCTATGCACAGCTACTCGGCGGGGAAATTACCGTACAAAGTAAATTGAATGAGGGCTCTACCTTTTCCTTCACGCTTCCCTTACAGATCGCTGATGAAAAAGTCGCTGCTTCTTTTTCTAAATCACGCCCTACAGCTTCGTCAAAAACCTTATTGCCTGCTGAGACAACATCGTATGCTATGCCCCATATATTAATTGTTGAAGACAATCATATTGCTCTGACCATTGCAAAAACACTTCTAATCAATGCAAAAATAAAGCCAACCCCAGCTACTGATGGGGAAACCGCTTTTGAATTAGCTCAGACTCAACCCTTCGACCTCATTTTAACGGATATCGGATTACCAGGTATTTCTGGAATAGAGCTGACTAAAAAAATTCGAGATTTCGAAAAACAACACCACAAAAATCCCGTTCCAATCATTGCACTCACTGCGCATGGCGAAAATAAAATCAATGCGGAATGTATAGAGGCCGGGATGAATGAAGTCGTCATCAAACCTATTACAACAGAAATTATTGAGCATATTATTCATAAATTTCTAAGACAACACCATACTCAAACAATTTGATAGACTTTTACAAATACATTCACGTGCAATTTCGCACCGATACACATGGACGATAAAATGAAAAATTCTCCCCAATATATCATCGGTATCGGTGCCTCTGCAGGCGGGCTAGAAGCCATTCAAGAATTATTCAACTGCATGCCATCAACTGAGGCATTAACCTTCATAATTGTACAACATTTGTCACCTGATTTTCACAGCATGATGAGTGAGTTGCTGTCTCATAATACTGAAATACCCATTAAAATCGCAGAAAATAAAATGCGCCTAGCACCTGGCGTTATTTACTTGATCCCAGCCACATTTGAGGCCCAGATTACTGATCAATGCTTTGTATTAAGCAAAATAGACCGCAAAGCAGTACATACCCCCATTGATACATTATTTGAATCACTTGCCACAAATTACAAACAGTTGGCAATCGGTATCATTCTATCCGGCACCGGATCAGATGGTGCTTTGGGTATAAAAAGCATCGCAAAGAACAATGGTTTAACCATCACGCAAACGCCATCCGAGGCAAAATTTAAGGATATGCCAAATAAAGCACTGGCTACCAAAGAAATTAACTATGTTTTATCTGTATCAGAAATACCCAATGTTATCCTGGAGTATGTGGATCACCCTGCTGACTTTAACAAAAACGTGAAACAGATCGAACCCATTAATGAATCGGAATATAGCGATATTTTTCATCTGCTCAACACGCAATTTCACACCAATTTTAGCGTCTATAAAATTGGGACAATATCCAGACGGATCCACAGAAGAATGCAACTTTTGGGGATCGAACGCTTAGTCGATTACACGACTTATTTGTCGCAAAATAACGATGGTCTCAAAACGCTATATCAATATCTCCTCATTGGCGTGACGGAATTTTTTAGAGATAGGGAAGCCTTTACACTCTTAGAAACAGACGTCATTCCTCAACTTTTTAATCGTGCAAAAAAAAGAACAATCCGATATCCGGATTTGGGTAACTGCTTGCTCTACTGGAGAAGAAGCCTACTCTATTGCTCTATTATTTAAAAAATACGCTGACGCCCATCAGTTTCCCTTTTCCATCAAAATATTTGCTTCTGATATCTTCCCTTATTTTATTCAAAAAGCTAAAAAAGGGTGTTATATGCCCCAAGAACTGATCAACGTTCCCGCGGAGCTTTTAAACAAATATTTTATAAAACATTCTGACCACTATGAAATCTCGCCTAGCATTAAAAACCAAATTTTATTCACAACGCATAATCTATTAAATGATCCACCATTTACCAAATTAGATTTGATTTGCTGTCGAAACTTTCTCATTTATATCAAAGCTCAAGAACAAAAACGTGTGCTGGATATCTTAAGATTTTCTTTGAATGTCGGGGGGTTTTTATTTTTGGGCCCAAGCGAAGGACTCGCTTCATTAAAGCTCGACCTTATCATCCACAATCAAACTTGGAAAATTTTTAAAAAAACCAAGCCCAGTGAATATCCTCAGATTTCAACAAACCTATTTCACAAATCCTTCTCTGTCGATCTCCCTCCTCCGGCGCCCAATTTAAATCCAACAGGATCCTTACCGTTGTATGCTTATAATGCTATTTTGCAAGAAGTTGTTTCTGCAGGCTTTATCATAGACACCGCTTATCTCATCCTTCATAGCATTGGCAATGCACGAGAGTTGATCCTGCTTCCTGAAGGCACGCCGACCCTCATCTTAACCAAGATTATTATAGATGAGCTAAAAGTAGCGTTGATCGCCGCTTTACATCAAGCAAAAATAAAATTAATCCCCGTCGTGTACGACCATATTGCAATCCCTTTTCAGAATGGTAAAGAGCAAAGCATCAAAATGAGTGTTCATCCAATTTGTGATAAAAATCAAACCCTTGCTTATTATTGGATCCGATTTGATCCCGTAAAATTCAAAAAACAACCCAAATTAATGCTCTCCGGAGCACAAAAAAACACACATCATGATGAAATTATCATCGCACTGGAGGGAGAGCTTGTAGAAGCACGCGTTTTGCTCCAATCGTCATTGGAAAATATGGAAACCGTCAATGAGGAAATGCAATCAACGAATGAAGAATTGATGGCGTCGAATGAAGAGTTGCAGTCTACTAATGAAGAGCTTCAGTCTGTCAATGAAGAGCTAAATATCGTTAACCTGGAGCGCGCAAAAAAAATTGAGGAAGTCATTCAAGCCAAAGATGATATTGATAATTTAATCAACAGCGCGAAAATATGTACCATTATTCTCAACTCTAAGCTTGAAATTCGAGTATTTACGCCAGAAATAAAGAAGATATTTAATCTCATGGGGCATGATATAGGCCGTCCCTTAGAGGATTTTCAACATAATTTAAAATTTGAGCTACTCCTGTCGAAGGCCTCAGAGGTATTAAAAACCAAAATGACCTATGAAAATGAGATAATCAGCAATGATAATCACTGGTATTTACTAAAAATAATCCCCTACCTCCCCACGCAAACGCAAGACGTGACGGGCGTTGTGATTACTTTCACCGATATCAACCAAACAAAATTATTACAACAAGAAAATGTGACATTGAAAAAGATTTAAGAGCGGCTTTGAAATCAGGGCTGATTGGAATTTGGCACTACAATCTTACCGACAACAACTTTACCTATGACGACACCATAAAAAGTATTTACGGATTACCTAACCTCTCTAGCATGAATCAATTAACCAGCTTTATTGCTGCCACGCATCCAGATGATAAAAAACAAATAGAAGAAGCCCTAGAAGCCTCTATCAAAAAACACGAAAATTTTGAACAAAATTTTCGTATTTCTCGACCAAATGGCTCTGTGCGCTATTTATCCTGCTCTGCAAATATTCACACTTCGTCATCTGGTCCTATTTACCTCACTGGCATTACTTGGGATATCACAGAAAAGTATTGGTTAGAAGAAAAAATCATTGATGCTGAACACCTTAATTTAGGGTTAGACGCTATCACTGATGGGTGGTGGGACTGGGACCTCATTACGAATAAAACGTATTTAAGCCCACTCTTAAAAAAGACCTTGGGGTACGAGGATCACGAATTAGCAAATCGCATGGAAACGTATGAACAATTGATAGTACCGAGAGATTTACAAGCTCTTCAGCTTAAAATGGCAACCTATATTGCAAATAACAGTGAACATCCTCTGATTCAGGAACTGCAGTTTAAACATAAATCCGGTCAAAAAATTTGGCTCCTATCGCGTAGAAAAGGCATTCTTGATAAACAAAAAAAATTAGTGCGAATGGTAGGCACTCTTACTAATATCTCTGTGTTAAAAGAAAATGAACACTCCCTTGAAAAACTAGCTTATCTAGATTTTCTAACTCAAGTGCCTAATAAACCGGCATTTTCAGATGCACTTCTTCGCGCCATTGCGCGTAACCAGCGGACCAAAACGCCATTTGCAGTGCTGTATCTAGATATTGGGGCCTGTTTACAATTCATCCCCGACGCCTACGTGCCGCGGCTTGTCCGCGGCATCCAGGAGATGGTCAAATTACAACTGAGCCAATTTAATTGCTCATTCAATTGATAAATAAGAACAAACTCGTAATATAACGATTCTAACGT